>JAJDVB010000160.1 GCA_022826345.1 Alphaproteobacteria bacterium
CCGCGCCGGCCCCTGACCCGGACCTTGAAGGACTCGGACGGTGCAGGCACGGGGAACTGCGTGGTCTTCAGGTTGTAGCCGGCCCGATCGAGGTCGAGGTCGACCTCGTTCAGGATGGTCGCCATGGTCGCGGCGATCTGCACCTCGGCGAAGCCGCTGCCGAGGCAGCGATGGGGGCCGAGGCCGAAGGGCGCATAGACGTAAGCCTGCTTGTGCTCCGCCCGCTCCGGCGTGTAGCGCTCGATGTCGAAGCGCTCGGGCTCAGGAAAGTACTCCGGCAGGTAGTGCGGAACGGCGGTGGCGATGATCAGCCGCGCGCCGGCGGGGATGCGATGGCCCGCGAACTCGAAGGAATTGGCGGCGGTGCGGATGAGCATCGGGGTCACCGGATACATCCGCATGGTCTCCATGGCCGCGCGGTGCGTCGCGTCCATCTCGCGCAACGCCTGCTCTGCCGGAACGTCGCCGTTGAGGAGAGCGTCGGCCTCCTCCCTCACCTTCTCCAGAACGTCCGGGTTGCGCAGCAGCGCGTACAGCATGAAGGCGGAGGTGCCCGCCACCGTGTCCAGCGCCGCGACAAAGGGGCCCATCGCCGCGATCTTCAGGTCCGCCTCGGGAAAGAACTTCGGGTCGGCGTCGTGCAGGTCCAGCAGGTCGTCGATCAGGTCCGGCTCTGCGCCGTGTCGCTCCCGCATGGTGCCCGTGTGGCACTCGATCACCTCGTGGTAGAGCTTGTCCACACGTGCCGAGGCGCGGCGGAAGCGCGGCGACCAGCGCAAGTAGGTGCCGGGCACCAGGGTGGCCGAGAGCAACCCGTGGACGTAGCGGACCAGGTCATCATTGTAGGGGCGCGGTGAAACGCCGGCCACCAGGGTGCCCACCTGGTCGGTGACGATCCGCTGCAGCGCGGGCACCGCGGGCATGGGCCGGTCGGCGGGCCAAGCGTCGATCTCCCGGCGGGCGATGTCGACCAGGCCTTCGATGTGCTCCACGGCGTACTCGCGGGAATAGCCCCGCCGTAGCGTGCGGCGAAACGCCGCGTGCTCGGGCCCGTCGGCACTCAGTGTGGACCGCGCGGCGCCGAACCAGGCATTGAAGCCGCTCCAGAACTCGAACGAGCGCACGTGCTTCGTGCCCTCCCGCGCGAGGAAGCGGTTGGCCTCCATCCCGGCCATCACGGTGAAGCGGCGGTTGAACAGCCGCATGCCGTAGACCGGCCCGAGTTCCTGGTAGCTGTCGGTCATGAAGGCACGTATGTCCCGCGCCATATCGAAGACACTGCCAACGACCGGCAGCCCCCGCGCCATCGGTATCGTCGTGGTGGCCATCTCCCAGCCCTCTGCGGTCGTGCCCCTGCCCCTCGTCCCGCGGGGCGGGCGGGCTGCAGGGTGCCGCCGCCTGCTCCTATCATGGGGTGGGTGGCGGCCGAATGCCAGCACTTCCGCGATGTCGGAAGGCGCGCTCTGGTATGCCGGTGGCAGGCGAACCGGGTAGCGCGGGAACTCTGGCCGTTCTGACTTGTCGCCGGCTTCTATCCAGACTGTTCGGAGGTGCTCCGCCCGTGCTATAGGCGCGCGCCGGCTTCAGGGAGAGGAACACGATGGACGTGACGGTCGAGCGGCAGGATAGCGTGCTGGTCGCCCGCGTGAGCGGGCGGATCGATCCGAAAGGCGCCGGGTCGCTCGAGACGACGATCACGGCGGCGCTTCAGGACGGCGACCATGCCGTCATCCTGGACTTCGAGCAGCTCGCCTATATCGGCAACGTCGGTGTTCGCGCTCTCAGGATCACCGCCAGGGTCCTGCGCGACCGAGACGTCCGCATGGCAGTCTGCGCGCCGCAGGGTGTCGTCGCCGCGGTCTTCTCGGGGGGCGGCGTGGACAGACTCATTTCAGTCTACCAGACCAGAGCCGCCGCGCTCGCGGCCCTCAGCGACTGACACGGCACCTGGCACGATGACCCGCGAGTTCCAGAAACTCCGCTATGCCGGTCGCACATAGTTGATCACCAGTTGATCGCCCGCGGGGTTGGCACGGGCGGCGATCGTCCGTATCGTTCCGCCGCGCCGAGAACGCTGGCTCGACGAGGAGACGCAGTCTCCGACAGGAGTCGCGAACGGCGCCCGCTCTTCAGGGGGTTGAAGCGTGGACGCGGCACGGATCGTCATCGAAGTCCTGCAGTACTACGGCTATGTCGGGCTCGCCGTCACGGCCGCGTTCCTGCTCTACGGCGTCGAGCGGGTGGATGTCCGTGCGCGGCGTGTCTACGCCTTCCGCCCGCTCCTGATCCCCGGCTGCATCGTGCTCTGGCCGCTGGTCATCTGGCGCTGGGTCGAAGCCGAGCGGCAGCGGGGCTGAGGGCGCCCCCAATGCAGCGTCGGCACCGCGCCGCCCACGCCTACATGTGGAAGGCGCTCGCGATCTTCCTGCCCGCGATGCTGATCGCGGCACTTGCCATTCGCCAGCACGGGCCGACGGAGAAGTCGGCCATTCAGGTCGAGAAGCCCGCTGCGGAGGCCGAAGCGCCTGCCGCCACGGCGGACGAGTAGGGGACGGCTGAGCGATGAGCGTGCGTTACGCGCCGGTCGGCTGGAACCGCAACAAGATCATCTACGACGTCGTGGTGCTCGCCGCCGCCGTCGCCTACATCCTTCTCTACATCAAGATCGCGCCGAGCTTCCAGGACGTCACCAAGCCGACCAGCGGGGCGATCCTGCGGGCACAGGCCTTTGGCACCTGCGCCTTCCTGATGCTCACGTTCATCCTGTGCATCGGACCGCTCGCGCGCCTCGACCCGCGCTTCCTGCCGCTGCTCTACAACCGGCGCCACTTCGGCGTGATCACGTGTGCCATCGCCTTCACGCACGCCACCCATGTGGTCAGCATCTACTACTCGTTCAGCCCGCTGAACAAGTACGTCGCGGTGCTGGCGAGCAACACGAGCTACGACCGCTTCCTCGGCTTTCCGTTCGAGACCTTCGGCATCTTCGCGCTCTTCCTGCTGCTGGTGCTCGCGGCCACGAGCCACGACTTCTGGCTCAGGTTCCTGACCCCGCCGATCTGGAAGGCGATCCATGTCTCGGTCTATGTCGCCTATGCGGCGATCGTCTGCCACATCGTGCTCGGCTCGCTGCAGTCGAAGCAAAGCCCGCTGCTGGCCGCCGTCGTGGGCCTGAGCGTAGTCGCGGTTGCCGGCCTGCACTTGGTCGCCGGGCGCATCGAGCGGCAGAAGGACCGCAATACTGCCGAGAGCGCGTCCGAGAGCACCGCCGAGGCTCCCTGGGTCGTGGCCGGCCAAGTGGACGATATCGCCGACGGGCGCGGCATCGTGGTGGCGCTGGAGGACGGCGAGCGCGTCGCGGTCTTTCGCTACGGCGACAGGCTGTCGGCGCTCGCCAACGTCTGCGCCCACCAGAACGGCCCGCTCGGCGAAGGGCGCATCGTGGACGGCTACGTGACCTGCCCGTGGCACGGCTTCCAGTACCGGCCCAGTGACGGCTGCTCGCCGCCCCCCTTCACCGAGAAGGCCGCCACCTACCGTCTCAAGCTCGACGGCAGGCGGATCCTGCTCGACCCCCGGCCCAACGAGCCCGGCACCCATGTCGAACCCGTACGGGTGACGGAGGCGTAACATGGCAGGCCGCTTGCCCGACCCCGGCTTCTTCGTCGGCTACCTGAACAGCGTGCCGCGCCCGCTCGCGATCTTCCTGGTGGTCGTTGCCGCCGCGTTCGTGGGCGGCATGGCGGGACTGGCGTTCGCGCTCGGCACCAACGTGAACGATCCTGGCGACGGCACGTTCGCACGCAAGCTCGGGAAGCAGGAGATGACCGGGGTGCTGCTGGAGAAGCCCTATCCGATCCTGCGCGTGCGTCCGGACGCCAAGAATCCCGAGGCACGCACGGTCATGCTCACTGTGCCCGGCAAGCGCAGCGTCAAGCGCCGCGGCCGCAAGTTCTTCGACCAGCTCGTCGACGTGAAGGGCTTCATGTTCCAGCGCGGCGACATCGACATGCTGCAGGTCCAGGGCAAGAATTCCCTGCAGGCGGTGGAGGCGGCCGAAGGTGAGCCGCCACCCGAATTCACGCCGGTGCCGGCGGAACCGCTCGGCCGCTGGCGTCTTATCGGCGAGATCTGCGACAGCAAGTGCCATCTGGGCGCCATGCGCCCGGGCGACGGGCTCGCGCACAAGGCCTGCGCCAACCTCTGCATTTCTTCCGGCGCACCGCCGATCTTCGTGACGGCGGAGGAAGGCGCGGTCGAGGGCGAGACGTTCCTGCTAATGGCCGATCAGGACGGCGGGCCGCTGCCAGACCACTTCGGTGACTACGTGGCGGTCCTAATCGAGCTCGAGGGCGAGGTCGAGCGCCTGGACGACCTCCTCGTCTTCAAGGTCGATATCGACACGGCCAAGGTGTTCTGAGCGATGCGGCAAGCCGCCTGGATCGTAGTCGGCGCGATCGTAACCGCCGGCCTTGGCTACGCCTCCTGGTGGGTCTACCTGGAGGTGCAGCAGCAGATTCGCGGCACGCTGATCTCGGGCTTCGGCATCTTCGCGGGCGTCATGGGCGCCTTCGCCCTGCTGTGCGTGGCCCACATCGTCTCCAGGCGAGCCGAACGCCTGCTGCGCAGACGCGGAATATCCCTGGCCGACGCAGACGAGTCAGGGGGCGCGTGACCATCGAGCGGACGCCGCGCCGGGCGCGCGAGGTGGCGGAGGGCAGGGTTTCCATGAACAAGATCGCGATCAAGACGCTCGACGAGTTGGAAGACCGCCAGCCGGCCTATGCCCTGGTCGGCGAGGTCGATCTCTGCGTCGTGCGCTACGACGACAACGTCTCGGTCTTCTACGGCCGCTGCCTGCACCGGGGCGCGCTCATGGCCGACGGCTACGTCGACGGCGAGAACCTGATCTGCGGCGTTCACTACTGGGACTACCGCCTCGATACCGGCGTCAGCGAATACAACAACGAGGAAATCCTGCCCAAGTTTGCGTCCTGGATCGAGGACGGCCAGGTCCTGGTCGATGCGGACGAGATCGGCGCCTGGGGGGAAGAGCACCCGCAGCCCTTCAAGCGGGACGAGTACCTCGGCCTCTACGCCGACACCCACCCTGCGCCCGAGGAGCCCCACGTCGGGCTGATCCAGGGCTACGCCAAGGACGGCCTCAGCAAGACCGGCCATCACGGCGTCGTGGTGGCCATGGGCGTGCCGCGTCAGGACCTGCCGAGCTGGGACGACATCCAGTTCATCACGGCGCAGCTCCACCGCATGCCGCACCTGGACGACGAGCCCGTCGGCACCGAGGTGGTGATCGGGCCGAACGCCCAAAAGCCGTTGACCGTCGAGATTCCACTGCTGGTCTCGGACATGAGCTTCGGGGCACTCTCGGAACCTGCCAAGGTCTCGCTCGCGCGGGGCGCCGAGCTTTCTGGCACCGGCATCTGCTCGGGCGAGGGCGGCATGCTGCCGGAGGAGCAGCAGGCCTGCAGCCGCTACTTCTACGAGTACGCCTCGGGCCGCTTCGGCTTCTCGTGGGACAAGCTTGAGAACGTGCAGGCCTTCCACTTCAAGGGTGGCCAGGGCGCCAAGACCGGCACCGGCGGTCACCTGCCGGGAAACAAGGTGAGGGGCAAGATCGCCGAGGTGCGGGGGCTGTCGGAAGGCTCGCCCGCGGTCTCGCCGCCGCGCTTCCCGGACTGGACCGACTGGCGCCAGGTGAGGGACTTCGCAGACGAGGTGCGGAGCCACACCGGCGGCATCCCGATCGGCTACAAGCTCTCGGCCCAGCATATCGAGAAGGATATCGACGCCGCGCTTGAGGTGGGCGTCGACTACATCATCCTGGACGGCCGGGGCGGCGGCACGGGGGCTGCGCCGCTGATCTTCCGCGACAACATTTCGGTGCCGACCATCCCGGCGCTGGCGCGCGCGCGGCGCCATCTGGACGCGTCCGAGCGCCAGGACGTGACACTGGTGATTACCGGGGGCCTGCGCAAGCCAGCCGATTTCGCCAAGGCGCTGGCGCTGGGGGCCGATGCGGTCGCGGTCTCCAACGCCGCGATTCAGGCGATCGGCTGCCTTGGCATGCGCGCCTGCCACACCAACAACTGCCCGGTCGGCATCGCGACCCAGAAGCCGCATCTGACTGCGCGGATTGAGGTCGAGAAGTCGGCACGGCGCCTCGCCAACTTCTTCGAGGCGAGCGTCGAGCTGATGAAGATCATGGCGCGTGCCTGCGGGCACACGCACCTCAACCAGCTCGCACTCGACGATCTCGAGACCTGGAAAGAGGACATGTCGCGGCTCTCGGGCGTCGCCTACGGCGGCGTCGGCGGCTAGAGCGCGTCCGTCTTTGGCGGACGCGCGACAGGCCGCGACCGCGGCCCGCCGCGTCAGCGGCGCCCTCGCGGAGGCGCCGGCCGCAGGCCGGCTGCCGTGAGCGATAAAGCGCTAAAGACTTTTCGCAAATTCTTTGTTGGCCGCCGGAATTTCCGGGACCGTGCCCAGATAAGCGTGCCGACTCATGTCCGGCGAGTGCTTGCTCGCCGGCGGGCGGCGGCCTAGCGCCTCCGCCATGCTGCGGATGTGGTGGGGCGCCGCGCCGCAGCAGACACCGAGGTAGTTCACGCCGAGCGCCCGGGCCTCCCTGGTGAACTCCGCGATCTCGTAGCGGTTGCAGGCGAGGTTATCGAGCCCGGTGGGGAAGGCGCGTCCTTCGGGCAGGCAGGCGCAGCCCGGATCGCTGAGGGAGAGGAAGGTCGGCCCGTCCTCGGTGGTGCGATAGGCCACCGGCAGCGCGGAGACGTGGCAGCTCACCGCCTTGCGGATCGCCTCCAGCAACGGCAGCATGGTCGCGGGGCCGCGCACGCAGTTGAGGCCGACCACGTCGGCGCCCGCGTCCTCCAGGCGCTTGCAGGCTTCGGCCGGGGTCAGGCCCTCGCGGGTGTGCGGGTCGCGGAAGATGGCGAGGTTGATCACCGCCGGCAGACCGGTCTCCTTGATCGCTTCGAGCGCGAGCAGGGCCTCGCCCACGTAGCCGATGGTCTCGGCCACGAAGAAGTCCACGCCCTCGTCGACGGCCCAGCCCACCTGCTCGTCGAACATGGCGCGTACCGTCCGGGCAGACTCGGCGTCGCCCTCGACGAAGATGTTGGAGTTGCTGACGTTCCCGGCGACCAGGGCGCCGCCTTCCTGCGCCACCGCTCGCGCGAGGCGGACCGCGGTGCGGTTCATTCGCTCAAGCTGATCCTCCTTGCCGATCAGCCTGAGCTTCTCGCGATGGGCGTAGTAGGTGAAGGCCAGCATCACGTCGGAACCCGCACGGAGAAAGTCTCGGTGCAGCCGGATCACCGCATCGGGGTGTTCCAGCACCGCCTCGGGCACATAGGGGCCGGCGGTGAGATAGCCGGCGCGCTCAAGCTCAAACAGATAACCCTCCGCGCAGATAACCGGACCTGCATCGAGCCGCTCCAGAAGGCCCGGCGCTGCAGATGCTCCGGCGTCAGTCATGCAAATGGTCTCCTCGTTCGTGTGGGCGCCGGCCAGCGCTACAGGTGCTTCGCGAAGGTCTTGTATTCGGACTGGACCTTGTCCGAGGTTCCGTAGAAGGCGTGCACGGACATGTCGGGCGAATACCTGCTCCCTGGGGGGCGGCGGCCGAGCGCCTCCGCCATGCTGCGGATGTGGTGGGGGGACGCACCGCAGCAGACGCCGAGATAGTTGATGCCGAGCGCCTGCGCCTCCTTGGTGAATTCCTCGATCTCGTAGCGGTTGACGGTGAAGGGATCGAGTGCGGTGGGGAAGGGGCGCTCGCGCGGCAGGCAGGCGCAATGGGGATCCTCCAGGGACTGGAAGGAGGGCTGGTCGGCGGTGGTGCGATAGGCCACCGGCAGCGCGGCGACATGGCAGCTCACCGCCTCGCGGATGGGCCTGAGAAGGGGCAGCATGGTGGTTGGGCCGCGCGTGCAGTTGAGCCCGACCACGTCCGCGCCCGCGTCCTCGAGTCGTTTGCAGGCCTCGTTCGGGGTCCAGCCATCGCGCGTTTGCGGATCGCGGTGGACGGCGAGGTTGATCACCGCCGTCTGGTCGGCCGCCTTGATCGCTTCGAGCGCGAGCAGAGCCTCGCCGACGAAGGAGATGGTCTCGGCGACGATGTAGTCCACGCCCTCGTCGACGGCCCATTCCACCTGCTCGTCGAACATCGCGCGCACCTCACGGGCGGACTCGGCGTCGCCCTCAACATAGATGTTGGAGTTGGACACGTTCCCGGCGACCAGCGCGTCGCTCCCGGCCGCGGCCTCTCGCGCAAGGCGCAGCGCGGTGCGGTTCATCTCCTCGAGCGTGTCCTCCCTGCCGATCACCCGGAGCTTTTCGCGATGGGCGTAGTAGGTGAAGGCGAGCATGACGTCGGAGCCCGCGTGCAGGAAATCGTGGTGCAGCTGCGCCACGACCTCCGGGTGGTCGAGCACCGCCTCCGGCACGTATGCGCCGGCGGAGAGGTAGCCGCGGCGCTCGATCTCGAACAGATAGCCCTCGGCGCAGATGACCGGCCCTTCGGCCAATCGCTCAAGCAGACCCGCTCCGCTCGACGCTGCGGAGTCAGTCATGGGGCAACCCTCCTCATTCGTATCTACCGGCCGGGCCGGGGTGCAGCGGTGAATCCTTCACCCGCCAGAGAAAGCGCCGCACGATATCGCCGTAGCCGGCGAACAGGAAGACGCCATTGTTGGCGAGCACGCGCTCACGCTCCGCGCGGTAGACGTGTGGCAGGTCGTACCACGCGATGCCGGGGTGCTCGTGATGGAGCGCATGGAAATTGTTGCCGAGGAAGAGCAGCCTCATCAACGGCCCGGCCTCCACGATGGCCGTGCGCTTTGCTTGGCTCTGCGCAGGCCGGTGCTCGGTGTAGGAACGCAGCAGGATCAGCGCGGTGCCTGGATAGACGTAGATCATCACGTAGGCCCAGAGCGGGATGCCGCAGACGACCAGCACCCAGGTCAGCACCAGCGCCGTCAGCACCGCATGCGTGGCCCAAATCTGGATGCATCCCGGCTCGCCGCGCACGAGCCGCGCGCCTTCCTCCCGCCAGAAGGCAAGAATCGTGAGCGCCGGCCCGAGCAGCAGCCGGCCGGCCAGTGTGTTGTGGACCCGGAGCAGAAACCGCCCGCCCGGCCCGAGCCGCTGCCACCGCGCGGGCTCCAGGTAGAAGCTTTCGGTATCCGCCAACGGGTCCGTGAGGTGCGGTGTGGCATGGTGCGACAGGTGACGGCTGCGGTAGAGGGGATAGGGCAGCCAGAGCGCGATCGGCGCTATGGCGAGCGCCGTGTTGAGCCAAGGCCGGCGCGTGGGATGGCCGTGGATGATCTCGTGCTGCAGGCCGCCGTGCCAGCCGACCAACCAGCCGCCGAGCGGCAGGACCAGCCACCAGGGCAGCGCATGGTGGAACCAGGTGAGCGCCAGCCAGCCGCCATAGACCGCCGCCGCCACGAGCCAGGTCGGCCCCTCGATGCGGCGCCAGAGGACAGGGAGGTCCGCTTGAGCGAGGGAGTTGTCGAGGTTTCTCACCACGGTGGCCCGGCTGTGGCGGCGACTTCCGTCCACTCTGCGACCCGTCTCGCGGTGAAACAACGTGGGAATTCGCTCGCTTCGTCATACTGTGCGTCAATTCTCGAAGATATGTGATAGTTTGCACCTAATGATGATTTTCTTCTCAATATGGGGAATTAGCGCATGGATAGGCGTGACACGGCGCAACGGTTCCGCGAGCGGCTGCTCGAGGCCATGGAGAGGGGGCAGGTCAACCGATCTACGCTCGCCGCGCGGATCGGCATCGACCGCTCCACGCTCTCGCAGCTTCTATCGGCCGAGGCCGACCGCCTGCCGCGCGCCGACACTGCCGCAGCGATCGCGTCCGCCCTCAACGTGAGCCTTGACTGGCTGCTCGGGCTCAGTCAGCACACCAAGCTCGTCGCCGATATTCTGCAGGAATCGGTGGAGGTGAAGCCGAGCGCGGACGAGCCGGCGGATGAAAGCCTTGCCGCCTGGTACGAAGAGGCGGCCGGCTACAAGATCCGACACGTGCCGACCAGGCTCCCGGACTTGCTAAAGACCGAGGCGGTGCTGGACTACGAGTACCGCGATTTTGCCGCGAGGTCGGCCGACCGGGCGATCGCCATTTCCCACGGCCGCCTCGCCTACGTGCGGCTACCGGAGACGGACATCGAGATCTGCATGTCACGTCAGTCCATGGAATCCTTCACACGTGCCGAGAGCATCTGGCGGGACCTTTCGCTGGCCGCCAGATGCGAGCAGCTCGATCACATGATCGGGTTAATCGACGAGCTCTACCCCACGCTGCGCGTGTTCTTCTTCGACGGCCTAACCCATTTCTCCGTGCCCTACACCGTGTTCGGGCCGCAGCGGACGGTGGTTTATGTCGGTCAGATGTTTTTCGCCTTCAACACGATCGAGCATATCCGCGTGCTGACGCGCCACTTCGACGCCCTGGTGCGGGCCTCGACTGTGCCGGCCCATGTGGCTGGGGACTTCCTGCGCGAGCTGCGTCGGGAGCTGAACGGGGACTAGGATTTTTCGCTCACGGCAGTCGGCCTTCGGCCGACGCTTCCGCGAGGGCGCCGCTAGCGCGGCGGGCCGCGGTCGCGGCCTGTCGCGCGTCCGTCAATGTCGGACGCGCTCTAACGCTCGCGGCGCCAGCGGATTTCGTCGAGGGCGAGACGGGCGCGGACGCCCAGATACGTGATGGGCGCCGGCGGCAGCGGGTCCGGCTTCCCCTGCGCCTCCAAGTCGGCGATGAGCGCATTGTCCTGCCCGGTGGCCATGTCCGCCGCGAGCACGCCGGAAATGGTGCCCTTGGTCACGCCGACCGCGTTCTGGCACACGGCAGCGAAGGTGTGGGGCCCCACCTTGCCGAAGCCCGGTGCGTTGTTGCGCGAGAGGCAGACATAGCCGCGCCAAGTGTGCTCGATCTCGACCTCCGGCAGCATGGGGAAGCGCGTCTCGAAGGCCCGCTGGTGGTCGCGGTGGACCGTCCGAATTTCGGCGTCCGAGCGTCTCAGCCTCGGCGCGTAATAGAAGCGCTGGCGGATCAGGATGCGCCGCTCGACGGTGTAGCGCATGGTGACGCTGACGTGGGAGTTGGCCGGAGTAAGCCCCCAATCGTCCACGCCGCCGAGCGCTTGGTGCTCGGCCTCGGTCAGCGGCCGCGTCAGGCTGCCGTGGGCGGCGAAGGTCAGTAACTTGCCCTTGAAGACCGAGAACTGCGGCGCATAGCCGTTGACCGCGAGCACCATGGCCTGGGCGTCGACGGTGCCGCTGGGGGTGGTTGCGCGAATGCCGTTCCGCTCCTCCACCTCCATCACCGGCGTGTGCTCGTGCAGCGTCACGTTCCCGGGCAGTGTGTCGGCGAGGCCCTTGGTAAGCCCCGCTGGGTTCATGAGTCGCCCGCCGGGCGTGTAGAGGGCTGACGTGTGATAGGAGGTGCCGAGCTCTCGCTGGAGGTCGGCGGCATCGACCCAGCGATAGGGCTCGCCCAGCTCGTCGAGCACGCGCGCGAAGGGCTCTAGGATTTTCTCGCGCCCGAGGTCTGTGCGGGCGGCGTGGTACTTGCCGCGATGGGTGTAGGCGCACTCGATCCCGTTCTGCGTCACGCAGGCATCGAGATAGTCGATCGCCGCGCGGCTGAGGCGGATGTAGCCGTGAGCGCCCGAAAGCTCCTCGAACTCGCCGCCGACGTTGTGGGGCAGGTCGATGGCAAAGCCTGAGTTGCGGCCGGACGCGCCTTCGCCGACCTCGTGCGCCTCCAGCAGGACGATGTGATCGTCGGGCCGGTTCTCGGCGAGCCTGCGCGCGGCCGCCAAGCCGGCGAAGCCCGCGCCCACCACCAGCCAGTCGGCCCGCACGTCGCCCTTGAGCGCAGGCCTGGGCTCGCGCGGAGGCAGGATGCGGCTCCAGCCGTTGGTGGCGTCTTCCTTGGGTAGAATCTTGACCGCCATGAGCTGGCCTCCGCGCGGATGGCCGGAAGAACCCGGACTATGCCGGACTTATCCGGACCGACCGCGCCTTGTCTAGCGCGCGTTGGGAATGAAGAGGCGCTCGCCGTCGATGGCGAAGCCGTCGATCGCGGCCTGGCCGGCGGGCGAGAGCAGCCAGTCGGCGAAGCGCCGGGCAAGCGCGGCCTTCACGTGCGGGTGCCTCTCTTGGCTCACGAGGGTGACGCCATACTGGTTGCGGAGCCGCGCATCGCCCTCGACGAGAATGCGCAGGGCTAGCCTGCCGCGCATGGAGAGCCAGGTGCCGCGATCGGCGAGAGTATAGGCCTCCATCATCGTCGCCGTGTTGAGCGTCGCGCCCATGCCCTGCCCGGCCTCGCGGTACCAGGTGCCCGACGCGCCGGTGGGGTCCACGCCGGCGGCGGCCCAGAGCGCGCGCTCGCGCCGGTGGGTGCCGCTGTCGTCGCCTCGGCTGACGAAGGGCGCCTTCGCCGCCGCGATGCTGGCGAGCGCAGCCGCCGCGTCGTCCGTGCCCGCGATCCCGGCCGGATCGCTCGCCGGCCCGACCAGCACGAAGTCGTTGTACATCAGGTCGAAGCGCGCACTGCCGTAGCCTTCGGCGACGAAGGCCTCCTCCGACGGCTTGTCGTGCACCAGCAGCAGGTCCGCATCGCCGTTCCGTGCGAGCCGGAGCGCCTGGCCGGTGCCGACCGCGACGACGCGCACCTCGATCCCGCTCTCGGCCTCGAACAGCGGCAGCAGATGGTCGAAGAGCCCGGCATTCTGGGTCGACGTGGTCGAGGCGACGGTGATGAAGTCGCCGGCCCGCGCCCCCGGCACCGCCAGCAGGAGCGCGAAGGCCAACGCCGCGAACAGGCGGAAGACGCGGCCTCGGATGCGGCCGTGGGGTCGCATGGGCAGCGCTCTCAGACTCAGGTCTTGGGCGGGGTGAGCTCGCGGCGCTCCCACCACAAGAGTTCGCCACGCAGGAAGGCACTTGCGAGCTCGTTCTGGGGCCCCGCAAAGAAGGTCTCGGCTGGGGCGTGCTCCAGCAGGCGGCCCCGGTGCAGGAATATCACCTCGTCCGCAAGCCGGCGCGCCTGGCCGAGATCATGCGTGGTCATGATGATCTTAGTGCCCTCCTGGGCCATCGCCTCGATCACGCCCTCTATCACGTGGGTCGCGGCCGGGTCGAGATTGGCGGTCGGCTCGTCGAGGAAGAGCACCTGCGGGTGCAGCGCCCATGAGCGTGCGAGCGCCAGCCGCTGCTGCTCGCCGAACGAGAGCACGCGCGCCGGCACCCGCGCGAAGGCGCTGAGCCCGGTGCGCTCCAGCGCTTGCGTGATCAGCCGCCGGCGCTCCGGCCGGGGGATGCGGCGCAGGCTGAGCGCGAAGTCGATGTTGGCGGCGACCGAGCGGCGCAGCATCACCGGCCGCTGCATTACCATCGCCTGGAAGCGCAGCGGGTCGCGCCCGGCGGCGCCATGCCACAGCACCTCGCCCTCGCTCGGCGCGATCAGCCCGTGGCAGAGCCGGAGCAGGAGGCTCTTTCCCGCGCCGTTGGGGCCCATGATGATCGTCTTCGGCCCCTCGGCGACGCGAGCCGAGATGGACTTCAGCAGCCGCTGCCGGTCGCGCTCGAAGCTCACGCCCCGAAGCTCCAGCGGCAGGATCGATGGCACAGTCATCGCGGCCGCCCCTGCGCCAGCGTGCCGCGCAGGAGCGCGGCGGCGGCGCTCACCGCGATCGAGAGCGCCACCAGGACGATGCCGAGGCCGAGCGCGAGCGCGAGGTCGCCCTTGGAGACCTCGAGTGCGATGGCCGTGGTCATGACGCGGGTCACGTGGTCGATGTTGCCGCCCACGATCATCACCGCGCCGACCTCAGCGATGGCGCGGCCGAAGCCCGCGAGCACGGCGGTGAGCAGGCTGAGGCGGCCATCCCAGAGCAGTGCCATCAACGCGCGGCGCGGCGTCGCGCCGAGGGAGCGAAGCTGCTCCTCGTACTCGACCCACATGTCCTCGATCACCTGGCGGGCGAGCGCCGCGATGATTGGCGTCACCAGCAGCACCTGGGCGATGACCATGGCGGTCGGCGTGAAGAGCAGCCCGAGCACGCCGAGTGGGCCGGCGCGCGAGAGCACGAGGTAGACCACGAGACCCACCACCACAGGGGGGAGCCCCATGAGCGCGTTGAGGATGACGACGATGGCGCCCCGGCCGGGGAAGCGGAAGAGCGCCACCGCCGCGCCCAGGGGCAGGCCGACCGCGCTCGCCACCGCCACGGCGCCGACGCTGACCTGGAGCGAGAGCAGCACGATCTCGCCCAGGTCGCTGTCGAGGTGGTAGACGAGGGAGAAGGCCGCCGCGAAGGCCTCGGCGATATCGGTCACGCTGGCGCCCTACCGCCCGCTGAGGAGAGTGCCGGGCGCCGCGAGGCGCCGGTACACGCCATGGTCCCAACAGCGCGCGCGGAACGCAACCGCCCGCCGCGCTACCGCACCATGGTGCGGAGCACCGCCCACTGCGGGCGCGCAAGCTGTGAATACGGCGAGGGAGCCGGGCTACGCGACCTTGGGCAGCACCTCGTTCTTGAGCAGCGTCATGGATTGGTGCCAGTCCTCGTAGGGCTCCCAGTCGTGACCCATGGCGAGAAGGGTTCCAAACGGGCCGATCTCGCCCCTGAGGTCGTTCAGCTTCTGCGCCACCTCGTCGACGCTGCCGACGATGAAGACGTTGTCCACCATGTACTCGATGGTCACGTCGCTGTCGGCCATGTCCTGATCGTTCTTCAGCAGCTTGAGCATGCCGACCTTGGGCAGGAGCCGGAAAAAGTAGTCGCGGAAGTCGCGGGCGAGGACCCCTTCGCACGCGAGCTTGCGGGCCTTGGCGCTGGTCTCCGCCACCACGATCTCGCGGGCGACGCGCCACTCGCTGGGGTCGGGGGCGCGGCCCGCCTCCTCTGCGCCTTCGGCGATCGCGTCCCAATGGGTCTTGAGCAGCACCGGGGGAATGAGGTTGATCGACATGGGCATCCAGCCCTTGACCGCGGCCATCTTGAGCGTGGAAGAGCGCGGGGAGACGCCGGCGACACCGATGGGCGGATGCGGCTTCTGATAAGGACGAACGTGCGCGCGCAGCCCGTAATCAGTAACGGTCTCAGGGATGAGGAAGCGAAAGCCATCGCTCTCGTAGACGCCGGGCTCGGGGTCGGTCCAGAGCTTCAGGATCGTATCGAGCGCGGCACGCGTGTAGCTCTGGTTGTTGATGGCGGGGTTCTCGCCCCAATAGCCAAAGACCTGCATGTCGCCGGGAAAGCTGCCGGTGCCGACGCCCCAGTTGAAGCGGCCCTCCGCCATGTGGTCGAGCTGCGCGATGCGGTGGGCGAGCACGAAGGGATCGTGATTCGGGATGCAGCTGACGCCGGTGCCCAGCCTGATCTGCTTGGTCAGCGGGATCGCCTGCGCGATGAGCAGGTCCGGCGCCGGGATGTTCTCCCACTCCGACGTGAAGTGCTCCCCGATCCAGACCTCGGAATAACCCAGCTCGTCGAGCTTGACGATCTGGTCCAGGTCCGCCTTGAGCGTCGCGGTGAAGTTCGCGCCCGGCGGGTGCAGCGGCATGGTGAAGAGACCGAGTTGCATCGAACACACTCCAGCGGTGAGGCCCATGGAGAGGCCAGCATAGCGAGCGCCTCGTTATGCCGCCAAGCGTGGCGGCGTCAACTCGGCGGCGGGGCGCCGGCCTTTGCGGCGATGGTGTCCCGCGCCACCTTGGCCTCACGGTAGGCGAGGTAGAGCGTGCTCACGAAGATGACGATGCCGCCGATCCAGACGTAGAGCACCGGCACCTCGTTGAAGAGCAGATAGCCGTAGAGCGACGCCCAGATGAGGCGGAGGAAGTCGACTGGCAGCACCACCGTCGCGTCAGCTTCGCGGAACGCCTGAGCGAGGCAGAGATGGGCGAGGGTGCCGAAGCTCCCCATCAGCGCGAACCAGCCGAGGTCTTCGAGCGAAGGCCATTGCCAGACGAAGGCCGCCGCGATGGACGAGAGCGGCGTGAGGAAAACCGCCATGTAGGCGGTCATCGTCAGGCTCGATTCCGTGCGGGACAGCAGCTTGATGATGATCATTGCGCCGGCCCAGACTGCTGACGAGCCGAGCACCAGCAGCGAGCCGGGGTCGAGCGCCACCATGCCGGGGCGGACAATGATCAGCGCCCCGGCGAAGCCCGCGATGAGCGCGACGATGCGTCGGATCCGCACCACCTCGCCCAGCAGTAGCACCGCGCCCACGGTGACGAAGAGCGGCGCGGTGAAGCTCAGTGCCGCGACGGTGCCGAGCGGCGTGATCGGCACCGCATAGAAGAACATCATCATGGCCGAAACGTGGACCGCGCCGCGCGCTGCATGGAGCGGCAGCTTGCTCGTGCGCAACGCGCCGAAGCCGTGGCGCAGCAGGAACGGCGAAATGAAGATCAGACCGAAGAGATTGCGGAAGAACGCGATTTCGAAGGCATGCTGCTCGCTCGACGCGATGCGGATCACTGCGTGCATCGACGCGAAGCCGATGGTGGCGCCCAGCAGCAGCAGCATGCCGCGCGCCGGCGGCGGCAGGGTGTAGTAGGCGGCGAGCAACGGCGCGAACGGCCCGGCCCGCTGTGCGGGGCCGGCCGGCGGGGGCTCAGCCCGCATGTCCCGCCACGGTCATGGTCTTCGCAACACGGTCCGGCCGACGGGACCGGGATAACGACGCCCCTTCCGCCCCGCCGACTCCCCGGACCATGGACCGGTGCACCGGGCGCGGCGCCCGCACCAGGATCGATTCATGATGTGCACGAACGAGGGCGTCGCGGTTGGCGGGATGAGTGGGCGTTGGTTGCCCTGGGAAACCCCGCCTATCCCGCTTGATCCCGGCGTGTCCCGCTTCGAAATTAAGGTTCTTGTCTCGCACCTCGCGCGGCGCGCAGGCTGCGAGCGCTCCGAGAAATCCGGGTTAAGGACGCGGCTTCTCCTCGGTGGGGCCTCCCGCCTCCTTCCAGGCGCCGAAGCCGCCGGCAATGTGGGCGACGGGGCTGAGGCCCATGTTCTGCGCCGCCTGCGTGGCGAGCGCCGAGCGCATGCCGCCCGCGCAGAAGAAGACGAACTTCTTGCCGCTCGCGAAGAAGGGCTTGTGGTAGGGGCTCTCCGGATCGATCCAGAACTCGATCATGCCCCGCGGCACATGACGCGCGCCGGGGACGGCGCCCTCGCGCCACAGCTCGCGGATGTCGCGGATGTCGACGAGCTCGACGTTCCCGTCGTCCAGCAGCGCGATGGCGTCGGCGGCCGAGAGAGTTTCGATCTCGGCTTCGGCCTCAGCCACGAGCTGCTCGATTCCCTTGGTGATCATGGCTCCTCCGTGCGGTGCCCTGGAGCGCCGCGATGATGGCCGATGCCGGCTGCCGGCACCAGCGCTGCGCACCAGCGGCCCTCGTTATGCCGCGTTCCCCGGCTTCGACGGGGTCTCCAGTGCCGCCAGAAGTGCGAGCAGCCGCGCATCGCGCTCGGCCGCGAGCGCCGGGATCGACTGGCCCTCCAGCATCTCGTCCACGGCGCGGCCCATGGTCTCGATCGCACTCTCATCGAGGCGGGGCGTGCCGGAAGATGCCCACCAGCGTTCCAGCCCTGGCCCGAAGTGGTTGAGAGCCCCGCGCGTGCCGCCCTCGCCGCCGGCCAGGTGCATGGTGAGGAAGGGCCCCATGAAGGCCCAGCGGAGCCCTGGGCCGTGGGAAACCGCCGCGTCGATATCGGCGGCGCTGGCTGTGCCCGAAAGCAGCAGATCAAACGCCTCGCGCAGGAGCGCCGCCTGCAGGCGGTTGGCGATATGGCCCGGCACCTCGCGCTCCACCCGGATCGCGCGCTTGCCGTGGGCGTTGTAGAAGGAGAGCGCCCAGTCGACCGTGGCCGGGTCGGTGTCGCGCCCGCCCACCACCTCGACCAAGGGGACGAGATGGGGCGGATTGAAGGGGTGGCCAACGACGAAGCGCGAACCGCTGCGCAGGCCCTCCTGAAGCTCGCTGATCAACAAGCCCGACGTGCTCGATGCGAGCACCGCGTCTGGCATGAGCGCCCCGTCAATGCGTCGGTAGAGCGCGCGCTTCAGGGCTGTGTCTTCCGGCGCGTTTTCCTGCACGAAGACCGCGCCTTCGACCGCCTGCTCCGGCTCGTCCACCATGCGCACCCGCGCAGGATCGGCGCCATTCGCCAAGCCGAGCCGCTCCATGGCGGGCCAAGCCGCGTCGATGAAGGCGCGGAGGTGTTGAGCGGTGCCGGGCGCCGGGTCCCAGGCGGTGACCGAGAAGCCGCGCGCCAGAAAGTAGGTCGCCCAGCTCGCGCCGATGGTGCCGGTGCCGAGCAACGCAATGGTTTTGACCGCCGCAGGTGCAGGCCGTGCCATGAGAGCCTCCTTTGCTTGCCGACGGGCCGTTCGCGGGGTGGTTCGGTCGAATTTAGGGCTGGGCTGGGCCGGCCGGCGCTATATATACCGGTCGAGCCCGGCAATCGAGGGAACGGGGCGCGGCAGGGCGCGGCCGAGGGAGGACATCATGGCGGACAAGGTGGTGAAGACCGATGCGGAGTGGCGCGCGGCGCTGACCGAGGAGCAGTACTACGTGACCCGGAAGGGGGGCACCGAGCGGCCCTTCACCGGTGCCTACTGCGACGAGAAGACGCCGGGTGAGTATGCCTGCGTCTGCTGCGGCGCCGCCCTCTTCAGCTCGGGCGACAAGTTCGATTCCGGTACCGGCTGGCCGAGCTTCACGAGGCCGGTCGATCCGGGAAACGTCGGCTCGGTGGAGGACATGAGCTACGGCATGCGCCGGACCGAGGTGGTGTGCAGCCGGTGCGACGCGCACCTCGGCCACGTCTTTCCGGACGGGCCGGCGCCCACGGGCTTGCGCTACTGCATGAACTCCGCCGCGCTCGTGCTCACACCCAGGGACGACGGCGGGACGGGGGGCAGCTAGCGAAGCCGGGTCTCAGGCGCCTCTCGACGACGCGATCTCCCGCACGATTCCCCGGAAGCGCCCGAACGGCGACAAGTCGTCGGAGGAGCGCCGCGACACCATTCCGGTGCGGTGACGATAAGTGCCGAACGTCACCGGCAGGGGCTTGAGCGGATGTCCGGGCAAACGCTCCAGGAAGGTCAGTGACAGCCAGGAGAGGTAGGGGCCTGCTGCCATCAGGAACAGGCCGGCGGAACCGGCGCGCGTGACGGTCTTTATCCGCCTACCCGTCCTTTCGTAGAGCTGGTCGAGGACTCCCGCCAACGAAGGCCGCCCGTTGGCGGCATCCGCCCGCATGGGTGCGTCGAAGTCGATCCACGGGTACTGGGCGAGCGCATCATCGCTCACCGTTCCGGAATGGAGCGGATGGTCCTTGTGAGCGACGATGCCCCACGTCATGTCCAGGAAGCGTTCGCTCTTGAGGAACTGCGGCAAGGGTTCGTTGCTGTTGATGCCGCCGCAGTGGATGTCGCTGTCGCCGTTGGCCAAGAGGCGGACGCCTTCGGTCATCGGAAGGGTCTTCAGCTTGAGTTCCACGCCAGGGCAGGTCTCGTGGAACTTGGCGACCGCATCGGGAAGCACGGCCCGCATCCACATGGGACCAGCCGTGACGCGCAGGCTGCCGGTGCGGCCTGCGAGCGTCGCGGTGATCTTCTCTTCGGCAGCCTCGATTTCATAGAGGATGTGGCGAGCCAGATCGGCAACCACGGCACCGAGAGGTGTGAGCCGAACGCCGGTGGACATGCGGTCGAACAGCCGGCCTCCGAACTGGCGCTCGAGCCGTGCGACCACGCGCGAGAGGGCGGGTTGCGTGATGCCGAGCTTGTCGGCGGCCGAAAGGATGGCGCCTGTCTCCGCAACGGCAAGGAACTTGATCAGGTCGTTTCGCTTCTCGAACATCTCTGGTCCGCGTCCTTCGCGAATTAGCTGCACATAACTCACTTATACATGTGGCAACGATGGCAAAATGCGTCCAGAGAAGAATTCTAACGCTCTCGATAAGAAGTTCTTATGAATTTGCGTGAAGTTGCGGCGATCTAATCTGGATACTTTCGCATAATAATGATCGAATACTTGGGTTTCTGCATCGATAATGTCAGTCGAACAACGGGTGTGACGACATGGTAAGTTGGCATATCCGATTTGAGTGTATTTATATAACACTTTGATATTGCGTATTTTTCATGATAGTGTCTGAGAGTGGGGAGGAGGAGTTCGACAGTCGCCGTGGATTCCCGGAATCGATCTCGTAGATAGATTTATGACCTTGAACGTCAGGGGTATCTCGAGAAACATTCATAATAAGCGACACTTGGTGAACGACTTCCAAAATCAAAACGTCATTACTATGCCTATTAGGTATGTGTTTTTCTTAACGGTGCATCCTACACAAATCGATGGGGTCGATGCGCTATTCGCCGGGCGCACGCAAGTCGCGCGCTGCATCACACGTCGCCAACTTGGTGAAGACCTGGCAGCACAGTCTCGAGGGAGCAACCGGCGGAGGGCGGCGCGGCGCACCGCGGTGCGCTCTACTCCTCGTCCTGGGACGACGTACTTTGCTCCAAGAACGAGAGACAGACCCGTGCGATGGGTTTGACACGACCCTGTTCCGTGAGCGCGGCGCAAAAGTGATTGTCGCGTTCTATATAGCCATCGCCGAGCGCGACCAGGGCGCCGGTTTCGAGATGCTGATCGACGAAGTTTTTCCAGCCCAGCGCGATGCCCTGCCCCTCGACGGCCGCCTCAAGCGAATAGACGTAATTGTCGAAGCTCACGAACTGAGGCGAGTGCTCGGGGCGCCCAGCGGCTTGAAACCAGCCCTCCCACGACGCCCAGTTTTCACTAGCGCTGCCAGGCTCGAGAAACGAGAGATCACCCCAGCCGCTTACGGGGCCATTCAACGTATCCGAATGGGTTGCAGCGTATTCGGGGGCACAGACCGGCCTCACCGCTTCCGCAAAAAGAATCACTGCGCCATCCCCTCGAATGGTGGCCTCCCAGTCCAGAACCACGTCGGGAACCGAATCAAGTGGCAGGTTCTGCGAGTAGCGATGAAAAATTACGGTTTGTATTTGAGTGCGCTCGCCGAGTGCTTGGCGAAGCGCATTGTGTTGCGGCCTCAGCAGGTAGTGTGACGCCGGTTCGGAGCACGCGATCACCACTCGTTCGCTCGATGAAGCCTCGGCGATCTCGGAGGTGGCCTTGTCGATCATGCCGAGCGCAGGAGCGACGCCTGTATGGAAGCGCCGTCCCGCTTCGGTCAGCTTTACTCCGGTTCGGGATCGTTCGAAGAGCTTGGCGCCATTCCGCGCTTCAAGGTTTGCGATATGGCGACTAATTGCGGGTTGCGATGTGCCCAGCTCCTTGGCCGCGCCAGCGAAACTTCCGGTCCGTGCGGCGCATTCGAAGGCGATAAGGGCCGCTGTCGGTGGGATTCGATAGGGACTGGACTTTGCCATAACGTAATTGATACAAGCATAATCCAAGAATCGCAACGCACTTTGGAACAGCTATGCTTGGGAAGATCAAATACATAACTAATAATTATATATATACTCGAAGAAGAGCGCCTAATACCAAACGCGCTCCAAATTGACTCATTATCTCAATATGTTGTGGTGATGGACGGGACAACCTCCATAGACTGTGGTGATCGAGTCTCACCGTCGGAGGATGATGATGAGTGCGGCAACGCCGATAATCTGGCCGGA
>JAJDVB010000122.1 GCA_022826345.1 Alphaproteobacteria bacterium
GCCATGGGGTGGAAATCGCCGGATCGCCCTCTTCGCCGACCCGAGAGCCGCAGAAATCTGCGACCTCGCTGGGGTAAGAAAAATCTCAGATCACCTGGAGCCCTTGCTCATCAAGGGATTCCCGACAGCGCACACGGCTCAATGTCCGCAGGCAGCCACGCGCCAGAATGGGAGTGCAATCCCGCTTGGCGGGCGCATCGCGCCAAGCATCGATCGAAACCTCGACGTTCGCGACCTGCATTTCATCGATGTCAAAGCGTCGGTGAAAGTATCGGCTGCACGGGTCGCTGCCGATATCGGGGATGACATTTTCCCGCCATGGACGCGCAAGAGTGGACTTCAGTCATCCGGGACAGCCGCTGACGCGGCCGCCTAGGAACCACGAGGATCGATGGTGTTGTGCGTCGGTCACGCCTGGCAAGGAAAATTCGCGCTGGCACTGCGGCTCTGACATGCTGACCCGATGGTGGGCAGCGTGAAGCGGCCAATTGGGATCGTCCAGCAGCTCACGTGCAAGTGCCATCATATCGGCTTTACCGGCGGTGATCCTCGGGGCGTTTGCAGCTTCCCGCGATTAGGCGCGTTCGGCGAAACCGATACGGCGATTCGGCAACGCTGTATCGTCATTATCTGGTCTCGATGGAACATTGCCATGTTTTCAGGGGTGCCATAGAGCGCCACCTGCCGCTCGACAATCTCGGCCGAAGGCGAGCATCCTGGTACGTCACAGGGATGGGTTTCGCCGCGGGTGCGGCATCATTCGGAGTCTCCCAGTATGAAGGCCTGGGTTTCTCGCGCCGCCTGGACGGTCCGGTCGAGCTCCTCACGACAGCCATCGCGGATCATTTCGTCACGTTTGAGAGTGGAGAGGATGTAGGTGCTGAGATAGGTGCGCTTGATCAGTTCCATCACGCCGGACGTCAGATCGCCGGACGCCACGGCTCTTCGATGGCGCGCGGCTCTCAATGCGGCATTGCGGGTGAACGTCGCTGGTGCGTGTCGGTCTCTTCGGCGGCCTTTTAGACCTGTTCCCACTCGGCGTCCGAGAACCTGATCGATCGCGGTGAGCGCTGGTCGGACGGTTTGGCGCCGGCGCCCGCTTCGGTGTGCGATTCGATTGGGTCGTTGTCGGCCATGGGAATGTCCTCAAGTTCAGTGGGTTTCTGCAAAACTGTGTGGTTGACCCGGAGACGCGCTCAACGCGCAAGTGGCGGAGGATGCTAGAGCTCGCGTGTTACGCGGAGAATACGTGGCAGCCATTGACGGTTCCGAGCGTGTTTCGTTGTGTTACGCGGGTGATTTAACCGCGCATATTCAATGGGTTGTTCGCGTATTACAATGAGATTCGCTCGCTCCAACACACCCGTGTCAGAGCTGATCGTAGCGCTTTCGTCCCCCGCGTAGTGGGGAGGACTTGTGTCTGCGAAATTGTCCACATGCACCCCAGGTGCGTGGGGTGTGAGCGCCAAAGCGGCTCCGCCGTAGAGCGGGGCCTACGACAGCCATGAAGACGGTCAAGGCCCAGCCTGAGTGATGGTTGCGAGGGGGAGACGTCGCGGCACTGCGTCACGCAGGACGCGGCGACGGCGCACGGGAGGGTCGTGAATGCGCGCGGGCAGGACCGAACGGGCGAGGCAACGCGTCAGTTGCGAGCGCGAAGTGCGACGCAGCTCGTTCACTTCGCCGGTGCGAAGTGACGGGCGGCGTGTCGCGTCGAGCGGAGCGAGCGGCGGGCGATGGCGCGCAAGCGCCGAGCCGGACGCGCAGCGGAGGTGCGCCACCGCGACAGTTGCGGCCGTGGTTGAGAGCGCGAAGCGTCGGCGGCCGTTCAGGTCGTTCCCGCAGAGAGTTGCGACGGAGGCGGGGAAACGCCGGCGAGCCCGGGCGCTGAATGGGGGGTGTCAGGCTCCGCTTCGGAGATGAGCGTAGCGGCGGAAGCGAAGCCGGCGGGAGTTGGCCGGAGAGCGACGGCAACGCGGCGGCCGAGGCTCGGGCGGCACTCGTGCGTAAGCGCCGCGACGTAGGCGGCGAACCGGCGCGGTTACCCGGCAGCCCGGCGACATCGGCATCCCGGGCGTAGCGAAGCTCGCAGCGGATGGAGGCCAGGTTAGATCGCAGACGCCCGCATGGGGTTGAAGCTCTCGACGCCGGGGAAGTCGCGTTCGTTGTCGGTGACCACGATGCAGCCGTTGACCTCGGCGGTTGCGGCGATGATGGTGTCCAGCGCGCTGCGTGGGCGGCCTTCCGCCCTGCCCTCGGCCATGAGCAGCGCCCAGACGAGAGCGGCGTTCTCGTCGAACGACAGTACCCGTCCCGCGAAGAGTGCGGACGGGCCCTCGGGGCCGGCAAACCAGGCCTCGAGCCGGTCGCGCCCGCGGCCGGCGGGCTTTTCCAGAATTCCGCGACGGATCTCGGCGAGGGTGAGCGAGGAGATTAAGAGGTCGTTGTCGTCCTGCCCGGCCATCCAGGCCAGCAGGGATTGCGATGGAGCGGGTTTGGTGACGTTGCTGACGATGTTGGTGTCCAGAAGGTAGCGGCTCAAAGATCGACCTCCCGGCCCGGCTCGAAGGGACGGGGCGGAATGGTGTCGGCGCCGACCAGGGGCGAGCGGCGGAGCGCTTCGAGGATGCCTCCCTTGCGCGGCTCACGGCCGGTGATACCGTACGTGACGGCGGCGCGCAGGCGCTCGGCCTGCGGACCATCCTCGGCAAGACGCCGCGCGAGCGAGCGGATGAGCTCGCGGTCGGCGTCGCGGCCGAGAACCTCGAAGCGGGCCATGCCGCGCTCGGCCAGTCGGCGGCGGTAGTTGTCGGTGGCGCGTCTTTGGGACGAGTCGCTCACGGGAGCCTCCTGTGTATTCCCGGATATATAGCCTGTAATAGAGCGAACGGCAACGTGCCGCCCGTCGCCCCTCGCCGGGCGAGGGGGATGGTCCCGGCGAGGAGGCCGGTTCCGTGCGGCGGGGCCGGATCGGGCGCCGTACGGAGGAGCGCGGCCGGTCGGCGGCGGGAGGCGAGCGGTCGGCTCAATGGAGCGGTGCGTCGCCCCTGCCGGCGGCCATCGACCGGGCGACGAGCGTGCTCCAGGCCTCGCGATCGAGGCCCATGCGGCGGTTGAGGCGATCGCAGAGCCGCTCCGCATCGGCCAGGGTGAGCGCCACCAGGGCGGTGGGCACGTAGCCGTCCATCCCCTCGAAGACGATGCGGATCTGCTGGGGCTGGTCGGGCTGCTCGTAGGCCGGCGCGAAGGCGAAGACCGGCTCGTCGGGAAGCTCGTGCGTGGTCATCGAAGGTGACCGGCAGGAGGCCCCGGCAGGACAGCCCGAGCCGGCCGCCGACGCCGAAGCCCCCGGGGGACACGCGACCGATACCGGCGATGCGGAACAGCCTGCGCCGTCAGAACCGTCCAACGGCGCCCCCGTCCCGGAAACCACCGGATCGCCCGGCGTCCCGGACGCGGCAACCGTCGCCCCGACAGGCCACGAGGCGATCGACGCCATGAACGCGATGCCCGTCGCGGGAGGCGGACCCAGGGTCATCGTCAACACCGTGGGCATCGACGGGGACGGCGATGGCGACGCTTCGCCGGCGGCCGGCGCCGGATAGAATTCGCAGTCACGCCGGACGGGCCCCAGCTGATAGCCGGCGATATATAAGTGCGTCAGGATCTGGAATCGGGAGAGGAGAAAAGATCACGGATCGGGAATCGAGCGGCGGTATCGACGAAAGCACCTTGACCAAGGGACAGTTGAGGAAACTCAACGCGCTTCGGAAAAGTGTCGGGGACGAGATCGGGGAGCAGGCGTTCGCCGCGTGGCTGGCGCGAGAGGATGCGGCCAAAGGGAAGTCGGACGGAAACGCGGCGCTGATCGCGGATGCGCTGTGGCCGATGGTCGAGCAGGGAACCCTTGCGATCCCGCGCGGGGGCTACCTCATCAGGCGCGGCCGCGGCCGCATAATTGTGGAGCGGGCGAGCGGGTAGAGCGGGAGACCCTTGATCGCTGGTGGCGCCCTTGGGTTAGGCGCTGCTGGGCGGAGAGGCGCAAGGAACCGACGGTGCGGCCCGGCTCTTCAATCGAGCACGTTGGCGATGACGATGCCCGCCTCGGCCGTGAAGGGGTTGACGAACTCCACGCCGCCCAGACGACGGCCGTGCTGCATGTCCTCGCTGAAGACGGTCGAGCAGCCGGCCTGACGGGCCGTCGCCCACAGCATGGCGTCCCAGAACGAGAAGCGGTGTTCGTCCACGGCGCTGATCGCGTCGACGAGAGTGGCGCTGTCGACCGAGGCCACCTCGAAAACCTCTAGCCAGTCGCGCACGAACCGGCCGGCAACAGAAGGCGTAAGCAAGTCCTTCCGCGTGATCGCGTGGAAGAACTCGGCCAGGGCCTGAAGGGTCACCGGTCGACCGCGCCGTGACCCGCACGCACGACATCGGCATCCGCATCGTCCACAACGGAGCCGGTGAGATCGGCTACGAAGTCTCGGTCGGCGGCGGGCTCGGGCGCACCCCGGTGATCGGAACGGTCATCCGCGACTTCCTGCCCGAGGTGGATCTGCTTCCCTACGTGGAGGCCATCCTGCAGGTCTATAACGCCATCGGGCGCCGCGATAACAAGTTCAAGGCGCGCATCAAGATCACGGTGGGCGAGCACGGGATCGAGGCCTTCCGGCAGCGCGTCGAGGAACGCTTCCGGCTTCAGCGGAAGGCATTCGGGGGCGCGGACCGGGCGCTCCTTCAGGGCATCCGCGCGATGTTCGCGGCGCCGGCATACATCGAGGCGCCGACCGGAGCGTTCGACGCGGCGCTCGCGCGCGATCCGGTGTTCCGGTCATTCGTGGACACCAACCTGCACCCGCACCGCAATCCCGATTACGCGATCGTCACCGTCTCGCTCAAGGCCCACGGCGCGACGCCGGGCGATGCCACCGCAGAGCAGATGCGCGTCATCGCCGCCCTGGCGGAGCGCTACGGGCACGACGAGATCCGGATCAGCCACGAGCAGAACTGCATTCTGTCCCACGTGCACAGGCGCGATGTGCCGGCGGTGCATGCGGCGCTGCGAGAGGCGAGCCTCGCCACCGCCAACGTCGGGCTGGCATCGGACATCATCGCCTGCCCGGGGATGGACTACTGCAATCTCGCCACCGCCCGCTCCATTCCCATCGCCCAGGGAATTATCACACGCGTGAAGGAGCGCGGGGACGATCGCCTTGTCGGCGATCTCAAGATCAAGATTTCCGGCTGCATCAACGCGTGCGGGCATCACCATGTCGGCCACATCGGCATTCTCGGTCTCGATCGCGCCGGTGCCGAGAACTACCAAATCACGCTCGGCGGCGACGGAACCGAGACCGCCGCGCTCGGCGAGCGCACCGGCCCAGGTTTTTCCGCGAGCGATGTCGTTCCTGCCGTCGACCGGCTGATCGACACCTACCTCGCCCTCAGGTCGGACGAGGACGAGGCCTTTCTCGCGACCTATCGGCGCGTCGGCATGCAGCCCTTCAAGGCGGCGCTCTATCCCGACGCCGCTTCGGTCCAAGGAGGCTAGGCGTGGGACGCGGGAGCCCCGGAATTCTCGTTCGCGACTGCGGGTTCCAAGAGGACGACTGGCGCGGCGAGTTCATCCGCTGGAGCGGAGAGGACGACCATCGAGTACTGCCTGACGGGGCGGCGCTGGAGGTCGAGAACACCGCGCACGCCGAGGACATCGTGCCCGCCTTCGAGCGCATCGCTCTCATCCGCATCGCTTTTCCGTCGCACATGGACGGCCGGGGTTTCCCGCTGGCCCGCCATCTGCGCCTGCTCGTCTACCGCGGCCGGCTCCGCGCCTGCGGGCGCATTCTCGCCGACCAGTATGCCATGGCTAGGCGGAGCGGCTTCGACGAGGTGGAGATCGACCCGGCTCTCGCCGGGCGGCAGCCGGAAGAGCAGTGGCTGTTTCGTGCGAACTGGCAGGCGCACGATTACCAGGAACGGCTGGGTCGACGAACCCGGAGCTCGTCCCGCACCGGTGGAAAGTGATACGGGCGGCGGTGATCTGCTCGCGAGAATGTCGGCATCGACGGTTCGCCATCGCAGCTGCCGTGTCGGAACAGCACGGCGACGCCGCAGTGCCGTGCGAAGTCGTGGATGCTCGGATTGAACCGGAGATCCTTGCGGCCGGTCTTGTCGACCCCGGCCTTGAGGCTGTCGATGATCCAGCGCCCCGGGACGGCGCCGAAGTACTCGAACGCGCCGATGCGCGATTGGACAGTGGTGTTGCCGAACCGACGGTCGATCACAACATCCCCTTTGAACGGGCCAACTCCCCCCGTTCGGCTGGAGCCGGCGCCGCGTCTCCCTGCGCGGCGCCGGATCCCTCTCCGTCAACCATGGCAAGCGGCCTGAGCGCCCAACAGCTGTTTTCGGGAAGAGACTTCAGAGGCGTCTCGCAAGGCGGAAGCGATTGGAGGAGCACCGACGGCGAAGGGCGCGGAGCGGCGCCACGATGGACAACACGCCGCGACAAGGGCGTGGAGCAAGGCGCGCGGCTGGAGACGGCGGCGGGACGGCGGCGCGGCACGCGAAGGCCAGCAGCGCCGACGGCGGAAAAAAGGGAAGATCGAGCGGCTAGACGAGCGCCCGCCGGATGCAGCGCGTCATGGCAGCGTGATCCCCCGCGTTGGACCGGCGCGAGGCGTCCAGCCAGGTGGCGCTGTCTATGCGCGTAAGCTCGATGGCGCGCTCGGCACGCGCGGCAAGCTGCTTCAGATACTGGAGCTGCGTGCGGCCGTTGCCCTCGCGGAACGGGTGAACATGGTTGACGTCGCCCAGCACCGGACCCGCGCGCTCCGCGAACCCATCCGGCTCCGACCCCCGGAAATACTCGGCCGCGACGATGCGGCGGTGAACGTCCGCCATGCCGGCCGCGATGAACCGTCGCGGCTGGAAACGACTCCCGCCCTTGGCCATCTCCACCGTGCGGACCTCCCCGGCCCACGCATAGAGGTCCTGGAAGAGGTGGCGGTGGATCGCCATCAGGTGGGCAAGGTCGAAATCGCCCGCCGGCACGGGCTCAAGAAGGCGCTGGGCGACGAGCTGGCGTTCCGCCGCCTCCAGCGCCGGGGCGTCCCGAATGTCCAGCCTGTTGCGGAGAACGATGTAGTCAGGAGGATAGCAGTAGTTGGGGTCGCTCATTCTGCCGCGGCGACGCGGCCGCGGTCCTCTATCCGGCGCGCAATGTGGGCGCGGCGCCTCTCGGGCGACCACCCCTCGCGCTCGAACATCTCGAACATGGCGATCTCTTCCGCCGTCAGAGGGTTGCCCTCGATCGTCTGCAAGTGCGCGGCTTCGGTCAGCAGCTGGTGTGCGGCGGCAGTCGCCGCGGAATTGGAATGATGCTGCGTCTTGGACATGGTGCGACCGTACCACGTTGCGCCGGTGAAGGCGACAGGCGGGCGGGCGATAAGAGCGGGGAGCAAACGCCGCGCAAGGGACGCAGCGCGATTCTACCTGCACCGTCACGGCGAACTCTCGACTCGAAGGAAAGCGGGTGAAGTCCGGGCGGTGGCGCCGGTTCGGCGTTTCCCGCGCTGGTATTGCCTGTCGGACCGCCCGACGACGAGGGCGGCCGCAGCTCGACCGCCCTCGCGGCCGGCCCTATGGCGACCGGCCTGGTGGGCTCCGAGCGGGTTCGCCGCCATCCCCACCGCCGCGCTCGATCCGCCCCACAGTGCGGCGTCTCCCGCGGTCCCCGCGCTTGTCGGGTCCGGGTCCCCATCGAAGCCGGAGGCCGCCCCGCACCTGCCAGCCCAGGACCCCGTCACCCTCCCGCCAACAACAAAGAACCCGCTCCAGCCCCAACCGCGCCTCCGGTGCCTCGGGCACTCTTGCGCTATCGCCCGGACGCAACCGAAAGGACTCCCGCCAAATCCACGCCGCCAACCAACGGCCCACCGATATGCCCTCGTGAGAAATGCAGGCTAGCCCGCCTTTCTCACCACTAACACGGTCGAGCCCGTCCTCACGTATAATCCAGATATTTCAATAGGTTGAAAGAAGGCGCGAGGGTATGCTCAAGGCGGGGTCGGGCAAAACAATCACCCTGTAACCACTTCGAAGAAAACTCCAGAGGTCAGGAAGTCTAATCCTACAGCAGCTGCAGGACGAGCAGCGCAGCAAACAGGCAGACCATTAGGGTGAGGAGGAGGTGCAGCGCCGATAGCCGCTGAGCCCCCTTCGACAAGCCCGGCACAAGGTCAGAGGCCAGGGTGAGGAGGAGATGCAATGTGGATGGAACGTGCGGCCTTCTGATCCTTACCCGCATGCTCAAGGGTTCAGTCCCGACGCCTCCCTCCAACTTCTCCAGCACCCGATCCGCCCGAGCAAGGATGCGCGGCAGATGGGCGGACGCCTCTAGCGTCTCTGACACCGCAGCGCGCATGTGCGCTTCAACACCGAGATTATCCCGCGCCCAACGCTCAATCAGGGGCTGCAGGACGACCCACATATTCTGATCCGGCATGAGCCGCTTGGTCAATCCTTCGGCCATGAGCATCGTCTTTTGCAACAACAGCAATTCCGGCCGGGTCTGCACCTCGAAAGCTGCGGTAGTTTGGAACAGCTGGGCAAGAAGATTAGCGATCGAGATATTTTTGGAAGGCTTGGCGAGAATCGGTTCGCCACACGCTCGCAAGGCATGGATGAATGCGGTTCTTGGCATGTGGCGCGGCACGAAGCCGGCCCTGAATTGGACTTCTGCGGCGTGCTCATAGTCGCCGGTAAGGAAGGCCAGCAGCATTTCAGCCAGGTAGCGTCGGGTCCGGTCGTCAAGCCGGCCCATGATCCCGAAGTCGACGGCGACGATATTGCCCTCAGAATCCACCATGAGATTGCCGGCATGAAGGTCGGCATGGAAGAAGCCGTCTCGGAAAACCTGGTAGAAGAAGGCGCTGGCAGTCTTTTCGAGCACGTCACGGAGATTATGTCCTGCATCGATCAGGGCTTGCCACTCATCGATCGGAATGCCTTCAACCCACTCGAGCGTGAGCACGCGGCGGCCGGTTCGTTCCCAATCGACCGCTGGGACGCGGAACCCAGGATCATCCACGAAGTTTTGGCGCAATTCTGAAGCGGCGGCCGCCTCGAAACGCAAGTCCATCTCGATCATAGCGCTCTGTGCAAAGGCTTCGACCACGCCGACCGGGCGCAAGTGCCGCCAAGACGGCGCGACGCGCTCTGCAAACTCGGCGAGCCAATAGAGAAAATCGAGGTCCCGCTCGAAAGCGTTTTCCACGTCTGGCCGCAGGACCTTGACCGCGACTCGATCTCCCGACGCAGTGACCGCGGAGTGCACTTGTGCGATCGACGCCGAGGCCACCGGCTCGTCAGAAAAGGATTGGAAGAGCGACTCCAACGGGACGCCAAACTCCGATTCGACGATCGCGCGCGCCTCCCGCGTGCTGAAGGAAGGCAGGTGATCCTGCAGTTCCGAGAGCTCGGTTGCCAGTTCCACTCCGATCAGGTCTTGCCGAGTGGATAGCCCTTGCCCGAGCTTGACGAAACTCGGCCCCAACGCCTGAAGCGCGCCTGCGAGCCGTTGTCCGGGCTGCCCAAGCCCCCGTTTGCGTGGCACCATCCCAGCGAAAAAGATGACGGTAGGCACGAAGCCCTGTGCCTTGAATGGGAAGAGCGCGTCCCAGCGTCCCAGGACCCAGGCGATGCGCAACAATCTCCAGATGTTCTTCAGCGTTGCGCCCATGACACGCGGATCAGACGCGCCGGCCCGAATCGATCGTGGCGATGATCCGGTCGGCCGACAGGCGGCGCCAAATATCCCCCACCAAACGCACGAAGGCGTCTCGCTGGCGCAAAACTGCGTACAACGGTCAATCCGTCCCGTGAGAAGCGTCAGTCGGCGCCGGCTTCCTTTCCGAGGGCAAGACGTACCGTTGCAACGATGGATGTGCAGTCGAGGGCGGCAATTTGGACCTGCTGCTCGGCCGTGTCCTGATCGAGGAACGCGTCCGGCATGACCATGGGACGGAACACAAGCCCGGAATCGAAAGCACCGGCCCGCGCCAGCACATGCACCACCTGCGTAGCAAACCCCCCGACAGAGCCCTCCTCAATCGTCACCAGCATCTCGTGGTTGGCTGCAAGGCGTTTGACGAGATCCTCGTCAAGGGGTTTTGCGAAACGGGCGTCAGCAACCGTCGTCGACAAGCTACTCGCGTCAAGCTCCTTGGCTGCCTCAAGACAGTCCTGCAGCCGTGCGCCGTACGATAGTAAGGCCACCCGCGTGCCCTCTCGTACGATTCTGCCCTGACCCAGCGCCAGTGCTTCGGGATTCTCCGGCAGCGCAACCCCGACGCCGACGCCACGCGGGTAGCGGAAAGCACATGGACGATCATCAATGGCGACCGCGGCAGCGACCATCCCGACCAACTCCGCCTCGTCCGCCGCTGCCATCAGGATCATTCCCGGAAGACAGCCCATATAAGCGATATCGAAGGCTCCACAGTGATCCTGACCATCGAATCCCACGAATCCGGCCTGGCCGACAGCGAATCGGACCGGCAGATGCTGGATTGCCACATCGTGCACGATCTGGTCGAAGGCCCGCTGCAAGAACGTCGAAGATATCGCCGCAAAGGGTTTGGGGATTATATACCCGCGTTGACGGGGGCCGGTTAGCCCGCTAGGCTCCGGCGCGTACCTCACGACCACGGGGGGCGCGCAAGATGGGCGAGCAAAACGACACCGAGCCGAGTAAGCTGGAAGAGGGGCAGCCCGGCAGCCCGGCAGCCCGGCAGCCCGGCAGCCCGGCAGCCCGGCAGCCCGGCAGCCCGGCAGCCCGGCAGCCCGGCAGGAAGTCGGAAAGCCGAACTGGAAGAACAGAACGCTCTTCCACGGCGACAATCTCAAGTTTCTCCGCGCCATGAATTCGGAGACGGTGGACCTCATTGCCACCGATCCGCCCTTCAAGAAGGGCAAGGACTTTCACGCAACGCCAGACTCCCTCGCGGACGGTGCGAGCTTCGAGGATCGCTGGACGTGGGAGGATGACGTTCACGGCGACTGGATTGACCAGCTCGAAGACGATCATCCGGCAGCGTGGGCGGTCATCGACTGGTCGCGCCTGTCCTACGGCGACGACATGGGCGCGTTCCTGTGCTTCATGGCCGTGCGCTTGCTCGAAATGCGACGCATCCTGAAGCCCGCGGGCAGCGTCTACCTCCACTGCGACCCGGACGCGAGCCATTACCTGAAGACTCTCATGGACGCCATTTTCGGGAAGAAGCACCTGCGGAACGAGATTGTCTGGTGCTACAAGACGGGCGGACGATCAAAGAACCATTTTCCACGAAAACATGATTATCTTCTCTGGTACGGGAAACACCGGACTTCCCACACGTTCAACTATGACGCGGTGAGTCTTGATCGCGACCCAAGCACCATGCATGAGCCGGTGCTGATAGACGAGGCGGGGAAACCGTACCAGCGGAACATAAAGGCGGGGAAGGAATACAGATACTATCTCGACAAAGGCGTACTCCCTGATGATTGGTGGATTGATATACAGGCTCTCAATCCCGCCGCCAAAGAGCGATATGGCTATCCGACGCAAAAGCCCTTGGCTCTCTACGAGCGCATCATTGACGCCTCTTCCCGCGTTGGAGAGATAGTTTTAGATCCGTTCTGCGGTTGCGCCACGACGCCGATTGCGGCGGAGAGCAAGCGACGCCAGTGGGTAGGTATCGACATATGGGACAAAGCCCATGATGCCGTTCTTCACCGCTTGAGCGCGCGCGGTCTAGAGACCGAGGGTGCCGATTACTTCGCCAAGGTTGGGGATGTCTACATGGAAGACAAACCGCCTGAGCGATCAGACGACGGTGAAACAGCGGCGCAGTTCCTTCGCGTCAAAAAGCGCGTGCCAGAGCCGCCCGGCCCGAAGATGACGCGCGCGGCCATGTACGAGCACCTGCTAGGCCAGCACGGCCCGCGCTGCCAGGGCTGCGACCGCGTGTTCGACGATCCGCGCTACCTAGAGCTCGACCACAACACGCCACGCAGCGATGGCGGGTGGAACCACATTTCCAACAGAGTGCTGCTCTGCGGCCCCTGCAACCGCCTCAAGAGCAACATCTACACGCTGTCGGGGTTACGCGGGGAGAACAAGAAGCGCGGCCACATGGCCACCTAGAGGGAGGGAGACACGATGACCGCGAAAGTCGAGATCGAGATGGCAGAAGATGGCGAGGTCGTCATCCTGACAGAGCCAAACGTGTCAGGCGAAGGACTCGTTGGGCTGCTCTTGAAAACACAGACGATGGAGTTCCATGCTTCTGATCTTCCGACCGAAGCCAATCTTCGAATCGCTCTACGTCCTCGGGACGCAAAAAAACTTGCACAGTCCTTACACCGGGTCGCGAAAAGATGTTTGAGAAGCCAGCGACTCCATTAGTCACGACCGCGCCCCACTTGCCAGCCCGTTATCGGCGATCAGTGCTGCGTAGGGCAGGTTCTTTCCGATCATCCCGGCTGCAACGTCCGCCATTTGCGCCAGTGTGTCGCGCTCGCGGATGTTATGGCGACCGGAGAATTCGGCGATGTACCGATGCAGGTGCTTCGGCGACAGCTTGTGGTACGTCCCGGCAATCCCGCGCCGGAACATCGCCCAGAAGCTCTCGATCCCGTTGGTGTGTGCCATCCCGCGAACAAACTCATTCACGCTATGGTTGACGGCCTCATGGTCGAACCAAGCATCCAGCGCATTGTAGGCGGCGCTCTCATCGGTGTAAACGGTCGCGCCCAACCGCACGTTCTCGGCCACGAAACCGGCGACGTGCGGGCCGTCAGTGCGCTGTACGTGGCGAACGGCAACGCGCTTGGTCTCCCGATCCTTCACGCCCACGACCGCCTCTTTGCCCACGGCGCCGCGCCCGGTCCCGGCCAACTCGGCACGCTTGGCGTTCGACATGTTCTTGCGCTTCCCGCCCACATAGACCTCATCGGCCTCGACCGGGCCGTCGAACGGCGGGTTGTGGTCGTCATCGTCGCGGTCGAAAGCCTTGCGGATGCGCTGGAGCATGTACCAGGCGGTCTTCTGCGTGACGTTGATCTCGCGATGCAGCTTCATGCTGCTCACGCCCTTCAACGAAGTCAGGTGCAGGTAGATCGCGTACACCCACTTGCGCAGAGGCAGAGGCGAGCGCTCCATGACGGTGCCGGTCTTCACGGAAAAGTACGACCGGCAATCGGAGCACCAATACGGCATGAACTCATGCTTGGATTCGCAGGTCCGCTCGCTACCGCAGCGCGGGCAGTGGCGGCCATTCGGCCAAATCTTCGCTTCAAACCACTTGCGGGCCGCGTCATCCGTCGGAAACAACTCGGCCATTTCCATGATCGAGACGCCTTCGCGGTGGGACTTTCCGGGTGCTGTTGCGGTCATCGGGCTGACTCCCTGATTGCCCAGAGAGTCTAGCAGGTTACGTCGCCCTTGTCAACGCCGGTATATAATCCCCAAGGGTTTCATGCCGTCGGCTGCCAGCCCCGCCGCAAATGTCACTGCATGTTGCTCCGACAGGCCAACATTGAACGTGCGATCGGGATACACCTCACCGAACGGGTCGACGCCTGTCCCCGAGGGTAACGCCGCCGTGACGGCCACGATCCTGTCGTCGCGGCGCGCTTCTTCAGTCAGACTGTTCGCGAACACCCGCGCGTAGGTAGGCGGGTCGGACGCTCCGCCGTCAGACGCGCCGTCAGCAACTTCGGATTCTCCAACGCCCTGCAGTCGGTCGTTGGAGCTCTTCGCCGGGGGGCATCCCTTTTCCCTTTGGGTCACGACATGAATCAGGATGGGGCCGTCGTTGTCGTCGTCGTCGCGTATATTGCGTAAGATAGGAATGAGATGATTCATGTTGTGGCCATCAATCGGCCCCACATAAAACATGCCAAGTTCTTCGAACAGCGTTCCGCCTGTCACAAAACTGCGAACATGGCTCTCGGCCCGTTGCGCTGACTTTTGAACTGCGCGCGGTAAGCGACTCGAGGCTCGCAGGCCGATGTCGCGCAACGACCGGTAAGATTTAGAGGAAATCAGCCGCGACAGATAGGCCGACACGGTTTGGACCTGAGGCACTATCGACATGCTATCGTCGTTGAGAATGACGATCAGCTTGTTAGCCATCGCACCGGCGTTGCTAAGTCCTTCAAACGCCACTCCGCCGCTTATGGCATCGCGATCGATTACGGCGACCACCTTGTTGTCTTTATGCTGTAGATCTCGTGCCACTGAAAAACCAAGTGCCGCCGAGATTGAGGTCGAGGCATGGGTCGTGCCAAATGAATCATATTCGCTTTCCGAACGCTTGGTGAAGCCCGATAGCCCACCGCCCTGCCGCAGCGCGCGGATGCTATCGCGACGGCCCGTCAAGATCTGGTGAGGACACACCTGAGGACCCGCGTCCCAAATGAGCTGATCGGTAGGAGTGTCAAACAGGTAATGTAGTGCCACTGTCAGTTCGACAATGCTTAGGGCAGCATGCCAAGCTCCACCAGTGACCGAAACCATATCATTGACTTCAGCCCTCAACTCGTCGGCAAGCTGCTGCAGTTGACTCGGTTGCAAAGCTTTGAGGTCGCTCGGGTTCTCGATTCGGTCCAGCAATGGCGTATCTGGCATAGTTATCTCCCTCGCATCGCAACTTATTACCATCGATTTTGTCCCGGGCCGTGGTGTAAGAGCCTCGTGCTCTGCGCGGCATCCGGTGGGTAGGGCAGGGACGCTCGGTGATCGGCCCCCAGCGACCGGTCCGGTTCGAATGTTAGTGCATTGCGGGCTTGCCGCCCAGAGCTCGACCTACCTCGGGGATTTTGATTCGTGCCCCCCGGCTGTGGAAGCCGCCAAACTGATCTTTTCCCAGTCGAGCGGCTGTGCCCACTGCCTGCCTGTTCCGGGCGGGCCGCTATCTGTTCGGACTAACACCCACGTTACGCCCGCGGTTCGACCGGGCCAAGCGGCAGAGGCGCGGACGACCGCCGAGGACTCGGGCGCTTGCCGGCGATCATCCCGCCTCCTCGGCGCGAGGCGAGATCATCTTCCGGGCCTTCCTCGCCGGCTTCACCGTAGGCGCGGACGAGGCCAACTCGCCGGCACAGCGCGCTCGCCGGTACAGCACATCTGCTGGTGCAACGCACCCAATGTGCTTGCACGCGTGAGCACGCGGAAGTACGAATGTATGAATTTCCAACTACCAATCCCTGAGGTCGCCATGCCCCTCGTCACCGTCAAGCCCAGGTTCCAGGTCACCATCCCGGCCGGACTGCGCAAAGGCATCGATCTTCGCGAAGGCGACATCATGGAGGCGAGCCTCGTCGGCGACGGCATCCTCTTTCGTCCCAAGCAGGTGGTGGATCGCGAGGCGGCCGCGGGGCGCATCGGCGCCGCCCTCGCGGTGACCCAACCCTCGCCAGGGGACGCAGGCCGCTCCGAAGACGAGATCATGAACGACACCATCGCGGACATCGCCTCCTCGCGCCGGGAGCACCGCAGCCGTGAGAAATGAGGGTCGTCCTCGACTGCAACGTACTGGTATCCGCAGCACGGGTCGACGGCGCCTGCAGGGCGCTGCTGGACAGGGTGGTGCGCCAGCACGATATCGTCCTCTCCCGGCCCATCCTGGCGGAGTACGCAGCGGTGGCCGGGAGGCCCCGACAGGCGCCCTACCGGGACGCACTGCGGACCGTCATCGCCGAGATCGAGCGGATGGCCGTCATGGTCGAGCCGGCGGACGCGGTCTACGGCCTCCGGGACCCTGACGACGAAGTCTATCTGGCGACCGCCAAAGCTGGCGGCGCCGTCTTGATCACCGGCAACACCCGGGACTTCACGGAGTCGCGATACGGGACGGTCGAGGTGCTCACGCCCCGCGCCTTCCTCGATCGAACGACGTAGACCAACCGGCCCTTCTTCGCGTGCTTCTCAAGCGTCGCCGCAGGGCGCCAGCTAAATCCTAACCTACCGTATCAATTGGATTATTTCAGGGTTGCAGGATTCTACAGGTCGCGTGTCAACACTATCGCAACACGACGACCGCCGGCCGATATCCGTCAGGCGACCGCCCTGAGGCCGTTCTTCTCCACCAGCGTCAGGAGCTTCAACGAGGCGCCACGCGGACGCTTCTCGCCGCGCTCCCACTGGCTCACCAGACCCGTCGTCACGTTGAGGTAGCGCGCGAACACCGCCTGGCTCGCATGCTCGCGCAGCCGAAGCGCGCGGATGTCCTCCGGCGTCATCTCCTTCACCGGCGTGAGACACATCTCGTCGAACTTGCGCATGGTCCGCTTCGACATCAGGTCCGCCTCGGCCAGACCGAGCGCAGCTTCGTGCACCGACGCCAGCACCTCGCTCTCATACTGCTTGGTCATCGCATTCCACCTCGATTATCGCGCCAATGGCCTGCGCTGCCGCAAGGCCCGCCGCGTCCAGCGCCAGATACTCGTCCGCCAGCGACCGCAGCCCCGAGAGCTCCTTGCGCCGAAGGTTCTCCCGGTCGCTCTTCGCGAATCCGTGGACGAAGAACGCCAGTGCGCCCCGGCGGAACACCAAGATCGTGCGGAACCCGCCGGAGCGCCCGCCGCCCTTGCGCGCGATGCGCTGCTTGATGACGCCCCCTCCGAGGTCGGCGTCGATGAGCCCGTCCCGCGCGCGCCGGACAGCCTCGCACAAGGCTGCATCCTCCAGTCCCTCGCGGTCGGCGAACCGGGCGAAGGCCTTGGTCTTGAACGTCTGCAATCCGGCCCTCGCGAGCGCCCGCGTTCATGATCCCTTTGTAATACCGAGTGCGGCCTTTTTTCAATCCGCGTTCGCAGTCGCCGACGACCCTCCGCCCCACGCGGCACCGCCTGCGCCATTCTCGCAGCCGAGCACCGGCCGCCCGGCATACGTATGGCCGGCCCGCGACGGCCGGGACGGGCCGGCGCTCCGCGCCACCCCGATGGCTCCGGTCAGGCCGCCTCGCCGACGGTCACGTTGGGCCGCTTGCCCAGCCGGCGCAGCGTCCCGTCGATCGTCGCCGCCCTGGTTTCGCGGTCCGGGTTGAGCGTCGGTCCTCCTATGGCCTATCCCGGTCGATCCCGCGCTGGGCGAGCATCTTGTTGAGCAAGCCCGCGCCGATCACCTTTCTGCCGTCCTTCACCGTCGTCTAGCGTCCGCCCGCGTAGAGCGTTCCGTGCGCATCGGCGTCCTCCGAGGCGACGAAGCGTGCCTCGACGTTCGGACCCTCACCGACCGGGCGCAGAGGGGCGGGCGCCCCTCGCCGTTCAGCGGATCAAGCCGAACGTGCCGATGTGCGGGGGGACGGACGGCTGATTGGTTCGGGCCTCGTGGAGAAGCCGAACCGGACAGCGATGCTGGCCGCCGGGCATCCGTTCTCCGATGGCCGCGACGACCGGCACACGGCCGACTCGCCTGCCGGTTGCCCCGGTGCCCGCCGTCCGGTCACGGACCGCGCAATCCGCACCGAACCGGAGCGCGCGGGAGGCAGCCCGCAGCGCAGTGCATGCAGTGGGGCGCGATGGGTGGATCGCGAAAACGATCGTCCAAGCGACCCCGGCAGCGCTGCGTGACGGGACGGTGTTGGCAGAAGCGCTACGCGGTGGAGGTACTACCGGGCCGGGGAGCGCGGAGAGCCGATCCGCCGGCCAAGCTCACGGATCGAGCATCGGCGCCATGAGCGTGGCGGCGTCGGCCGCAAACGGGTCGATGAACGCAACGCCACCCAGACGGCGTCCGTGCTGCATGTCCTCGGTCACGACTGCCGAGCAGCCCGCCTGCCGCACCGTCGCCCAAAGCAGCGCGTCCCAGAACGACAGACGGTGCTCGTCAACCGCGTTCATCGCGTCGACGAGAGCCGCCCCGTTGGCCGCGGCGACCTCGAACACCTCCAGCCAGTCGCGCACGAAGTCGCCGGCTTGGGACGGCGTGAGCAGACCCTTCCGGGTGGTGGCATGGAAGAACTCGGCCAGCGCCTGAAGCGTCAGCACGCAGTCGCGCCGCGCCGCCCGCCCCACCAGCTCCACGGAGCGGCAGTGCCGCTCGCCGCCGTCCCGGTCGACCGCATAGACAAGAATGTTGGTGTCGAGAGAGAAGCGCGCCTTAGCGGTCATAAAGCGCGGTCCGGTCGATCCTGAGCCCGCCGAGCGGCGCCCCCTCTTCCATCCGCGCCATCATGCGCCCATGGGCCGCCGCCCATTCGGGATCGGCGGCCTTGTCCGCAGTGTGGGGCACGAGCTTGGCCACGGGCCGGCCGCGCCGGGTGATCAGGAAGCCTTCGCCGCGCTCAACCTCGCGCATGAGCTTCGAGAACTCCTGGTTGGCGGTCATTAGGGAGACGGTGCGCATGGGTCTGCCCCCTCCTTCTAGTATGTAGTATATTTGTCGATAGTCCGGCCCTGCGTCAAGGCCGCCTGTCGGCTTGGTCGATGCGCAGTCCGGCGAAGGCGAGGCAGGCGGCGGCCTCGGCTTCGGTCTCGAAGGTCCCCAACTCATCGCCTGTTTCCAGGTCGATCACGGTGATCTGCGGCGGCCAGAGCGGCACGAGGTGACGCTCTGGCGCGCGGATATTGGAGCGATCCGCGCAGCGCGGACAGCGTGCGGCGCCTGGCGTGTCGGCCCCGCAATCCACGCATCGCCGCTGCGCGCGCCGTCTTGCGCAGCGCTTCTTGCCGCTGGCGCTCTTTCGCTCGGACGAGACGCGCTACTTCTCCAGGGTGAGGCACTTGCCGCAACGGGACACGCCCCCGGGGCTGGGCTCGGAGCAGCGCACGCGGCGGCCGGCAGCACGCCGGGCGGCATAGCGCCGCCGGTCGAGCTTCCGCCGCGCCGCGCAGCAGGGCTCGCAGACCGAGGCATTGTCGGAGGGGCGGCGCCGGCCGCAGGACGTACAGAGCCCCGACTCCTGCCGGTCGCGGCGGGCGCGTTCGGCGGCGCGCCTCTTCTCGGCACAACCGCCGCACACCTCGAGGCCGTGCTCGGGCGAAACGTGGCAGCACCGGGTACACAGCCCCTGTGCGGCGCGGCCGGCATGACGTTGGCGAAGGAAGCGATCGTGCGCTTCCTTACTTGGCGGCGTCCCGGTAGGGCATGACGGGGATGCCCGGTCAGCGCGCGTGGCGGGCGGCGAATATCCCGGCCACGGTCTCGCCCCAATACTGGATGCCGGACGCCTTCAGGTTCAGCGCCGTGCAGACGATGATCTCGTCGCGCTCGGGCCGTAGCTTCCTGACGGCGCCCGCGCTCATGATCGTGCGGCGTTTGCTGCGCCGGCCCTTCGTCCTGGGCTGCTCAGCCTCGACCGCGTGGATCTGGCCGTCGGACAGCGAGCGATACTTCTCGATCACGTAACGGTCGCCTTCGAGGCCCTCCCCGAATACGTGCACCAGGTAAGTCTGCGCGTTGCGCTGGAACATCCGGCCGATCCGCATCGTCCGCCTCCCCCTCGTTCCCATTTGCCGGCGGCCGGGGCTCTCTCGGGAGCGCAACCTGACCGCCCCGGTTTCGGCCGGGCTCTCGCTCTCGCCGGCGCAGACGCGCGGGAGCGGAACGCGGTGCATACTCGGGGCGGCGCGTTGCGCCGGCGCTCCAGGAGCCGCAACCCGCGCATAGCTCGCGGGCGCGCCGGCCGGCATCTTGACATGTAGTGCAAAACGCACTACATGGAACAGCCTAGCATGGAGACGAGCATGTTGAACTTCGATACCACGTCAAACATCTCGGCAAAACAGACAAGGACAACCCAGGTACGTCACGATGATCGACTGGCGAATCTGATCGAGCGTGCCGCACTCGCGCTGGCCGTAGACAAGTCGGTCTTCCTGCGTGCGGCGATCGAGCGCGAGGCCAGACGTGTGCTCGACCTGCAATCTCGGCATACATTGACGCCAGAGGACGCCAAGTTATTCACTGCGGCTCTGGACGCCCCACCTGCTCCAACCCCGCGCGCTCTGCAGGCTGCCCGCAACTATAGTGCGCGCGTGGTGCATGCCGACTGAGCATCCCGCCTTCAGGATCGAACTCTTCGACGCGGCGCGGCACGACCGTACCCGTTTCGATTGCGGCGTCCGTCGTCTAAGCAACTACCTCAAGTTGAGCGCCAAGAAGCAGCAGAAGGACGACATGACACGTGTCTGTGTCGTCGTCGAAGAGGGAATCTCACGAATTCTAGGCTACCATGCCATCAACCTCGGCATGATGAATGTGAACGAACTCAAGCGGCGGCCGCGGGGGGCGCCCGATCATGGGGAGATCCCGGTGCTGTTCCTGGGGCAGGTCGCAGTCGACCGGGAAGCACAGGGCAGAGGTCTCGGTGGTATTCTCATGCACCACGTTTTCGAAAAGGCGTGCGTGATTGCCGACGCGGCCGGGTGCCATGCAATCATTCTCGACGTGGTCTCGGACGGCGGTGAGGAGGAGTTAGCTCGCCGCAAGGCGTGGTATGAGAGCTTCGGTTTCTCGGCCTTCGCAAGTAACCCCGCGCGCATGTTCGTCGCAATGACTCAGGTGCGCGCAGTGGTTCAGGCAAACTCTGGAGACGCGAACGCGTAGTGTGCTGCGTTTCGATAGAGCCTTGACCCGGAATGCTTCTCGCCTCGAACTGGCGGGACCGCAGGGGAACGGCTCAGAGCTCAAGTGTTCAGCGGTGATCTCGACGTCGAGGACCGTGGTCCAGTGCATCCTGACGTTTCCCGGGATACCGCTTCACTTTGGGCATGTCTTCTCTGTGCTCTTTTCTCGGCCGTATTCAGTGCCGTGACTCTCACTGTCAGTCAGCGCCCGACTTCGACGCTGATCGCAAACCAACGTATTGATGTCCGTGAACTATCTGGGGTCAAAACTGGGCGAAGAACCACGCCCGTCCGACCCGACCGCTGCCGCAGTGCCGTCAGGAGCTAAGTCATCCGGCAGGATATTCGCTCCGATCGCGTCCGCCACGCGCGCTGCGGCCTCCTTCACGGTGTCTCCGCCAAGATGCGCGTAGCGCGCCGCGCTCTTCATCTGGGAGTGCCCAAGAAGCTTGGCAATGACCGGCAGGCTCTCACCGAGAGAGAGCGCGCGGCTCGCAAAGGAATGTCGCAGATCGTGAAGCCGAACGTCCTCCAGTTCCGCTCGCGCGCGGATGCGAAACCAATGGTTGTCCAGCGACGACAGCCGCTGCCCCGGACGAGTACCCACGAGTACCCACGGATTGCCGGCCAAGCGCGGCACCGCGGCAAGAACCTCCGCCGCCGCCGGCGACAGTGAGACCACGCGCGGGCCCGTCTTTGAATCGCGCAAGCGCAGCTCGCCCGCGCCCAAGTCCACATCCTTCCACTGCAGGGTCATGACCTCGTTGCGTCGGCACCCGGTCAGCATCAGAAGCCGGATCGCCGCTATGGCATGCACAGGCGCCTCGTCTGCGGCCTCCATCTCATCGAGCACGCGGCCGAGACGGCGAAACTCGATATCGGTCAGGAAGCGCTCCCGACGGCCCACCCTGTAGCGCTGCACCTGCCGGCACGGGTTTGCTCCCTCGGGCACGAGACCCCACACCGCAGCTTGCCGGATCAGCTGCGAGAGCGTGTCCACGGCACGGTTCGCCGTGTAGGGCCGCTCTCGCAGCCCGTAGTGCAGATCGGCCACGTGCTTGGGTGTCAGCGCTCCGATCGGCACACCCCCAAGCGCCGGTACGATGTGCTTGTCGACAACCGTCCGGCATTGGACCACAGTCCTTGGCTTGCACCGGACTTCGACGTGCTCGCGGAGAAAGCGCGACGCCACTTCGGCCACCGTCGGGCTCTTCCGTCTCGGCGCCGGCGACAGGCCCGGGTCCTCGCCCGCCTTGATGCGCACGATCGCTGCCGCTGCACGGCGTCGCGCCTGGTTCGCAGTGATCACTCCGTGACGGCCCACCGTGACCCGCTTCGACCCCTCAGGCCCCCTCGTCTGCACGATGTACACCTTGGATCCCGAGGGATAGACCCGGACCCCGAAGCCCGCAAGTTCCCGGTCCCAGAACATCGTGTCCTTTTCAACGCCGAGCGCGTCCACCGTGCGCCGCGAGATCGAGCGGTACTTGAGCTTTGCCATCGACTCGGCCCTCCTATTCCCCTTCTCCGCCCTCTGGCCCGCCGCCACGGGTATACGCGGCGATGTCGGCGCCGATGCTCGCGCCCACCCTGCCCGCTGCAGCCCTCTCCGTTTCGCGCGCAAGATGCGCGTAGCGCGCGGTGCTCTCCATGTCGAGATGGCCGAGGAGCTTGCCGATCATCGAGAGGCTCTCACCCAGCGCCAGCGCGCGCGAGGCGTAAGAGTGTCGAAGGTCATGGATGCGCAACTCCTCAAGACCCACGCCCTCGCGCAGCCAATGCCAATCCGCATAGAGGCTTTTCAAGTGCCCTCCCGTCCGGGCGTCGGCGATCACCCAGGGATTGCCGGGGATGCGGGGGATTGACGCAAGCACGCGCTCTGCCATCGGCGTCAGCGCCACCTTGCGCGCCCCGGTTTTTCCCACCCGCAGCCGGAGCTCCCCCGCCGTGCGGTCCACGTCGTCCCACCGAAGGGTGAGGATCTCCGTCAGCCGGCAGCCCGTCAGCATCAGAAGACGGAAGGCCGCCACCGCATGGCACGAGACCGTGCCGGCGGCCTCCGCCTCGGTGAGTGCAGCACCCAAGTGGCGGTACTCGTCCACCGTCAGGAAGCGCTCGCGTTTGCGCTCCTTGTACTTGCGCACGCCCCGGCATGGGTTGGTGCCTTCGGGCAGCATGCCCCAGACCGTCGCCAGGGAGAACATCTTGCTCAGGATCATCAGGGCGCGGTTTGCGGCGCGGGGTGTGTGGCGCATCTGGTAATGCAGCGCCGATATATGCCCGCCGTCGACGGCGGCGACGGGCTTGGCTCCGAGCGCGGGCAGGATGTGGTTCTCGAGGGAGCCGCGGTAGATGCCTGCAGTATGGGCGTTGCAGTTCTGCGCGACATGGCCGGTCATGTATCGCCCGGCGAGATCGAGGACGGTGAGCTCTGACTGCGCCGTTGAAGCTGTCGGGTCCTCTCCCTTCTTGATGCGGTCGATGACGACGGCGGCGTGCTTTCTGGCCTGGTCTGCGGTGATGTCTCCATGCTGGCCAAGAGTGACGCGCCTTGGGGCGGAGTGGGCTCTGGCCTGCGCAACGTAGACCTTCCGGCCCGAGGGGTAGACGCGGACGCCGAAGCCCGGGAGGTCCCTGTCCCAGAAGACAGCGTCGGAAGTATCGACGGCGAGAGCGTCGACGGTTCGCTTCGATATTGAGAGTCCGGATCGGGCGGGCTTGGTCATCTCTTGATTACGGTATCTGCTTTTGATTACGGTATCTGCCGATTCCGTAATCACCATATGCTATCCGTCATCACTCCGCAAGCAACCGATGTCGAGCTCGCGCGTATTGAAGCGTAGGCGAGTCAGGGTCACAAGCTCTGGTTAAAACTATAAAACGTTGTACTATATGTCATTTTTTAACTCTTGTCGTGCTCCAGCGTGCTCGAGCGTTCGCGTGTCAGATAGGCAGCTGTCATGAAATTAAAAAACGAGGCCTCCCGACGAGGCCTCTTCAGAACGAGGAGAGCCTCAGAGCCATGAAGAAGACGAAGCTGACTCGCAGTTTGCTGGCGGCGTGCTCGATCGTCGCCCTTTCCGCCGTCATGTACGGCTGCAGTAGTAGCGGACCAAGCCAGGCCGACCTTGATGCGGCCGAGGCGGCCGCGGCCGCGGCTGCGGCTGATGCGGCAGCGGCCGCAGAGGCCCAGGCGGCGGCAGAGGCCGCAGCCGCAGAGGCCGAGGCGGCGGCAGAGGCCGAAGCCGCTGCGGCCGAGGCGGCGGCAGAGGCCCAGGCGGCGGCAGAGGCCGCGGCCGCTGCGGCAGAGGCCCAGGCGGCGGCCGATCTTGCGGAGACCCAGGAGGCGGCAGCCGCGGCGGCCATGGCAGCGATGACGGCCTCGACCGAGGCCGCGGCGTCGGCCATGAGTGCTGCGAATGCGACGGAGAACATCGCGACCCTGCAGACCGGCGGAACAGCGGCAGCCTCTGCAAAGGCGGCCAGTGATGCCGCTGATGCCGCGATGGCTGCGTACATGAAAGCCAAGGCGGCTTCCGAAGCCGCTGCTGCGGCGGACAACGGCCCCGATGCGGAAGCAGCTTGGGCCATGGCGGTGTCAGCTCAAGCAGATGCCGAAGCCGCCGCGATGACGGCTAGCGAAATGTCCGATGCAGCGGTCGAAGCCGCGATGACGGAACTCCACATCGACGGCACCGTGAAGACCGTGGGCGAGAGTTCCGTCGACGCGGCGACGGGCACGCTGACTTCACAGCCCGCTAATCGGGTGACCACCGGCTACATCGGCAGCGTCTCCCGAGTCGTGGATGCGATTGACGGGGTTGACTTCAATCAACGGGGTATGTCGGCAGAGGCCTTCACCTCAGATGGTATCGCAATCCCCGACGACACCACCGACAATGCTGCGGACGTCGCGTACGTTCAGGCCGTCGGGGCTGGATCGGCAAACATCGGCAAGGTGCTCGACACCTCTGACGACATGGCCCGGCTGACGATCATCACCGCTCGTGAGGGCTCAAAGATGGTTCGGGTGTTTGCCGATAGGTTGGCTGACAACACCGCAGGAGGCCTCTTGACTGCTCAGGGCGCCCTTGCGGATATCGATACCTCCACCGGCGCAGACGGTACTCAGGCCGCAAGCGTGAAGTCGATCGGCGATTTTTACATGGCGGCAAACACGGCTGATACGGACAACAACGCGCTTGACGCAATGGACGAGGTCGATCCCGCTTCCGACCCAGTGGAATTGTTCGAGCTGTCTGGAACAATAACAGACGGTACCACGGACACCCCAACAACGAGCTATGCTCGGGTCGTGTCGACGACCACAAACAACGACACTGGCGTCACCACTCGCGTTTACCGGGCCGTCGACATCATGGCCGTCGCGGGGCCTGACGTTATTGGCGATACGGACGACAATCCTGAGGAGGTCCAGGTAAGGGCGTCCCTTCCCACGGCGGATGACTACGACCACATCCACTTCGGTGTGTGGGCGGGCCTCATGGACAACGAGGACGGCGATAACTCCGTGATTGCCGATCTCGGCATCGGTTTCGTGCAGAACTACGATATGTCCGGCGTCACCACGGGGCACGTCACTGGTACCGCCAAATACAGCGGCGACTGGGTTGCTGTCGTGAGGCAGATGCACTCCACCAAGATGAGTGTCGAAGACGGCCATGCCAGCATGACCGCGAACTTCTCCACGGACGAGTTCGAAGCCGTGCTGGATGATCTTGCCACGCTGACAGGCGAGATGAACGGCAACACGTTCTCGGGCACGGATGCTACGGTCTCGCACGATGACATGGATGCGTCGGGCACCTTCGCCGGTTCGTTCAGCGGTGCCGTCTACGGCGACGACGGTGCGGAAGCCGGCGGCGTCTTCAGCTTTGACGGTGGCGATGCTGGCGCGTTCCGTGGTGCCTTCGGCGGCAGGGACGACAATCAGTAGGTTCTGACCGTTTGGAAGTTCCAAACGTTTAGTGGCGCCCGGTCCGGCAACGGGTCGGGCGCTATTTTCTTACCCCCGTCGAGGAGGAATAAGCATGCGGACGAAACTCGCGATGGTGGTTCTCTCCGGCTTTGTTCTGGTCGCCGCAGCGTCGTGCGGCGGAAGCGATGGCCTCTCCACGGCCGAAGAGGAGGCGCTGCAGGAGCGCCTTGAAGCAGCCGAACTGGAGGCCGCAGAAGCCGCGCGACAGGCCGCAGAAGCCGCGCGACAGGCTGCTGAAGCCGCGCGAGAGGCCGCAGAAGCCGAACGGCTGCGCCAGGAAGAGGAGGCGGCCCGCCAAAAGGCCGAGGAGGAGGCCGCAGAAGCCGAGCGGCTGCGCCAAGCTGAGCAGGAGGCACGGGAGGAAGCCGAGCGGCTGCGCCTGGAAGAGGAGGCGGCCCGCGCAGAAGCCGAGCGGCTGCGCCGGGAAGAGGAGGCGGCCCGCGCAGAAGCCGAACGGCTGCGCCAGGAAGAGGAGGCGGCCCGCCAGGCCGCCGAGCAAGCACGGCAGCAGGCCCAGCAGGAGCAAGAGCGACTTCAAGGAGAGCTGACCGAAGCCCAGCGAGAGGCACTCAAAGCCCGTGCCAACTTGTTTAGCGTGCAACTGGCTACCCCTGAGGAACGCACCGATGTGACCCCCGATTGGCCTAGGAACGGGCGCCTGACATTCACGCCGGGCGGAAATTTCAGCCCCAGTTCGTCGGCACCGGGTGTTCCCGGCGGCTGGCGCAGTGCCGGCTTTACCGCTGAGTCCGGAACGGCGGGCGCACTGGTCAATGAAACGGTCTACCTCTACACCAACATCCAGGCACCCAGCACCAGGGCGTTCTGGAAAGAGTTTGGTTTGAATGAGCCCATGACCACCACGCTCGACGACTTTGCGAGGGGTAGTTCAGGACAAGCCAAAACCGAAACTCCGACGGGTACTACTACTACCAACGTCACGGAGATTACGGTACGTGGCAGCTTCGCCGGCGCAGGTGGCACGTTCACTTGTTCCACCTGCACCGCAACTGACCTTGGTAGCGGCGTTCTCGCTACCCGCGATCAGATCAACGCGCACATCGCCAGTCACGTCACATTTGACCAAGGGGAGCCAACCTTTCAGGCGCCCACCAGCTGGACCTTCAAGCCTGACAGTATTAATTCGGTCGTGACGCGGGATGCGGCGGGGGCGACGCTGGATGAGGACGACGCGTACCTCTACTTCGGCTCCTGGTCCTCCATACCGGACGTCATCAGCGCCACCACGGGTTACGACTTCGAGTACATTTCGGGCGGCGGAGCCGAAGCGGGAGGCGACCTAACCAACTTTGGCGACCTTGCTGGCGCAGCGACGTTTCGCGGCGGCGCGGTGGGCATGTACACAACGCAAGGGCAAGTCGGCGGGGCAAACGCCAAGATCGGCACCTTCACCGCTACCGCCACGTTGCAGGCTGATTTCACTGCCAACACGCTCGGTGGCCGGATCACCGACTTCCGTGAAGACGGCAGCGACCTCGCAGGCTGGCGGGTTACGTTGGGGTTAGCTGATGATGTCAGTCGGGGCGCGCCCATTGCCGCTGCCGCTGTAGCGACTCAAACGAATGGCACCTTGGCAAATATCGGCGGCCTGTCGATTGGAGGTAACTGGGGTGCCACGTTCCACGGCAGCAACAATCCCGGATACAGCGAACTCACTGACAAGACCATGTATCCGGCGACCGGGTACCCGCCGGTCGACCTAGCGGGCGTGACTGGCTGGTTCAGTGCCGCGCGCGCCGATCCCAACGATGTTGCCATTGCCGGAGTTTTTGGGGCCACTCCCAGTAATTGAGCGAGCGCGCGCACGGGCAGTAACGTTTTCCGGGATGGGGTGGATTTAGGGTTTTCGAGGCTCTCTTCCGGCGGGTTGATGCAGACTGCGACTCTCCTCATCCCGCCGGAGGCCCCCGGCGCGGAGCCGCCCCTCACGGATAAGGATTCCCATGCGCAGTCTCTGTGCCGCCCTGCTGCTGTTGATTTCCCTTCCCGCTGCCGCTCAGGACTTGAGCGCCCTGTTCCAGGAGGGCATGAAGGCGGTGGAGCAAGCTCTCGTGGCGCAAGACGAAGAGCGCCGCGACGCGCTTCTCGACGAGGCGATCGCCACCTTCCGCGAGATGCTGGTCGCGGATCCCGGTCTCGTCCGCGTCCGCCTCGAGCTCGCCCGCGCCTTCTACCTCAAGGGCGAGGACTCCCTCGCCCGGCGCCATTTC
>JAJDVB010000010.1 GCA_022826345.1 Alphaproteobacteria bacterium
TCCGGCCAGATTATCGGCGTTGCCGCACTCATCATCATCCTCCGACGGTGAGACTCGATCACCACAGTCTATGGAGGTTGTCCCGTCCATCACCACAACATATTGAGATAATGAGTCAATTTGGAGCGCGTTTGGTATTAGCCGGCAACTCCTCACGCCGCAGCAGGCGCGCCTTGCCACCCTGCGTAGTGAACACGCCCGCGTTTTCAAGGTCGCCGGTACCGATATTGTAGGGGTGCGCCATGCCGATGGCGTCGCCAGACTCGCCCTCGGCCATACCGAAGGCTTCGAACCAGTCGATGCAGAAGCGCGTGTCGGCATCGTAGCCGGTCGCTTCCTCACCGGAGATTTCGTCGCGCACCTGGTTGATGAGAGCGATGGCGGTTCGCACAGTCATCGGCGTATCGTCCGGCTCCAGCACTCGGGCGGCGGCGGTGAAGACTCCCGTGCCGGGCCCCAGCGCCGCCTGCGCCATGTCCACCGGCCCCACCCCGCCAGCGCGAATCTTCGCCAGCGCGTCCGGCAGCGCAGTCCGAAGTCTCGCCACGAACTCGCGCCGCGTCAGCACTGGCGCGCCGGCTGGCCGCTTGCGGCAGACGAGAACGATGGATGAGGCGAGGGCGTTGGCGCCGAGACCGATGGTTCTATTGGATAGTTCTGTCCTCACCGGCCACGTGCCGTCGATCACGTAGCCGGCGTCGACGACTCCTTGCAAGAACGTCGCCCATCCCGGCGAGGTGAGTCCTTCCTTCGCAACTTCCGCTTGCTTGAAGGCGTAGTAAATTGTGACCGGAAGGCCGTCAGCGCTCGACTCGTGCATGTTGTGGAGCGCCTTCGCCATTCCCTCCATGAAAAACCGCTCGGCGGCATCTTTGCCGCCGTGGCGATAGGGCGTGGCGACAAGTTCCTCATCCTTGGGCACCAGCACGCGGCGAAACAGGTCGGGCCACACATCGCGCAGCGTGCGCCGCAGCCAGACGTAAAAGAAATCCGAGAGATCGGCGTAGCCGATATTGTCATAGTAGGGTGGATCGGTCGCGATCACGGCATCATCGACCAATCGCGTATCACCCGCTGCGTCTTGCTGTATCACTGACGCCTGAATTGGCGATCTTGGCGAGCCCTCCGCGCTCTCGGCTGTCCAAGTACACGCTCCGAGAAATGACCCTGTTCCATGCAGCAACGGATTGAGTTCAGCAAAATCCCACGTCATTGGTAGCGCCTGCCGCGCCAAAGTGTTGCGTGTTGAATCCCTCTCAGTGAACCAAGTACAAAGTGAGGATCCGCGATCAGCCATCTTGTCCAACGCGAACCCGAGATAGGTCGTAACCGCATCTGCATAAGCACAAGCACCAGTGCCGCCGTCGGCTAGCCGGGGCGTGTCGGAACCCATGCCAGCACTGATTGCATCCGCCAGAACCTTCTCCCGCGCCTCAGATACCAGATTGGAAAACGTCGCCAGCGACATCAGTTGCCGGTCGGTAAAGAGGTCCGCGAAGGACGATATGCCATAGTTCGGTGTCTTGAAGTCACGGGGATTATGCGGCAACTCGTTCTCGGGCCGCCAAGTTGGCGCTGCCTCTTGAGCGGCGGCAGCCATCTCATCGGTTGGGGCAAGGTAAATGCGTCCTCTCGCGCCCTCCAGGACGACTGCCATGAGGCGTTCGTCCATGCGGCCAGCTCTTCCCTCTTCGCGGATATAGGGAAAGGGCATCGCGTTACCGCTCAGCAGGCACCGCCCTCCGCGCCGACTAACCGTACCTTCCGGAGGCTCGCCTTCTCCGCCTACTACTTCGAACCTGTACGCGGTCGCGTTGCTATCGATGACCGGGTTTACCCACACTTGTCTCCCAGTCTTGGATGATAAAACGAATGACCTCACCAGTGGCACGTGCGCGCCGCGCATCATCGGGTCGGGCGAGGCCACGGTGCGCGCCCAGAGCCAAGCGATGACGGTCAGCTCCTTCCCGACATAGGGCTTGAGGTCGTCGCGTGTGGCGGCCATCGCCTCGGTAACCGCCACCTTGGGGTAGAGGTGACCGATCCGCGCTTCTGCCTCGTCTCGCATCCACTTGCCGTAGTAGCGAATGTCCTCGGCGAGGCCCTGCGCCCCCTTCCAGGTCGCGAGGGCATCGCGCTCCGGATTGACCGGCGGGCGGCCCGCGAACTTGGGCGGTATCTCGCAGGTCGCCTTGGAGACCAGCACGGCGACGGGGTTGAGGTCCGAGCCGTAGGCGCGGAGTCCCAGACGCTGCGCCTCCAGCGGGATGGACCCGCCACCGCAGAAGGGGTCGCACACCGTCGGCGCTTTCTCGGCCAGATAGGCGAGCACGGCTTCCGCATCGTTCCGCGCCGGCGGCGTCTCGCCGCGCCCGCGCGCAATCGAACGCGCGATCTCGTAGCGCGCCTTGTTCAGGATGTGCTCGTTGTTGGTCGCTTCCCACGGCACCATCTCGGCGATGGTCTTGTGTAGCCGTGCCCGCTCGCGCGCCTGGTCCTCTTCGGTCGGGAATTCTTCGGGCCAGGCGGAGGGGTCGTCCACCAGTTGCGCGAACAGCACCGCCCGGCACGCCGCCAGCGGCCGCCGCGCCCACCACAAATGCAGCGTCGAGGGATGCCCGTGCCGGATCGACTTCTCGTGCGCCGACGCCTTGTTGATGGCCTCCAGCGGCAGCGAGACCTCGATCAGCTTCTTGCGTGGCGTGCTCATGGCAAACGCTGCCCCGTCCTGTTTACACTGCCGCCTGCGCAGCGGCCTTGATGGCCTTCATGGCGATCGCACGGTGGACCTCGTTGAAGCCGGGCTCCGGCCCGAACACCGGCGCCGGATTCGGCACATAGAGCGGCTTGTGGAGGAAGCTGCCATCCACCAGCACCACCGCCAGGATGTACTTCTCGGCAGCATTGAAGGCCGCCAGCATCTCGTTCCGCGTGATGGTGATACTGTCGGCGTCGGCGCGGCGGCCCTTGACCTCGATTAAGCGCAGGCTGCCCGTTTTCGGATCGCGGCTCTCGATATCGTAGCCTCGGTCCTCTGCCGACACGTCCTTTGGCTCGTAGCCCAGTTCACGCTCCAGCTTCATCACCGCGTCCATCCCCTTGGCCTCGATCACCGCGCGGCTTTCTGCGTCAGCCGTGTTCTCGCGCGCCGTCACCGTCTTGCCGGCCCCCTCTTCCACAGGTTGCAGCCAGTCCGCTGGCACCACCAGCGCCGCGCCGCAGATCTCGGGCGGCAAGGGCGCGATCTCCCGCTGCCGCGCGATGTCGGCGAGCCGCAGCTGCAGGCGGTCGCTCAACGCCTCGGCCTGTCGGCGCATATTCTCCGAATTGAGGCGCGGCTTCTTGCCGGCCTTCTCCTCCGCTTCAAGCTCCAGCGCTCGGTGTTGAAGGTGAGTGATCTCGCGCCGCATCCGTTCCTTCACCGCCGCCTCGATCTTGTCGAGCTCCGGCAGGCGCCGTTCCTTCACCTGGTCCAGGTGACGCGGCACCAGGTCGGTGATGGCAAGCGTGCGGGCGCGTTCCTCTATCGGTTGGGTGAGCCACTCTTCCTCCAATACCGCTTTGGTCTTCGCCCCTTCCTCCTCGGTCGCCGCGCGGCAGTCGAGGTGGGGCGCGGGCCCGCCGTCGGTGGCGTTGCCCGCACCGTCGAGCCAGACGAACTGCAGCCGTTCAGAGATCGTCTGCGGCTTGCCGCGCCGGGTCGCGTGCCCGTCGCGGATCGCGTGGCGCAGCGCTATCAGCACTCGTGGAGTGTCGTGCCTGTTGCCCTCGTCGACCAGCATGGCGCCCCGCGTCAGCAATTCGCGGTATCGCTCCAGCGTCAGGTCGACGAGCGAATCCAGCAGCGGATGGCCGGGCGCCACCAGGGTAGCCTGCGGCTGCCCCGCGATGCCCGCCTTGTCGAAGCAGATGCGCCGATACCGCTCCAGCACCGGGTCGGTGCGCCCGATCAGGCGGTCGCGATCACGCAGGCTCGGCGGCACCCGCGTGATCTCGGAGCGGCCCTTTTCCCGCGCCCGCATGATGCCGCCCGCTTCGGCGAAGGCAGCTTCGAAGAAGGAGCGGATGTGGTGCGGTTGCAGGCGTCGCGCCGCCGCCCGCTCCATCTCTTCGCGCACGCCGCGCACGGTCGCCGGGTCGAGCCCCTCGCGGGTGAGCTTGTTGCGCCCGACTATCGTGTTGATGTTGTCGACGTCGACCACGCCGTCGATCGCCCGGAACAGCTGTTCGCGAACCTCGGGCTTCTCCCCGTACCGGATCGCCTCCATGAACAGCTCCCGCAGGGGCCGCGCCTCGAACAGCTCGCCGAGCACGTCGTAGACCTTGCCGCCGAGAGTCTTTCTCGCCGTCTCCAGCTTCTCCAGCAGGCGCTCGTAAACCGCCCCTTCGCGGGTCTCGCTCGCGACCAGGTTCCACAGGTGACAGACCTCCGTCTGCCCGATGCGGTGGATGCGACCGAAGCGCTGCTCCAGCCGGTTGGGGTTCCACGGCAGGTCGTAGTTGACCATCAAGTGCGCGCCGCGCTGGAGGTTTACGCCTTCGCCGGCGGCGTCGTTGGCGAGCAGGAAGCGAACCTTTGGATCGTCGTTGAAGGCAGCGATGGTCGCGCGGCGCCGGTCGCGAGGGATGGCGCCGTGGATGACCGCGACGCTTTCCGGCTCTCCGGTGCGCCCGCGAATGCGGCCCGCCAGATACTCCAGGGTGTCGCGCGCCTCGGTAAAGATCACGATCTTGCGGCGGACGTCGCGAGCGGGATCGTGCACCTGCGGATCGTCGAGGATGCGATCGAGCTCGCGCCACTTGGTGTCCTCGCCGGAGCGTCGCAGTGCGTGCGCCATCGCCTCGAGCTTGCTCAGCTCAGCGATCTCCGCCTCAAGCTCAGCGATGGTCTGAGCAGCGGTTGCGCGATCTACAAGCTGCTCCTCCTGGTCCTCCAGCTCGTCGCCGGGCACCTCTTCAAGGTCGTCCTCGTCGATCTCGCTCTCTGGCTCGGCGGACGAAATCACCTGGGCGGCTTTGGCTCCGGTTCGGCCCAGCTTCTCCTCTTCTAGGCGCCTCTTCAGGCGCGTCAGGCGTCGCCTGAGAGATTGGTGAATGGCCGCCGGCGATGACGCCAGCCGGCGCTGCAGGATCTGCAACGCGAAGCCGACATTATTCCTTCGCTGCGATCCGTCCTCGCCGATCCGGTCCGCCCGGTTCATCTCATCGCGCACGTAGTGAGTGACGGCCTCGTAAAGCTCGGCTTCGCTTGTTGAGAGCCTGTAGGAGACCGTGTAGGCGCGGCGTTCGGGGAAGAGCGGACTGCCGTCGAATTTGCGCAGCTCTTCCTTGGTGAGCCGACGCATCATGTCGGAGGGGTCGATCTTGTGGACCCCTTCGCGGAAGCGCCCCTCGAAGCGGTCCGCGTCCAGAAGCCCCATGAAGAGCTGGAAGTCTGCCTCCTTGCCGTTGTGAGGCGTCGCGGTCATCAGCAGGAAGTGACGCGCCAGCCGGCCGGCCAGTTCACCCAGTTGGAAGCGCTTGGTGTATTTGACCTCCTGGCCGAAGAAGCTCGCCGACATGCGGTGCGCCTCGTCGCAGACCACCAGGTCCCACACCGGCGCTGCTTCCAGCCTGTCCTTCAGTTCGTCGTTTCGCGCCAGCATGTCGAGCCGAGCGATGAGGCGCGACTTCTCCGCGAAGGGGTTACCGGTGACTGCTGCATCCGCCTGGTCGCGGCTCAGGATGTCGAAGGCGAGGTCGAACTTCTCCGAGAGCTCGTCCTGCCACTGCTCGACGAGACTGCCGGGGGCGATGATCAGGCAGCGCTCCAGACTGCCGCGGATCAACAACTCCTTGATAAGGAGGCCGGCCATGATCGTCTTGCCTGCCCCAGGATCGTCCGCCAGGAGGAAGCGCAGCGGGTGTCGGTCCAGCATTCCGCCGTAAACGGCGGTCAGCTGATGCGGGAGCGGATCGATCAGAGAGGCGTTCACTCCCACATGGGGATCGAACAGATGAGCGAGACGAATGCGAAGCGCCTCCGAGACCAGACGGAACAGGCGCCCGTCGCCGTCGAAGGCGAACCGGCGCGATTGTGAGACCTCGCGGAGCGACGGCTCATCCTGGCGATAGAGGATGCGCTCACCGAGACCATCGGGACCCTTCCAGGCCACCTCGACGGCGTCAGACCCGTAGGAGCGCGTAGAGAGGATCTCCACTGGAGTGTCGCCCATCAAACCGACGAGACGAGTACCCGGAACGATACTCTCCAGCCTTACCATGGAAAGCCGATGAGCAGTTGATGGGCCGCACGGTGAATACCGTTCATGAATACGGCTTCAGGCACGATGTCCTCCGACAAGCCAGTCACAACTCAGCCACGCCGCTGTGCGGCAGCGGGTCGCCTCGTGCCCCCGCATCGCCTGCGTCCATTGCGGTCTTGAAATTATTCCACCCCCAGCATGTCGGCACTGCTTGTGTGTATCGCTCTTGGTTACAACCAAGTTTTCATCGTCCTCTCGAGTCGTCCAAGTGCGTCATCATGTGCGCACATCCTGTCTGCGCAATCCTCGCTGACTGCCGATACACGAGGCCCGGTGAACCGTTACGCTTTCAATGCTCCGCCGGCCTGTCCGGCGGACCAAGCGGTTACACAGGGCCGGCGAACCGTGGCCTATCGCTGCCGTAGAGATTGTGAAACACGACGCAGTGGGTTACGCCGACGGCGCAAGCTGGAAGAGGAGATACTATAGCACTCGACGGCATGCTCTCTGGAAAGAGTCACAGCCCGATTGTCGTTAACCTTGACGGGGACTTCGCACCGATGAGGGGAAAGGACGGCAGGGCGCCCTCCCCGGACACCCCGCCGCCGCCCTGCTCACGGTCGGCACTCTCTTCTCGGCGGGGGGACCCGGACGGGCGTGGACTGCATCCCGGGCCGGGCGCATGGCACCACCATGGTTCGGGCCGAGATGGGTGACAGAGAGTTGTGTCACAATCCAGTTCATTCTCGCCGTCGTTTACCGCTTCCGACTCTGCTGATATCGAGCGTGGCGGCGCGTCCCGGTCTGCGCTCCGGGCCTGCGCCCCGGCTACCGCCTTACCAGTGGTACGTTTCTACTCCACCCCGCCGGTTCATAATCTCGTCGCCGTTGATAAAAGGTGCGAAGGACACCGCGTGCCAGGCGCTATCCGGGGTCGGATTCTGACCGCGACATCACCGCCGGGCCGCTATGATCCCGCATCATGGTCGCGACGGTCCGCAACCTGACCTCGTCCTCTGCCACGTCGGAGTATTTCCGCCAGGACGGCGGCTACTACTTGAGGAAAGGCGAGGACGCGGCGGACCTTCGGGCGAAGCGGGCCGAGCACCGGAACGCGAGCACCTGGCACGGGGCGGGCGCGGCTGCCCTGGGATTGCATCCCGGCAAGCCGGTCGCGGCCGGCGCCTTCGAGAAGCTTCTTCAGGGCCATGTGATCGGGACCAGGACTCGGCTGGGGCGCCTGCGCGACGGGCAGCACGAGCATCGTCCGGGCTTCGACATCACCTTCTCGGCGCCGAAGTCGGTGTCGCTTGCGGCGCTTCTGCCGACGGAAGAGCACCCGAACGGCGACCGGATGGTCATTCGCGCGCACAGTGCGGCGGTGCGCGAGACGCTCGACTGGATCGAGGGTTCGCTGCTGGAGACCCGGGGCTGGGACCCCGCCACCGGTAGACGGCCGCGGGTGAAGGCGCCCTCGATGGTGGCGGCGCTGTTCCGCCACATCGCAAGCCGTAACCTCGATCCGCAGCTCCACACTCACGCGGTGATCGCCAACATGACCCGGGACGAGGAGGGGCGGTGGAAGAGCGTGGAGCCGACGCTGCTGCACCGCAACGCGAGATTGATCGGAGCGTATTACCGCGACCGGCTGGCGCGGCAGCTGATGGAGAAGGGCTATTCGATCATGCCGGCGATGGTGGGCCGGCTGCCGAGCTTCGAGCTTGCGGGCTACGGCGGGGACCTGCGGAGAGCCTTCTCGACGCGCAGGCACGAGATTCTGGCCTATGTGGACGAGAAGGGCTGGGACCGCAGCACGGACAGGATGCAGGTGGCGACGCTGGCGACGCGCAAGCGGAAGGCGGAGCCGGTGCGGGCTCAACTGCAGGAGCTATGGCGGGTCCGTGCGCAGGAATTGAGCCTCGACACGGCGCTCGCAGAGGCGCGCTCCAGGCAGCCGATCGTGTTGTCGGAGAGCCCGTCGGCGCTGGCGATCGTTCGCCGCTGCATGCGCCAGCTTGAGGAACGGCAATCGGTCTTCTCCGAACACGAGCTCGAGGCGCTGGCTCTCGGCCATTCGCCGGGCCGGCATTCGCTCGGGGAGATCCGGGACGCGGTCGCCTGGCTGGTCCGCGACGGCCACCTGGTCGAGGCCGAGCTGCGGCGCGCCGACCGGGCCTTCGTCACCGACCGCGCGCTGAAGGCGGAGCGGTCCACGATCGCGATGATGAAGGCCGGGATCGGCGCCGGCGCGGCGCTGGCCCGGGAGAGGGACGTGGCCGCCCGTCTCGACGGCGCCGGGCTCACCGAGGGACAGGAAGAGGCGGTTCGCACGATCCTGCTGGCGCACGACCGGGTCGTCGGCGTGCAGGGCCGGGCCGGCACCGGCAAGACGACCATGCTGCGCCAGGTGCGGGCGCTTGCCGGGGAGAAGCCGGTGTTCGGACTCGCGCCCTCAGCTGCGGCGGCCGCGGTGCTGGGTCGCGAGACCGGCATTCATGCCCGCACGCTTCAGTGGTTCCTGGCGCGCCGCCGGGCGGCGGGCGGCAACGGACAGGCGCTGGAGGCGTTGAGGGAGACCTTCGGCGGCGCGGTGCTGGTGCTGGACGAGGCATCGATGGTGTCGACCGACCAGATGCGCTCGCTCCTGCGTGCGGCGGACGAGCTCGACGCGTCCCGCGTGGTGCTGGTGGGCGACAGTAGCCAGCTCCGCGCGGTGGAGGCCGGCCAGCCGTTCCGGCTGCTGCAGCGGGCCGGGATGACGACGGCGGCGATGGACGACATCCTGCGCCAGCGGAACCCGGAGCTGCGGGCGGCGGTGCAGGCGGTTCTGGCGGGCGATCCGGGCGAGGCGGTGGAGCTGCTCGGCAGCAGCGTGCACGAGGTGGCGCACGAAGAGCTCGGCGAGAAGGCGGCGCAGGCCTGGCTGGCGCTTGACCCCGCCACCCGCGACAACACCCTCCTGGTCGCACCGACCCATGCGCTGAGGGAAGAGATCAACGGAACCGTCCGGGAAGCACTGGCGGACGAGGGGGTGCTTCGGGGGAAGACGCTCGGGATCGAGCGCCTGGTCAGCCTGGGCTTGACCCGGACCGAGAAGGGCGACGTGCGCAACTACCGGGAAGGCGACCTGGTGGTGTTCCACCAGGACCTGGTCAACTACCGGCTGAAGAAGGACGAGATCCTGACGGTGACCGGGATCGACTACGACCGGGTGATGCTTCTCCATCCCGACGGCAAGCCGCGCTGGATCCGCCCGGCGGGCTCGATCCGCTACCAGCTCGACGTCTACGAGACCCGTCCCATGGAGGTCCGCGCGGGCGACCGGATCCGCTGGACCCGGAACGACAGGAAGCGGTCCCTGATCAACGGCGAGCGGGCCGAGGTGGAGGGGATCGCCAAGAACCGGGTGCGGTTCCGGCTGGCGGACGGGCGGGGGCTCTCGCTCCGGGTGGACGATCCGCAGCTGCGGCATATCGACCACGCCTGGAGCTCGACGGTGCACGGCGCGCAGGGGAGCACGGCGGAGGGGGTGATCGCGGTGCTGGATTCGAGCCACGGCGCGCTCACCGACCAGTCGACCTTCTACGTCGAGATCAGCCGGGCGCGGGACCGGGCGGTGGTGCTCACCGACAATGCCGAGCAGCTGGTGAAGGTTCTGGCCGACAACACCGGGGAGCGGCCGACGGCGATCGAGGCGGTCGACGCGCCGATCGAGCTTGAGCCGGAGGAGATCGTCCGGCTGCTGGCGGAGAAGGAGCCTGTCTGGACGCTGCGCGACGAATGGGAGGCGCTGGAACGGCGGGCGCGGCGCGAGGCTACGGTGTTGTTCCTGGTGGAGGGCTACGGGGCGCTGATCGGACGCGCGCAGGAGCTCGCCGGGAAGCCGGACCTGCCGGCCCTGACGCGGGAGGTCGTGGACGGCCTGCTGGCCTATGACCGCGCCTGCCGGGAGGGGGACAGGGCGGCGGTGGAGTTTCTCGGGCTGCTCGATGGGCATGACGCGAGGAGGCGCGGGCTGGACGAGACTTCCGAGTCCGCAACGTGCCCGGTTGCCGGACTGGAAGACTACCCGGACTGGCGAGAGATGTCGGGGCGGCTCGCGGCAAACGGCGAGGGCCTGCTCGCGGCGCTGGGAGAGCGCGCAGGCGAGGCCGGTGGCACGATCTCCCGGCGCGTCGGGCTGCTCGACGACCTGCTGGCGGTCGACGACGCGGTCCTCCAATTCGACACGCTGCGCCGCGAGGTGGTGGCGCGGGCCGCGGCGGAAGGCACGATTCCGTTCTACGCCGAGGGCCATGACGATCTCGTCGAGCGGGCCCGGGAACTCGCCAGGCGGTCCCCCCTCCCGGCATGGGCGCTGGCAGCAGCCAGGGAGGTCCTTGACCATGCAGAGGCCTGCGAAGAACGGAAGGCGGCAATCGTCGCGCTTCATGCTTCGGCGACCGGGCTTCTGGAAGACCGCACGACGCTGGAGGACCGCGCCAGCACGGAGTTCCGATCTGCATTCACCCCGCCCACCGAACTGGAAGGCTATGCCGACTGGTCGACGCAGTGCGGGGAGGCGGGCGAAGGCTGGCGCGCCATGCGTGAAGAGCCGGATTCCAAGCGTGAAGATCCGGATACATGGCGGCTCCATGATACATGGCAACCCCATCTCGACCGGATGAAGAATGAAGCGGGGGAGATCGGGGCCGCCGTCGATCGGCTCGACGAACTCGGGGACCACGACCTGGCCTGGGCGGGGGTGTTCCGGAAGCGTCTGGCGATGGCGGAGCGGGAGAAGGCGGGGACCGTCATCGCCTTCTATCTGCCGGGCTGGGAGGAGCTTGTCGAGGCGGCGCGCGCGCTCGGCGAGCGGGAGGGCTTGCCGGACCAGGCCGGGGAGATGGCGCAGCGGGTGCTGGATTACGACCGCGAACGCAGTGCGGAGCGCGCCACCGTCGACGGTTTCCTCGAGGACGCCAGGGAACATGCGCAGTACTGGGACACCCTGCAGGAAGAAGCGAAGCAGCGTGCCCGGCAGGATTCTGATTTCCTCGTCACCGACCTGCCCGGCTACCGGTCCCTCACCGACTTTTCGGTGAAGCTGCCGGCCACGGGACGGTCGATCCACAAGAACGAAGACACCTATGCTCCCCATCTCGACCGGATACCGGGTGGCAGGGAAGCGCTGACTGCCGCTCTGAAGCGGATGGGGAGTCACCACCTGCTCGACCGCTTCGTCTCGGTGATGAACCGGATCGAGGAGACGAAACCCAGTGCGCTGGCGCAGGGCATCTCGCCCGTCGGTGACGAGGGATACGACAAGTCCATCGCCCGAGCGGAGCGCCTGGCGAAGGAACCGGACCTGGAAGAGGCGGCCCGGCGCCGGCTGCAGGCCGAGATCGACGAGCATGCCGTCCTGTCAGCCGAATGGATGACGTTCCAAGGCCTGTTCCGGGAAGCGAATCAGGTAGACGAGCAATACCGCCGGCTCGAGGAACGCGCGACGCGGGAGACACTGCCGCTGTCGCTGCTTGCCGAATGGCCGGCGTGGCAGGAACGGAGCCTCCGGTTCGAGGACGACGCCCAGTGGGTACTGGACGAGGGCACCCGGGAGCGCTGGCGAGGTCGCCCGGATATGCTTGAGCGCATCGAGCAAGGACTTCGGCACGCAAGCGAGCGGAAAACCGTTCCCGAGCTGGAGGGGGACCGGATCGCGGAGATGGTGGGCGCGGAGCTGGCACGGCTTCGCGATCCCGCCGTCGAGCACGCGTTCGACCGCCGTTGGTGGGGCGCGGAACCGCTGCTCGCGGGCGACAGGATCAGGTTGCAGCTATCGGACGACGAGCCGCAACGCGAAGCGGTGGTGCTCCAGCCCGGACGGACCGGCGGGTGTAACCGCCACGACGTGGTGGAGCTCGAATGGGTTGCGGTGCCGCGGGGGCGCGAGCCCGACGGACCGGTCGAGCGAATGTCCGCAACGAAGCTCGCGGGCCGCGTCCATCGCGCGGAGTGGAGCGACGAGAGGCTTCGCGAGGTGGAGCGGGTGCGCCAGTGGCCGGAACCCCCGGCCAGCTATCCACTCGACTGCTCACGGGATCTCACCAGGGGCGACCGGTTGTGGTGCAGCGAGGTCGGCCGATCGGAAACGGCTGCGCCGGCGAGCGCGCGCCTGGGCCGTCCGACGGTCGTGCAGATCGAGCTGGAGGTGGTCGAGAGAACGGCGGGGAAGACCGAAGCGGAGGACAGCTGCAAGCTCCGCGAGATCTCGCGTTCGGACGACGAGCCATGCCGAGCATTCAGCCTTTCGTTCGACGAACTCTTCCCATTCGCGCGATGGCGCGCATTCCGGGACGACGAGGACGAACGCTGGTCCAAGGCGCGGGCCAGAAAGATGGAGCTGGACAAGATACGGGTCGAACTGAACCAGCAGCATGGACGGCACTACGTCATGCGCAGGCGCCCCTGGATGCCTTAGTGTCGTCGCATTCCCGGGAAGCCGATCCGGCATGTTAGTGTGCCGTACCATGTGCGCTCCAGGCCGTCGCGGAGCCCGGTGAGGTTCCTGCGACTGCCGGCCGCCTCCGACGCGCCGCCGGTTCGGCGTTTTCGGGGCGCTGGGGCCCTGCCGCGGGAACCGGAACCGTCAGCTTGCTCCCCATCGCCGGATGAGATCCTTCGCGATCCGCAAGGCGATCCTCTCGAGCTGGCGCTCCAGGCCGTAGTGAGCGGCCTCGAACGTCCACCCCTCCAGGGGGATCACCCGGCCGAGCCGCTCCATCCGGCGGTGGGTCTTTTCCTTCCGCTTCTTGTATTTCTCGTCGTCGAACCCCATGACCTCGATGACGTAGCGCACCTTGCCGCTGCCGTCGAAGGCATCGTCGGGGACACGGGGGACCGGACCGCCAGGGCGGGTCACGGTGAGAAGGACGTCCGGTCGACAGGGGCCTTCGCGCACCCCTATCTCGAAGAGAGGCTTCTGGAGCTCGACCCCGACGACCCCGCCGAGCGCCTCCTCGAGCTCCGTGTCGCTCTGGAGATCCCGGACCAGTTGTGGAAGCGACAGGAGCGCCTGGCGCTCGTATTCCGACTCGACCGGGATCGGCAATTCCAGTGCGGCGATGGGATGTGCATAGGCCATGCAGCACTCCCACCCGGATCGGTCTTCGGACTGTTCCAGCGCCCCCAGGAAGAGATAGGGCCCCACCACCCTCTTGTCGTAGACGCGCGGAGAGACCACGCGAGAGGTCACCCTCACATGGCCGGCGCCCGTGGTCTTGCCGTTGATCTCGTGGTCCTCCACGTCGTCCGCGTCCCAGCACAGGAAGCCGCAGGGCGGGGAACCCTTCGGCCACTTCTGTGCGCGCTCGTCCAGCCTTTTCTGGAATTCGCCCGAGCGCCAGCGCGCGGGGTCGGTCAACAGCACCTCCGACGCCGGAACGTTCGGCGCAACGGGGAACGCGGCCGCGGCGCGCGCGAGTTCGGCGAGCCAGTCCTCCGGAGACGGAAACCCCTCCGCGCCCGCCAGCGTGTGCAGCCGCGCCTCCCGGATGAAGCACTTGAGCACGTGGGCCACGACCGGGACCGACCGGCCGCCCCGGCCCCGGGGTTCGCGCCTCCGGTCGCGTTCCAACGAAGCCGCGCCCTGCCGGTCGTACGTCAGCGGATTGAAGAGATAACCGGAGGTGTCTATCGAGTGTCCGCGCAGGCGGAAGACGCAACTCCCGTCATGCGGCACCGGAGCGTCGGGCAGGTTGCCGAGACTGATGCCGCGCGTTCTCCGAGCGGGCACGATGACCGGCCGCTCCGGCTCATGGGGAAGACAATTGCAGAGGATCCAGCAGTTCCCGTTGCGGATGTCCTCGGTCAAGGGGTCGTAGATCCCTCGCGCCTCCGGCTTCGGCTCCCTGCCCTCTACCGCTGCGCCCTTCACCTCGCGCAGGGCCCATTCCTCGAGGGGGCTGAGCCACCGGACGTGTTCCAGGCTGAACGCCTTTACGACTTCGAGAGCCATGATTGTCCCGCCGATGCCCCCTGCTTCACTGGAGCGACAGGAGCGGCGCGAGGCCGCCGCCCACCGTGGTGGAGGGCAGGACGCCGTTTCAGCGCCTGGCCCAGGCGAGCTCGATGCAGCGCGGCGAGCGCTCCAGCCGTTCGTCGACCGGCCGGAGCCCCTCGGCCCTTGCCTCGATGATCAAGGGACGTCATCGGAGGTGCCCCGTCTTTCCAGCCCGACACCGTCGGGGGCAGAGGCCCGAGCGGGTCGACCTCGCTCTCTCTTGACTGCCGCACCTGTTCGCCCGATCTGCCTGCCTGCAATCAGAACAACTCGCCCTGACCGGAGTCGCGGACCCTTTTCTTTCGGGGTGCGGGCTTCTGCGGTTTCTGCGCCGCTTCCGGCGTCGTCCGCACATTCGGCATGAAGGCGGCGGCGATGATTGCCGCCCGCTCCTCGCCGAATACCTGCCGAAGGAGCGTCGCGGCTTCACTGCCCCGGCCCTGCCGGTCCATCGTCTCGAGCCGCGCCTTCAGCAGCGCGCCGAGGTCGTCGGTGACCTGCGAAGGCGCGTCGACGTCCGAGCGCAGGCTCCGTGCATGCTCGCTCACGGCCCGTGAGATGGATCTCTGCTGTTTCTCGTCGAGCACCAGCCGGCGATGCTTCCGCGGCAGGGGGTCCACCGTCAACACGCAATGGACCACCCAGGCCGACACCGACATTCTGGCTTCGTCCGCCCCCGACTGGACGTCGGCCCATTCCTCGTCGGTCGCGGAAATCGTTTGTTCGGTCCCCGCCCTGCGCACGCGCGGCTTGCTCATGCCTCCTGCTCTTCTTCGCAAAGCAGCAGAAAGCGAACCACTTCATGGATCGCCAGGGTGGCCTTCCCGCCTTCCTGCGCATCGACAACGATGCCCTTCGACCGGGCGAGAACGCGGCTGTCCTCGTGAAGGCGGCGCTGCGCGTCCTCGGCAAGCGCCAGGCGATGACCGGGCGGTTCCGGAGGAGCGCTCGCGCTCGCAACCCGGCGGCAGCACAGAATGACCAGGCGCGAGAGCGGAATCCTCTCCTTCCTGGCCCGCCGCCGCATCTTCTCCCGCGTCTCTGGGGAGCAGTAGATGCAGCGCTTCTTCGCGAGGATCACGGAACCTTCCGCTTCATCCCAGACCGCCCTCGCCCTCGACCCAGGCGTCCACCGCGCCCACCGCCCTCTGCCACAGCTCTTCGCCCATCTCGCCGTCGTTCGCGAGCCGCAGCCTTTGCAGTTCTTCGAGGATCAATACCGCCTTCACTGCCCGGCGCAGTACCGGCGAGGGCAGACCGACATCGGTCGGTTCGGCCCGCGCCTTGCCCTCAAGGCAGCACCGGATGACGTAGTCGGAATTGGACAATCCCGCCGCTTGCGCGCCTTCGCTGATCTCGGCCCATTCGGCATCGGTTGCACCGACCCAGCGCTGCTTCCGCTTTTCGCCCTTTTGTCTCGCCGGCATCGGCCCGCTCGCTATCCTATGGAGGACGCCCGACATTGTCCTTTATTTGACGGTATTAGCCATACGGAGTACATATCTACCATCGAGATGCACCCCATATGTCGCAGATTACCGCCCATATTAGGGACCTTTCAACACCCAAGTGTCACTATCACAACACGATCGACAAATCTTGCCATGGTAGAACGACTCAAAATGCTATGGTTGAATATGTGACAACTATCTGATATACAACACTAGAAATGGATGACCATCGCATATCGGATCATGCTTCTAAACCACCAATTCGTCTCTATGGTTTTCTACACATCGTCATGCCCGGACTTGTTCCGGGCATCCACGTTCTTTGCCCCTGCTGCGCGAAAAACCCGTGGATGGCCGGGACAAGCCCACTGCTGTCCGGTTTAGAGGGGTGGACAAGGTGCATGACATTGATTCTATTCGTCTCCGGACGTTTTGCGGCGTTCTGGACACGAACGGAGGTCAATGTCATGCGGCACCAGAATAGC
>JAJDVB010000103.1 GCA_022826345.1 Alphaproteobacteria bacterium
GCCGCCAGGACCCGAAGCCTAAGATCAAGGGAAAGTGCTTTCGACATGTCTGCCGGCCTCCTCCCCGGCAGACAGTGTGAATCACAAACGAACCACTTTGAGAATTCCTTTCGATTCAGTCAGATAGGATTGCGCTCTAGCTGACAATAGCGTTTGATAGTGGCCCAATGCGGGCTCTTAGCTTCTGCGCTAGGCCTTCATCCTCGCGGATTTGCGTGACAGCCATCTTTTCATAATCATCACGCCCCTGGCACTTCAGTGTCCTCGCTATTTCTGCGAACACTTCGCTATGTCGCAGCGGGTAACGGGCGATCAATCCATCAAGATTTCTTGCGGTGAACAGCTCTCCAAACTTCGCCCGCTCTGCCGCAAATTCCGAATCACCGGACACGACGATACTCTGAGAACTCTCTCCTCCTTTCAGTCGCTTCCAACTTGGCAGTTTCGAAAGAACACTTCTTCGTACCAAACGCTCGCATTTGCGTGCGGCCATGTTGTTTGCTAAATTATCGGCGATTTTTCCCAACGCATTATCGCAAGCCTGCTCAAACAAACGTCCGGGATTCTCATCACGCGCGGCGGCTTGCCTTTCAGCCACGGCTGCGATAACATCCGAGCAGTAATATAGGGACTCCACGGAGTTCACATTCAGTGCAAATACGCCGCCATTTGAAAGCGACGTCTTTTCGTTTTGTGACCTCCCGTCCTCATCCACGAGACCGAATGCGCGAATATGGTGACTGCTTCCGGTGTCTCGCAGTCCATTGACGGCCCTCTGAACCTCCCCGCAGTTTCCTTTAGACAATACTAAGACACCGGGAAATAGAGCCCCATAGAGAGCTTGATCTAGACTGTGTTTTTCGCCCTCTACAAACAGAACTCGCCTCCTGGATCCCAAGATTGCTAACCTTAGTTCCTCCGGAAGTTCTGCATTTGGGCTAAAGATGTCCGCGTCCCATGCCGTCGCATTATTCCCACTCCACTCGCAGCGATGAAGTATAAGAATTTTGGACTGTGGACTGCTGATTGGAAGGCTAATCTCGTGTGTCGAAATGACAAAGGAACAATCTTGCCGCTGTTCGAACAACGCAGATAGGAAGGGCACGATGATGGAGCGATGCAGGTGCCGCTCTGGCTCGTCTATCAGTAGAACCGTCCCAGATTCAACATTTAGCACAGTAGCAGCCATAATAGTGGCGCTTCGCTCGCCGTCCGACAAGTGCGCAATTCGAAACGCTGAGTTTTCGTCACCATGATGCGCCATTATTTCCCCATCATCAGACAGAGTTAGGGTCGCTGTAAGATTAGCGACGCGGAATAGACGATTTATGCGTTCTAATGGGGAAGCGGCCTGTGCCACAAGTGTTTCCGCTTCTTCTAATTTGCTTTCGCGAACCATATTGTAGACTGAGCGAGCATATGAGTTTTCTCTAGCTATGAAGTCGGTCAATACAGCCAGTTGTTTTTGCTGCCCGAATTGTCGATCTTCCTTCCATCGAGATTCATATTGAAAATCCCAGTTTCGAATTTGCTGCTCAAACTGCTGTCGATCTGGGTACGTGAAGGTAGGGCGTTCCGAATCGAAAGCCGTTTGCCTGTGTGCAGTAATGCGCTTGACCTTATCGTTGCGATGCGATGACACGATATGCTGGATTAGAGCGGACTTGCCTGTTCCGTTCGCTCCAAGGACAAAAAGCTGCTCACCGGTATCTACATCCAGAAGGAGCTGCTCTCCAGACAGCGTAGGAATTTCTAGGCGCATGGGGACGTTTCCTTAGTGGTCTGCAGTGTAGGAGATGTAGGACACTATCTCCGCTGGATGCCATTCGGGTGCGGGGATGGACGCAGTTCGGGCAGAGATATAGGAGTAGTCTGAGCGCCCGGCAAGCGGGCGCGCCCGCAAAAAGGGGACTCACGTCTCCCGGACCCCAACTCGTCGTGCCCGGACTTGATTCGGGCATCCATGTCTCCTTGCAAGGCTACGGCAGGGTTTCGTAAAGGTCGTCCCAATCGGGGTTCTGTTTTCGGATGAGTCTGACCTTCCAGGCGCGCGGCCAGTGCTTCATGGTCCGTTCGCGCTGGATGGCTGCGGCGATCTCGTCGTGGCGCTCCGCGTAGACAAGCCGCGTTAGGCCGTACTGCTTGGTGAACCCGTCAAGCAGGCTCTCGCGGTGTTGCCACGCCCTGCGCGCGATGTCGCTGGTCACGCCGAGATAGAGCGTGCCGTTGGGCCGGTTGGTCATGATGTAGACCCAGCCTGCGCCCTCTCCCATGTCTCCATGCTGCAAGCCGTGGATACCCGGAACAAGTCCGGGCATGACGGTGCAATTAAGGTGGGCGGGACACCGCACCATGGTGCTCTCTCCGTGCGGACATTCGCAACACCGGGAAGGTCAGGAGAGTGTACTATTATTTCACTCTATATCAGTGCGTTGGAGTTCCCTCTCGATGAGCGCTGTCGCATTGTCCCAAACATCAGGTACCACATAGGCGCAACTTGAATTCGTATTCCTGCGTACACGATTCGCCCGTTAGTTGCGATTTGTGGATATTTGTTCTAAATATCGTAATCCGTGGCCGGCCCGGACACCGACCCCAGAACGCCAGCCGCGCTCACACTCCACCAACCAAGGGGCGAGGGGGGCGCTTTCGGGCTGTCCTCCCGCATCCTCACCGGCCTGCCTTCCTCGCGTTACCGACCCGCCCCGGCGGCAGGGCGCGCGGCGTTCCTTGAACACCGGCCAATCCCCGACCGGTCGCCCATGATATCGACGCCTGGCCCGGGGCGACAGCTTCCGGGTGCTGCCCGGACTTCCAGTCTGCTTATCGCCATGCGAGGCCCGCGTCCGGTATATTCCCGTGCGCACGGGTGAAGCCTGTGCGCGAAGACTGCGGAATGCGCACCATGGGCTCCGTCGCCGACAAGATCGCGAAGAAGATCGTCGCGTCCCGCGGGTCGAAGGTCGTCGATCTCACGGGCTGGCGGGAAGGCAGGAAGATGGCCCTCGAAGCCGGCTTGGGCGACGACGGTCTGGCGCCGGGCAAGAAGCTCGCGGGCCATGACCCCTGCCACGCCCTCTACGTTGTGGCGCAGAACGTCGCCTCTCTCATGGCCGAAACCATTTCCGGGATGAGAGAGGCGAAGGGGTACTTCAGGATCGCCGGCGCCGCCGAGGACGAATACCTGCCGGCCGGGCCGCCGATGAGCCCGTTGACGGTCAGCTATTTCACGATGTGGGCGATGTTCGACGTCCGGTTCGGGAGCAGCCGGGAAACCATGGGCAGCTGCATCCTGCGCATCGCGCCCGAGTTCGATTGCCCGTCCTGGCTGATCGGCACCGTCGAGCGGATGCAGCACTCGAGGATGGGCTTCTACGTCCATTGCGGCAGCGAGGACGAGGCGGTCCTGCTGCGCGAGGTCGGCACGCGGGAGATCGTTTCGTGCACGGTGCCGGCCGGCTATGCCGGCCGCGAGGGGGAGATCTGGTTCGTGCGCGTGCTTCCGCCGCCCCACCGCCTGTGCCCCCGGCATATCGTGATCAACACGCCCTACGTCATCCGGGACTGGCCCGAACGCGCGTTCATCGACTATCTGGAGCGCGAGCTTGCGCGGATGATGGCGAAGAAGCCGCCCCGGACGGATGACTCACACGGTCATCTGATGAAGTACGGTCCGGAGCCCAACCACTGGAACGAGTACGTCTTCTGCGCGTATTCGGGCCATCGGCATGAGGCGATCTTTCTGACCGGCATCCCGGACATCCGGCAGAGTCTTCCCCATGCCTCGCCGGTTCGGTAGCTCGGCGGTCATTGGGCATCGACGGCAAGCGGCGGCGTGGAGTTCGTCAACCCGTTTGCGCCCGACACCTCCTCGGTGATGGCGACGATACTCGATCTGTGAGTTACGCCGGCTTACCCGAGCTCTGCGCCTCCCGGCCCCGCAGGCCATCCCGCCCCTGGCGCTCCCGCCGACGCGGCACCGAGCCGCCGCATCCCTCAAGCAGGGCCGCGTCCCCCTCTCCCGATCCTCCTGGCGCCGTGCGTAGCGCCGCCATGGGGGCGGCCGGAAGTGCGGGCTGCGATGTCCTTGAGAACCGGGCTGGCTCCTGAGCAGGCTGCGGCCGGGAGCTACAACAAGGACAGTTCCGAGAGGATGGTGCGAACACGCTCCACGAGGAGATTTTGGTGCTGAACCGCGGTGTCGTGCCTGACCGCGTACGCTTTGACGCCTTTGCTCGAAACGTCTTCGGTAAAGTTGTCGGTCGAGAACTCACCTGCCCACCGTTCGAGTACGGCCCGCAACTCTTCGGGAAGTTCATACTCGAGCACGCTAGCGCCGAACGAAAAGTCCCGGGTGCGCATCCACCCCTTCCCCTCCCGTGCATACAACCAGGCAATGCTGATCGGCTGCCGCCATCCAGAGCATCGAGCTCGAATGCTCAGTCCATACGTGTCCCCAAAGGAAATCTCGCCACCCGATTGCAATGCCGCATCCAGGAGACGCTCCGCCACGCCTCTCACGTCTTCATCTGCAAATCCCTCGAGGAACGATCCGCGGGTCAACCGTTGCCCGGGCCGGCCACGAGCCGCAGAGGTCAACGTCCTGCCGATGACCCGAGGCACGAGCGTCTGAGTGGACTCGCCGTGGAAACGCTTGATCTCGACCGCCAGGACCTCGATGCCCGGCATCTGCGCGTTGAGGAACGCCACCACCTGCGCGAGCGGCTCGGGTATGTCGTCCGCAACGAACAGCAGACGAAGGCGCTTTGCCGCAAGGTTCGTGGATACGTTCTCCCAGAAGCCATCGACATCGGGCTCTCCGTCGACCTCAAGCAATGCCGCAAGCTCGTCTCGTGGATCGCGACCCTGTGCTTCGAGCTGACGTTCGAATGCCTCGCGCAACTCCTTCGCCGTCCAGGTCTCCGAGGCGTGCGCCGCATATTCCAGAAGCTGCCCGACGATTGCACACCGAATTTCCGGGTTCGAGCCGCGCTTCAGTTCCACCAGCGTCGGCATCGCGTCCTGGTCGATGATCAGGTGATCGAGGGCCCACCTTGGGTTAGCGCCCGTCGAATCGGCGATGCCCTTCTCTCGGGCGATGAGGATCCAGCGCCGCGCGTCTCCGGGACGTATCTGCTCGCCATCGAGCAATTCCGGGTGCTCGGCAATCAGCGCCTGGAACTCGTCCTCGCTGGGAAACGGCGTCTCTTCGAGAGCCTCAAGTTCACCGTTATCGGCCGATGTGTAGATGCGCTCCGGCATGGTGCGTTCCTCAATCACTCGAACTCGGCTTCAGCATCGGTCGGGATTGCACACCTGCCAAGCCATGTCGCTCGATGTCGCTCGCCAGCAATGAAACTGTGCGGGCGATGACGGCCTGACTGAGTGCCTAATCCAACGCGATATCCATAGCAGGCGCCGGCCTCCCGTCGCGGCATCTTCGTAGACCGCCGGATCGCCGACCTTCCGGCGCAGGGCATCAGGGGCGGGCCGTGGAATTGAGGAAGGATGCTCTCGATTCGTGCGAGCTCAAGCACGGTCACGAAGCACCGACACTTCTGGCCGGGCGGCCCGTACTCGTCCTCAAGCCACGGAAACAGAGCGCCATGAATGGTGTTCCAGAATCCGGGTAGTGCCTGTCCCGGCGTCACGGGCCCGCTCTCACCGCCCAGGTTGCGGAAAGCCGGTCAGGATCGGATAGCGGTCCCGATTTCCGGGACAATCTGCCTCTGAAGGCGGTAAGGTGCCGCTCAACGGCAGAATTCTGCAAGCTGCTCATGGGCCTCGTCACCGACATCATCTTGCCCATCGCCCTGGCCCTGATCATGTTCTCGCTGGGGCTCGGGCTCACGATCGCCGACTTCACCAGGGTTGCCCGGCAGCCGCGGGATTTCCTCATCGGCGCCGCCTCGCAGGTAATCCTGCTGCCCCTGGTGGCCTTCGCGTTCGCCAGTTGGTGGTCGCTCTCTCCCGAGATCGCGCTCGGAATCATGCTCATCGCTGCGGCGCCGGGCGGCATCACCTCCAACCTGTTCACGTCGTTCGGCCGCGGCGACGTGGCGCTGTCCATCTCGCTCACCGCGATCATCAGCTTGCTCGGCGTAGTGACGATCCCCTTCATCGTCGTCTTCGCCCACGGACACTTCATCGGCGGCGATGCCGGCAATATCTCTGTCGCCCAGACCGCGCTCAGCGTCTTCCTGCTGGTGACCGTTCCGGTCGCCATCGGCGTCGCGATCCGGCGCTGGCTCGAGGGCCCCGCGCTGCGCATCCATGGCGTCATGCGCCGCGTGGCGATCGGGCTCTTCGTACTTGTGCTCGCCGGTGCCATTTTTCAGGAGCACGAGAACGCCTGGTCCTACCTTGAGCAGTCCGGCCCGGTCACGCTCGCGCTCAACATCGTCATGATGGTCCTGGCGTTCATGCTGGCGTGGGCGTTCGCCACGGGGCCCAGACAGCGCGTCGCGATCTCTCTCGAGTGCGGCGTACAGAACGGGACGCTGGCGATCGCCGTCGGCTCTCTGTTATTCGAGGACAGCGCCGTAGTCGTGCCGGCGGCGACCTACAGCATCCTCAGCCTCGGGACGGCGCTGATCTTCGTGGGGTTGGTAAGAACCGGGTTGATCCGGATCAGGCCTTAGCGAGGACATCATGAGAACGCTCATCTGCTGCGCTGCCGCCGGCGCGTTGCCTGCGGCCGCATGCGGTGGGGCTCTCGCGACCCTCGCGGCCTCTGGGAGACGGAAGGCGGGAAGTCCCATGTCCGGCTTGCAGCCTGCGAGGACAACAAGCGCCAGTTCTGCGGAATCATCCTTTAGATGAAGTATCCCCGCAAGGACGTGAAGAACGACGACCGGTCGCTCCGCAGCCGGGAACTCGTGGGAACCCGAGTAGTCTGGGGCCTCAAGAATGAGGGTGGTTTAGCGAGGCGGGCGGAGCGCGGTTTCGGATCGACGCCCTGCGCGCGTTCATCCTCCCCCTGGCAGAGGACCAGCCCGATCTTCCATGCGAGCCAGCCGCGCGCCCGGCCGGCCGCGCGGGGGCACACGATGGCGCCCCGGGCTCATGCGCCGGAGTGGACGAAGGAGGAGCTTCGCGAGGTCGCGCAGCGCATCGCGGACAGGACCGACGAGCCGGTCTTGACCCCGGGGCCCGACGACCGCCGCCATGCCCATGCCTGCCGGCGATATCCGCAGCGGGGCCTCGCGCACCAACCGGCACTGGCACAATGGCCGCCGGGCGTGGCACCTTCAGGACCATGACGGATCCGGATTCGCTGACGGCCGAGCCGCTCTCCTCCGGGGAGGCTGCGGCAGAGGACGAAGCCGGCGCCGACGGCATCGGAGACGCAGTGGTGGTGCCGTTCGGGCAGGGCATCGCGCTCGATCATGGCGGCGACGCCAATCAGGGTCCCGGGCCGCCACCGGATGGCCCGCCGCCTGCTGCCGTCGCCGGGCAGGGCGTCGACGCTCCCGATCTCTCGGACGATCCGATGACGATGTATCTGCGCGACCTGTCGGCCACCGCGCTCCTCACGCGCGAGTGGGAGGCGGCGCTGGCGAAGCGGATCGAGGCCGGTCGGCGCTCGATGCTGGAGGGCCTCCGCTCCAGCCTGCCGGCGATGGCGGCAGTGAGCGCGTGGCGCGACGCGATCCGCGAGGGCACGCTGGCGCTGCGCCACGTGATCGATATCGGGGCCACCTACGGGGGCGGGCGCCGGGCCGATGATGGCCGCGAAGGGATCGACGGCGCAGGAGACGCGCACGGCGCCGGCGAGAACGACCAGGCCGGCGCGCCCGGGCTCTCCTCGATGGAAGAGGCGGTGCGTCCCGCCGTCATGGAGACTCTCGACGGGATCGCGGCGGCGCACGCGAAGCTGCGTCGGCTTGAAGAGAAGCGCGTCGAGCTTGCGCGGAAGAACCGGGCGCTGACTGCCTCGCAGGAAAGACGCCGGCATGCGCTGGAGCGTGAGCTCGCCGCTACGATGGGGAGCCTGCGCCTCACCGACGCCCGCATCCAGGCGCTGGTGGACGAGGTACGCAGCGCGGGCGAGCGCCTGCGCCGCTGCGAGGGCGCGCTCCTGCGCCTCGCCGCCGGGTGCGGCGTCCCGCGCGAGGCGTTCCTCGCGCAGCACGAGGGGCGCGAGCTGGAGTCCGCGTGGTTCTCGCGCGTAAGCCGGCTTCGCGGCGAGGGCTGGCAGACCCTGGCCGCGCGGAAGCGCCCCGAGGTGCTGGCGCTGCGCCGGGAGATCGTAGCACTGGCGCGAGAGACCGCGACGCAGCCCCAGGACCTCAGGCGGACGGACGGCCTGGTCCTCGGCGGCGAGCGCGACGTGCGGCAAGCGACGGAGGAGATGATCGAGGCGAACCTCCGCCTCGTGGTCTCGATCGCCAAGAAATACCAGCACCGCGGCCTGCCGCTCCCCGACCTCGTCCAGGAGGGCAACGCCGGCTTGATGCATGCGGTGCGCAAGTTCGACTACCGTCGGGGCTTCAAGTTTTCCACCTACGCGACCTGGTGGATCCGCCAGTCGCTCGCGCGAGCGATCGGCGAGACCGGCCCCGCGGTCCGCATCCCGGTGCACATGGTGGAGACGGTGAAGAGGGTGAAGCGTGTGTCCTGGCTCATGGACCGGGAGCTTGGGCGCGCACCGACGCCGGAGGAGATCGCCGAGCGAATGCGCATACCGCTCAACAGGGTGCAGAATGCGCTGGCGGCGGCAGCGGCGGCGACGACGGTGAGCCTCGAGACGCCGCTCGGCGGCGACGACGGGGACCTGCGGCTTGGCGACCTGATCGAGGACGAGAACGCGGTGCAGCCGCTGGACGCAGCCATCGGCTCCGACCTGCGCGACACAATGTCGCGGGTGCTCGGCACCCTGACGCCGAGGGAGGAGCGGGTGCTGCGCATGCGCTTCGGCATCGGCACCAAGAGCGACCACACGCTGGACGAGGTCGGCCGGCAGTTCTCGGTGACGCGCGAGCGCATCCGCCAGATCGAGGCCGGGGCGCTGCGCAAGATGAAGAAGCCCGCGCGAGCGCGCGTGCTCCGCAGCTTCCTCGAAGGCAAGGCACGCCCCAGCGGGTAGGGCCGCTCGCTCAGGGCGCGCCCGCGCGCCCGGCGCGGCGGCGGAACGGAACGACGTTGGAGCCGCGCGCGGCGTGTTCCGCGGTGCCCGCCGCCCCACCCCGCCACGCGGACCGGCGCTTCAGGGTCTGCACAAAGGCGGGGATCAGGTCCGGCGCGACGCGCTCCATCTCCGCGACCGCGGCCTCGTCCAGGGCCGAGCGCCCGAGGTCGATATCGTGCAGCGCCACGATCATCGCAAGGGACGCGGCCGCCTCCCGGTCGAAGCCCTGCCGCACCCGCTCCCACGCGCCTGCCCGCAGCGCCATCGCCCGCACGAAGCCCCCGATCCACAAGCCCCACAGCGGCTCCGTCTCGTCCTCCCCGACCTCGTAGAGCGGCGTGTAGTCCTCAGGGTTCAGGTAGAGGCTGCGGGCAACCCGATGGTAGTGCGCGATCACCGCGTGCACCTCCGCCTCGCGTCGCGCGCCGAAGGACGCGGCGCCCGCCCCGCCCCATACCGGCGGAAGCCACTCGGACGGCGCGATCGCCTCCGGGCTTACCGCGATGCCCGCCACGTAGCCGTCCACCTGCCCGATGCTCATCCACGGCCGGCCCGCCAGCACGGCCCCGAAAAGCCCCAGCAACTCCTCGATCTGCTCGAAGCTGTGCGGCATGCCCCGGAAACTCCGTCCCCTGAGGACTGCGGCCCCTGCCGGCCCTGCGCGGTCCGCGCCTGCGGGACGTCCCGCTGCCGGCATCGCCACCCCGTGCTTCCCGTCCCGCCGGCCGGAGCCTGTCCGGCGGACAGGCTCCGGTCGCTGCGGCGCCCGGGCGGGCGAATCGACCGGGCGATGGTATCAGCGCCCGCGCCGCGGCTACAGCACTCCCCACGCCGCCGATCGGTTTGCGCCGGCATGTCGCGCCGCAGCCGCGCCGGCGCGCTGAAGCCGCCCTCTCGGTGGCCCTCTGCCGCTGCCGGAACGGCGCCCGTCGACAGCAACCGGCGGCACCAGCTTGACAGCACCGAGGCACGCGGACGATACATATTGCCCGAGTTCCGGCGGTCGTCCGATTGCGGCGACTTCCGGTCCGCGCGGGGAGCTCGCGGTACGGATGCAAGGAGAACACCCATGAACAAGTTGAGATTCGCGGTCCTCGGACTGGCCGCGCTGGCGCTTGCAGCATGCAGCGAGACCGTCGGCCAGAAGCAGGGCTTGGGCACGCTGCTGGGCGCGGTGGCCGGCGGTGTCGCCGGCGCCCAGGTCGGCAAGGGCCGAGGCAAGCTGGTCGCCACCGGCGTGGGCGCAGCTCTCGGCGCCCTCATCGGCGGTGAGGTCGGCAAGTCGCTCGACCGCGCCGACCGGCTGGCGATGCAGCATGCGACGCAGAACACACTGGAGACGGCGCCCTCCGGCACGACGAGCTCGTGGAGCAACCCGGACAGCGGCAACAGCGGCACGGTGACGCCGACCCAGACGTATCAGCGGAGCGACGGAGCCTATTGCCGCGAGTTCACCCAGACGGTGACGGTGGGCGGGAGCACGCAGGAAGCCTACGGTACCGCCTGCCGCCAGCCGGACGGCAGCTGGGAGATCATCTGACGCGCGGCGAGGCGTCCCCGGCACTGCCTACCCCGGCGCATGGAGACCGGCGTGGGCCGCCGCCCTCCCGCGTTGGCCGCACAGAGCCTGACCAACTACGGCTGCGCGGGCTCCACGATGATCCTGCCGCGGCCCCGCCTCAGCAGATAGCCGCCGCGCGGGATCTTCAACCTGCCCTCCTCGACAAGAGGCCACAGGGTATCGACGATCCTCATTGCGTGCAGGTCTTCGTTCTCCGATCCCGCCGGGCGTGACGACTGCCACTCCAGAAACGCCCGGTTGCCGATCTCGTCGCCGACGGATTTGCGCAGTGCGTTCAGTTTGCGACGCTCGCCTTTAGAGAGGGCGGTCTCGTCGATTCCACTCGAAGTTGTCCGGTCCATGTTGCGGTGTCTTCCTTCCCGTAGCGAAAGTGCTGCGCACTTGTAGCAGCGCAGTTCGCGAATTCCTAACTCACGTCCGCGCGGTTCGACATCTTTTTGTGGATCCGTGCCTTCAGCACATGGGAAGCCCGGAACGTCACCACGCGGCGCGGCGTTATCGCCGCCGCCTCCCGCGTCTTCGGATTTCGGCCAAGCCGCCCCCTCTTGTCGCGCAGGCTGAAGCTGCCGAAGCCGCTGATCTTCACCGCTTCCCCGGCCTCAAGGCGCTCCGCAATCGCCTCGATTGCCGCGTCGACGAACGCCCGCGCGTCGCGCTGCGTCCATCCCGCCTCCTCGCTGACAGCCCTCGCCAGATCTGCCCGCGTCACAGTCGCCATTGCCGCCAACTCCGTCGCCTGAGAGATCACGATACGGCAGGCAAAGCGCCCGTCAAATGCCGCTCCCGCCACCGTCGTCTTTTGGCCACCACACGCCTGCGCGCCGCCGCGAGCGAGAGGCCGGCCGTGACGCGGGCGGCGGGCCCGGCGCTGCGGAGCGGGTCCCCGCCTTGGGTAACCACCGCAGGGGGAGACGGCAAGATGCGGACCGGCCGGATGTTCCAACGCGACGCGCAGACGTTTTTGATCCACCTGATCGGGCAAGGCCTCGAGGACAACCGCTATGTGGTCGAGAAATACCGCTCCCATCCCGACGGCCAGATCGAACCCGTCGAGCCGGAGCAGCCCAGGACGAAGGGCAGACGCAAGCGGCGGCGGACGATTGCGAGCCTGGCCACCGTCAGGAAGATGCGGCCCGAACGCGACGAGATCATCGTGTGCACCGGCGTCACCCTGAAGGACTCCGGCATGCAAATGTGGGGTTGGCGCTCGACCGGGATATTCGCCGCCCGCACCGCACGCTGAGCGGGCGTGCCTGTCATGCCGGTGGAGATGCCGGTCAAGGACGGGGCTTGCGGCCGCAGCCGCCAGCAGCAGCTCCGTGCCGAGCGCGCCGCGCGGGGGCTTTGCCCGCGTTGTGGCAAGTGTCCTCCCGAGCCCGGCCTCAAGCTGTGCCACGGCTGCGGTGAGAAGCGCCGCGCCGCTGAGCGCGCCCGCCGTGCCAGAGCCCGGCAGCAGAGGATGCCATACGGCGGCCGCGATCCGGAGCGCTGCCGCAGAGCCGACCGCGCCGGCGACAGGCGGCGGAGGAGGGTGCGGCAGGAGGCGGGACTCTGCACGTCCTGCGGCCTCCGCCGGCCGGAGGACAACCGCTCCGTCTGCAAGCCGTGCCGCGAGGCCAGACGTGCCCTCGACCGCCGGCGCTATGACGCGCGCAGAGCCGCCGGCCGCTGCGTGCGCTGCACGCAGCCCACGGTCGGCGGTCTGTCGCGCTGCGGCCGGTGCCTCGCGCTGGAGAAGGAGCGCGTCTGCCCCGAGCAAAAGAGCGCCGCCGGGAAGAGACGCTATGTCGCGAGGCGCGCGCAGTGCGCGTGTGTGGATTGTGGTGTTCGCACCGGCGGTGCGGCCCGCTGTGAGCGCTGCGCATATCGGTCCAACTCCCGCGCGCCCGAGCGTCACCTCGTGGCGCTCTGGGCGCCGCAGATCACCGTGATCGAGGTGCAGACCTCGCGGGAGCTGGGGACCTTCGAGACGGAGGCCGAGGCGGCCGCCTGCCTCGCCTTCGCCAAGCTGCGGCCCGACCAAGTCGAATTCCTCTCCAATGTGCCGCTGATGGCGCTCCTGCCGCCATGAGCGCGGCCTTGCCGCAGACAGGCCGTGGGCCAGGTCGTTCGGCAACTTCCCGATCCAGGATCGGCGTCGGCACAACGGCGGCCACAGGCCGTGCGGTCCGCAAGGCTCTCGTGAACCCACCCGCCGCCGGAGCAGGTCGCAGGTGAGAGGGAAGGGGGAGCTTGAAGGAGGGTGAACGGAGGAGGTCGCGAGAGTGATCGATCCGTTCGCCAACCATCGTCAGAACTCGCACGTGAAGGAGCACGAAGATGAGTTTCGGACTGAACAGGGCAGAAGTCATCGGCCGCCTGGGTGCGGATGTCACCATCAACAGCCTCGCCTCCGGCGGACGCGTCGCCAACATGAGCGTGGCGACCGACGAGGGGTATCTGGATCGCCAATCGGGCCAGCGGGTGGATCGGACAGAGTGGCACCGGGTGGTCAGCTTCCAGAGCGGCCTGATCGACATGCTGGAGAAGCACGCGAAGAAGGGCCGCTTGGTCTACGTCGCGGGCAAGATGCAGACCAGGAAGTGGCGCAAGGAGGGCGAGGACTCGGACCGGTTCTCCACCGAGATCCTGCTCGTCCCCGGTTCGCGCGTCCAGTTCCTGGACAAGCCCGCCGGGGCCAATGGCAACGACGCTGTGGCGTCCGACGGTGAGGCTGCGCCGGCCGGCGATCCGGCTACGGCAGGGGCAGCCAGCGTACCGTTCTAAGGGCTGACCTCCCCGCAGCGGGCCTTCCCCGCCCGCTCGCCCCAGAGCCCGCCCCGCGTTCCTCCCGCGCGGGGCGGGCTTTTTCGTGCAGCCTGATCCGAGTCCCTCGCAGGCCGGTCGGCGGGGGGCGCGCTTCGCGCACCGCCTGCCGTCCCGGCGCCGCCAAGAGAGGGGAGGCCGGGACCGGGGCGCGTCCCATGCTGCGTCCGGAGAGGTCTCTCATGCTCCCCACGACCGCCGATGGTCCCGGCTTCGCCGGTTCCCGCCTGCTCCCGAAGTGTGCGCCATGAACGCAGCCTCTGTCGCCGCAGCACTCGCCGAGCGCGCCGAGGAGGTCTGCCGCAGATACCTGCCCTACGGGCGCCGCCGGGGCCGGTACTGGATCGCGGGCGATCTCGACGGCGGGCGCGGACGATCACTCTACGTCCGTCTCGCGCCGCCGGGTGCGCCCGGGAAGTTCACCGATGCGGCCACGGGGGAGCATGGCGATCTGCTCGACATCATCCGCCGCCGCATCTGCGCGCCGACGCTTCGCGCGGCGCTCGACGAGGCCCGCGCCTTCCTCGCCCGGCCGGCTGCGCCGGCCGCGGGCTCGGGCGACGCCTACGACGCCACCAACGCGGCCCGCCGTCTTTGGGGGCGCTGCCGCGCCATCGACGGCACCCATGCCGAGGCCTACCTGCGCGCCCGGGGACTCGCGCGCTGCCGCTTCCCGGCACTCCGCTTCCATCCCGGCCTCTTCTACCGCGACGACGGCGGCGCGCGCCGCCTGCCCGCCCTGGTCGCGGCCGTCACCGGTTCCGACGAAGCCGTCTGCGGCGTGCTGCGAACATGGTTGCACCCGACCGAGCCCGCCAAGGCCCAAGTCTCGCGCCCGCGCAAGGCGCTCGGGCGCGTGCACGGCTGCGCCGTCCGCTTCGGCGATCCCGCCGACGGAGCTTCGCTCCTCGTCGGCGAGGGCATAGAGACGGTGCTGTCGCTGGTCACCGCCGTGCCCTCGATCGCTGCCGCCGCCGCGCTTTCGGCCGGCAGCCTCGGCGCATTCGCGCCGCCTGCCGGCGTCACGCGCTTGGTGATCGCGCGCGACAACGACCCCGAGGGAGAGCGTGCCGCCGAGCGCCTCGCCCGGCGCTGCGCGCGGGCGGGCGTCGCCGCCACCGTCATCGTGTCTCGCGGCGCCGACTTCAACAGTGATCTCCTCGCGTTCGGTCCCGCCGCGCTCGCCGCCTGGACGGCGGCCGCGCTCGGAGACCGAGAGCCCGAGTGAAGCGGGCGAGGGGCGAGCCGCATGGAGAGGAGAGAGAGTCCCCTCCGCGCCGGCATCACGCTACGGGGGAGAACACCATGAGCAGCAACATCAGGTTCCGGCGGGTGGGCGAGAACGAAGCCCGCGTCTATCAGGACGGCGACTACGTCGGGGACGTCTTCCGTCACGACGACATCCTCAACCGCGGCGCCGTGTTCTACGTGGTGCACCTGTCGGAAGATCCCCGTGGCCCCGTTCGCGTGCACGAGCGCCATCGCGTCCGCGAGGTCGCGCGCCACCTCCTCGACACCCATCCGCTGCTGTGAGCGGCACCGGGAGCGGCTCGTTCTCGATCCTGTTGCCCGGCCCGCGGCCGGCACCGCGCCTTTCATCGCTGCGGCGGTGTCACGCCGCTTGCAGGAAACAGAAACAGGGGTCCGTCCGTCGTGATGTCCGAGAATGTCACGCGTGCTCGCGCCAGCAACCCTGCGGGTCCTCCGGTCGCTCCGCTCCCTGCGGCCTGACCCAAGGAAGTCTAAGGCGGGCCGTGAAGTTCGGCGACCGTGAAGATGGCTTGCGTGTAATCGCCAACCGCCTCGTCTTGCAGCGCGCCGGCCCCTCGCGCGGGGCCGCCGCGTCACGCTGCACCGCATCAAATCCATTCGCGGGACCATTCGTCGCGGCGCCTAGACGCCGGGCAGGCCCAAGCGGGCCTGCCCGGCCCGGCGCCTGAATGACCACTGGAATGGATTTGCTGCGGAGCACCGTTCCCACCGGCACGGCGGCGCCATCTTCCGCACCAACATCGCCGAACTTCCGCACCAACTCCCGCCCAAGACTTCCTAGGGCCAGGTGCTGCCACTGCGCGCGCGTGAATCACAAAGGACATCACGACGGGGCACAGGGTCCCGGAGGATGAACAAGGGAGATCGTCATGATCGACACTACCAGCGCAACCGCTTCTTCCACTGCCACCGTTTGCGAGAGCATGGCCCTCTACGGCGCAGCGCCCGAGCGCGGCGAGCTCGACAGCAGGGTCGTCTGGGACGAAGACGACGCCATCAATGCGCTGAACGAAGCCATCCGCGTCATCGTCGACGGCATCACCGTAGACGGCACTCAGATGGCCGACGAGCGCGAGGCACTGATGTGGGGCCTGACCAACATGCTGCACTCGCAGGTCACCCGCCTCGACCGCGCCGTCGACCGCATCACGCCTGAGATGCGCGACCTTGAGAAGGCGCAGGACGGGTCGGAGGTGAAGGCATGGGAGCTGCAGACGATGACCGACCGCGCCCAGAGCCTCGGCGATCGGCGCGACGCCTTCGAGAAGATGCGCGACCTCGCCGCCGACGCCTACCGCGTCGAGACCGGCGACACCTGGCGGTAATCCTTCGGTCATAGAGTGATGGCATGTTGGGCGTTGACATCAACGGCCGCGCCTGGAGACGCGCTCCGTAGGAATTGCTGGTAACGAGTTTCGCCATGCGCTAGCGTCAGTGCATGGCGATTCGCGACGCGTCTGCCGCGGCTCACCTCTCGCTGGTCGAGGGGTCTGACGGTCCATGGTCTCTTCCTTCTGATGATCCGTCCTCCGAGGAGCCGGACTGGCGATCCCTGTCCGAGCGGGCACACGCCCGTGCGGAGAGCGAGGGGGCGCGGGCAGACGCGGCCGAAGCGCGCATCCAGGAACTGCTCGGCGATATCCGTCGGCTCCGCGCTTCTTTGCGCAAAACGGGAGCAGCCGGAAGTACGGGGGAGCCGCTGCCGAGCAAGGCGGCAGGCGCGGCACAGACGTCGCTCGCCAGGAAAGACGCCCAGCTGCTCAAGGCCCGGGAACGTTTGCAGGCCCAGAAGGACACGATCAAGTCGCTGCGCGGGCAGGTCCGTGCTCTGGAACGGCAAGCCGCCCGGCAGAGCCGCGAGCGGCGGCAGGCGGAGGCTCTCGGGCAGACCATCGGTGATCTCTCCCGCGAGAACGCGAAGCTCCGTGGAGCACTCAGGGATTGGCGCGACCAGGAGGCCAAGATCGAATGGTTCCACGACCGCGTCAGCGAGCTGGAATATGCCCTGGACGAGGCCGCAGACGGGAGGCGGTGGATGGAGGCCGATCTTGCCGATCGCCCTCTGCTGCCCGTGGCCTTCGAACGATTGCGCGCCCAGGAGAAGACGATCCAATCGCTCACCGAGAAGATCCGGTTGCTCACCGAGAGGAACGAGCAGTTGCGGGCCCGGATCACGAACCTGGAGGCGACGGTTGCCAAGCACCGCGCGAGCGGGGCCGTGCTGTCCAAGGCGCTGTTCGGTAGCAAAAGCGAGCAGCAGGAGAAGCCGGGCACGGGGCGCCAGCGCGGCCAGCAGCGCGGTGCCCCCGGCCACGGCCGCACCCCGCGGCCCGGGCTCGAGGAGCGCACCGACAAGCGTAACCCGCCCAAGGACGCGCGCGTGTGTTCCTGTTGCGGCAAGCCCTATGTCGCCAACGGCGAGCACGTCTCGACCGTCATCGAGATCGAGGTCAAGGCCCACAAACGCAAGATCGTCCGCCCCCGCTGGCGTCGGGGTTGCGACTGCCCGGCTTCGCCCCTGGAGGTGACGGCGCCCCCGCCGCTGCGCCTGTTCCCCAGGACACCCTACGGAATCAGCGTGTGGGCGAGCTTCCTCTACGAACGCTACGCTTCTCTGCGGCCCCTCAACCAGGTCTCGGCGTGGCTGTCCGGCCTCGGTCTGCCGATCGCCGCCGGCACGCTCGCCGGCAGCGTGGAGCGCTTCATTCCCCTGTTCGAGCCCGTGGCGGACGCGATCCTCGCGCACCAGAACCAACAGGCGGTCCGTCACGGCGACGAGACCGCCTGGCGTATCCAGTCGCTGCGCGAGATCGGTCGGTCGAGCCGCGCGTGGCTGTGGAACTCGGTCAGCGAAGATGCCGTCTACTTCCACTGCGACCCCGCGCGCTCGGCCGAGGCCGCGAAGACGTTGTTCGGCGATACCGCCGTCGTCGTGTTCGTGGTCTGCGACCGCTTCTCCAGCTACAAGAAGATGGCGCGCGACCTCGACGGCAAGGTGATCCTCTGCTTCTGCTGGGTCCATCAACGGCGGGACTTCATCCAATGCGCGGCCGGCCACAATCGGCTGACGGACTGGTGCCAGAGTTGGATCGAGCGCATCGCGTCGATCTACAGCCTGAACAAGGCGCGGTTGCGGCATTACGACCCCGCTCTGGAGCGCCAGACGCCACAGTTCGACGCCGCACAGAGAGAGTTGGAGAAGGCCGTCGACAAGCTGTTCGCGGACGCAAAAGCGGAACTGGCCGGCCTGCCGGCCGGCTCGCGCGAGGCCAAGCCGCTGCGCTCGCTGCTCAACCACCGCGAGGGGCTGAGCGTCTTCGTCGACAACCCGCAGGTGCCCATGGACAATAATTCTGCCGAGCGGGCGTTCAGGAAAGCGGTCATAGGACGACGCCTCAGCTTCGG
>JAJDVB010000164.1 GCA_022826345.1 Alphaproteobacteria bacterium
AACGATCCAGCGCCTGGATCTGGCTCTTCTCGTCGACGCAGAGCACCAGCGCGTGGTCCGGCGGGTCGAGATAGAGGCCGACGATGTCCCGTACCTTCTCCACAAAGAGCGGGTCCGATGACAGCTTGAAGGTCTCCGAGCGGTGCGGCTGCAGGCCGAAGGCTTGCCAAATCCGGTGGATCGTCGACGGCGCATAGCCCGAGGCGCGGGCCATCGAGCGCAGGCTCCAGTGCGTGCCATCGGGCGGCGTCTCTTCCAGGGTGCGGGCAATGACCTCCGCAATGTCCTCATCGCCGATCTTGCGCGGAGCCCCGGGGCGCGGCTCGTCGTAGAGCCCGTCGAGCCCGCGCTCGGCGAAGCGCCGGCGCCACTTGCCGACCGTGTTCGCGTCCGCCCCCACCCGCTCGACGATCGCCTTGTTTTCCAGCCCGTCCGCTGCAGCGAGGACAATCCGTGCCCGCCGCGCCAGTCCCTGCGCCGTCTTCCGGCGCCCGGCCAAACCTTCCAGCTCACGCCGCTCCGCTTCAGACAAGATGATCGCTACCGCTGCTCTGCTCACCGGCCAGCCCTCCAATACTACCGATGAATATATTCTACTGAATTTATCGATCAGGACACTAGAGCGATTTCCGAGCTTACGAGATCACTGCGGCCCGAGCGTTCCCACCTCCCCCTGTCCCCCTGTACCTCTCAGGATGCTTTCTTCGCAGTGAGGTTGCGTTGTGATTTACGGTGCGCTCTCGGGTTCAGCCAGCAGCGGTGCTGTCCGCCCGCCGGCTTCGCCGAAGCGCGTAGCGCGGAGGGGAAGACGGCGGGCGGATGCAACCAGCGAAGGCTTCCTACCATCATGCGTGTTCCGTCCCTTGGGGACGGGACGGGCCAAGGGATCGGGAGCAACCGACTGCCCCCTGCGCCGTGAGCACCTGGGGAGGACCTGTGCCCCGGTCCCTGGCCACGATGGACGCCCAGTGGGGAGTTTGCGCCTTGAGCGCCAGTACAGGGACCGGAAGGCATCGTGGCGGCCCGTTGGCACGAGCGATCGGAAGGAACGCCATGGAAGATCTTGAATACTTCGCAGGCATCGACTGGGGCTCGGAGGTCCACCAGGTCTGCGTCATCGACAGCGAGGGCAGGGTTCTGGGAGAGCGTGCCTTCCGCCACGGCGGCGCCGGACTGGCGGAGATGGCGGACTGGCTCGTTGCGGCGACGAAGGCGGAGCCGCAGGTCATCGGGATCGCCATCGAGGTCCCGCATGGGCCCGTGGTGGAGACCCTGATGGAGCGCGGCTTCACGGTTCACTCGCTCAACCCGAAGCAGCTGGACCGCTTCCGCGACCGCTTCTCGCCTGCGGGCGCCAAGGACGACCGCCGCGATGCCCACACCCTGGGTGATGGCTTGCGAACCGACCGCCATGCGTTCAGGCGGCTCGATGCGAGCGCACCGGAGATCGTCGAGTTGCGCGCGTGGTCGCGCATCGCCAACGATCTGAGCGGCGAGCGCACCCGGCTCGCGAACCGGGCGCGCGAGCAGCTCTGGCGCTACTATCCGCAGTTCCTCAAGGTCGAGGGCGATCTCTCCAAGGTCTGGGCCCGCGACCTCTGGAGCCTGGCACCGACGCCTGAGAAGGCGCGTCGCGTCCGCCTCAAGACCGTCGCCGCTCTGCTCAAGCGCCATCGGGTGCGGCGCATCGATGCAGACGTCGTGCTCGAGACGCTGCGCGAGCCCGCCGTCGCCGTCGCCGTCGGCACCACCGAGGCCGCCCGCGCCCATCTCGAGGTGACCTTCTCCCAGCTCGCCCTCGTCACCCAGCAGCTCGCCAGGGCGTATCGCGAGATCGACCGCCTGAGCGCAGCGCTCGCCCGACCGGCGCCGTCCTCGGAGGATGAGCCAAGAGAGCAGGGGCAGCGTGACGTGGAAATCCTGAGCTCGCTTCCCGGCGTCGGCAGGATCGTCCTCGCCACGCTGCTCGCAGAAGCGCATGGCCCTCTGCAGCGGCGAGACTATCAGGCCTTGCGCTGCCTGTCCGGCACAGCCCCCGTCACCAGACGCTCGGGCAAGTCCGTGATCGTGGTGCGCCGCCTCGCGGTCCACAACAGGCTCCAGAACGCCGTCTACCACTGGGCCGGCAGCGCCATACAGCATGACGCCGTCAGCAAGGCCAAGTATGCGGCGCTCAGGGCACGCGGCCACGGCCATGCCCGTGCCCTGCGATCCGTGGCCGATCGCCTCCTCGCGGTGGCCTGCGCCATGCTCGAAAGCCAGACGGTGTTCGCCTCAGATCGTCCGGGCCGACGCCATGCCGCCTGAAACACGCAGACCCGTATCCGGCGGGCACAAAAGCCGCCGAAGCCACTTTACAAATGGTGGGGAGTCCTCCCCCCAATGGGCGGAGGGGGGACGCTAGCCGCGCCGGCCTTTTCTCCCTCTCCGCCCCTGGGGGCGGAGAGGGGCGGGGTGAGGTGGGGGTTTCTTTTCTGGCCGCGCGGGATGAGTTGCCGGCCCGTCGGTCGGCGCGCTAACCCGCCGTGTCCAACCAGATCGTGACCGGGCCGTCGTTGACGAGGTGGACCTGCATCACCTGGCCGAAGCGGCCGGCGGCGACGGGCACGCCGTGCTCGGTGAGGGAGGCCTTGAAAAGCGCGTAGAGGCGCTCGCCCTCGTCCGGCGGCGCAGCGTACGAAAAACCCGGCCGGTTGCCCCGGCTCGTGTCGGCGGCCAGCGTGAACTGGCTGACGACCAGCGCGGACCCGCCGCTCTTCAGGATCGAGAGGTTCATCTTGCCGGGCTCGCTCTCGAAGATGCGCAAGTTGGCGACCTTGCGCGCGAGGAATTCTGCTTGCTCGTCGCCGTCGCCCTGCATCGCGCACATGAGGACCAGCATGCCGTTGCCGACCTCGCCCACCGTCTCGCCGGCGATGTCGACGCGGGCCTCCGCGACCCGCTGGATCAGCGCCCTCATGGAACCTCTCTCGACGACGTCACGTTGGCCGCGCGCGGTCTCCCGCCCGATTGCGGCCGCACCGCCACCGTGTACCATCGGCCGGGCAGAGGGCAAGCGGAGAAGACGGTGACGAGTCCGGCACAGACAGATAGCACTCAGGTTCGGGCGCCGGCTCGCCGAGGCGAGGCGGACCCGGAGCGGGGAAGCCGGGTGGCGGG
>JAJDVB010000230.1 GCA_022826345.1 Alphaproteobacteria bacterium
ATCTGCTGGCAGGTCGATTCCGGCACCGGGATCTTCGAAGGCGCGACGGGGATCATCACCTCCAATTTCACGGTAAGCGGCTCCGGGGATGTGGTCGACAACCAGTGGGGCGTGATCTTCTTGAAGTAGTGCCGCCGCCCCCGGCGAGCGGCAGCCGAACGGATTGAGGCGGACCCATGTGCGCCTTTTGCACCATGTTCTCGAGTGGGCCGCACTGGACCGAGGCGGGCACTGACTCAGGGCGCAGCGGGGTCACGCCGGTGGGCAATGCGAGATTTGTCGACCGCGCCTATCGCCTGAAACTCATCAACAAGATTTTGCGTCACTATGGCTGCAAGGTCGATGACTGGGCCGGTGGTCAGTACCTGGTGCACAGTCATCGCGGACGGACGGAAGTCGTCGAGCAGCTGCCGCAGATCTGGATGACGGTTGAGGACATCGCCACGAAGCCGGTCGATCCCCTCGATCCGCAGCTCCTCTCGCAACTCGGCGAAGCCGGGCCGGTATCGCGTGGCCAAATAACGTAGGCGCCTGAACGGACGTTCCGGGAGGGCAATGGCGGACCCGCTATAGGCGACGACGCAGCTCGCAGGGTCCGCCTCCCGATTACGCCCGGACGAATAAACTGCCGTTGACGAACTCTCTTCAGCTTGCCTAGCGCGGGTTGCGTGCGCGGAACTCGTCGCAGATCTGTTTCAGGGTCACGAACCGCACGCCATCGTGGCAACGCATGTGATCGATCAGCCGCTCCAGCATCATCAGCATTTGCGGATGGCCTGATGCGTCGGGGTGCAGGCAGGCGTTGTAAATGCCGTAATCGCAGTTGCGGTACACCCAATCGAACTGATCCGTCCACATCTGACCGATGGAGCGCGGGCTGACCCAGCCGTGGCTGTTCGGGAATTTCTTCACAAACATGACCGGCGGCGCATCGTCCAGATACCAGCTGCAGGGGATCTCGATGAGGTCGGTCTCCGTGCCGCGCTGCCACGGCACCATCCAGGTTTCCGCCGGCTGCGAATAGTCGATCTTTGTCCAACTATCGTCCCGCCGCAGATAGTAGGGAGAGTGATCGTTCTCCATCAGGCTGTGGTCGTACTCGATGCCCTTTTCGAGGAGAAGGTCGATGGTGTTGGGGCTCAATTCCCACCAGGGCGCCGAGTAACCCTTGGGCGGCTTGCCGCACAAATCGACAACCAGATCGAATGTCTTGTTCAGGATCGCCTGTTCCTGTTCTCTGGTCATGGCCAGAGGATTTTCGTGGGTATATCCGTGCAGGCCCAACTCGTGCCCAGCTTGCACGACCATCTCCGACTCTTTGGGAAAACTCTCGATCGAATGACCGGTAATGTTCCACGTGGTCGTGATGTCGTACTTGTTAAGTAGATCGAGCAGACGAGGCGTCCCCACTTGGGCTGCGTGAACGCCGCGCGAAATGTCGCATGGCGAGTCCTCGCCACCGAAGGACCCGATCCAAAGCGAAACGGCGTCGAAGTGGACGTTGAAGCAGACCTGAATGTCCTTGTCCGGCATGTGTCTCTCCCTGGTTAGCGTTCGGCCAGGCGCCGCAGGGTTGTCCGGGCGCGCCTCGGAGCCGCTCTGTGTGACCACGGTTCATTGCACTACAGAATGTACGCGCACGCAATCGGTGTCGGCAGAGGGGTGAAGCACACCGGTACGCGGGGTTATGCTGCTGGGTTGACGCCCGCAGCGCACATGGCCCCTCCAGGTGGACTGTCGGCGTAAGCGCACACCTCGCCGCCAGCGAGGGGTCCCGACGGCCTGCTCAGCGCCAGTCAGCACGCTCGAGCTCTCAGTAACCCAGCCTGCCCTTGATCCCCGTCTGCGCCGCAGCTTAGGATGGGTTGGAAGGGTCGGCCCGCGTCACCATGTCGTTGCATTGGCGGCAAGACCACCGATTGATAGGCGAAGTTCACGGCCGAGCGCCAAAGCCAAGCGACGGACCTGCGGCCGAAACGGACGATTGGCCCCAGAGTCCACAGGGAGATTGAACCATGCCCAGGAACGTCTCGATCGCAGCGTGTCAGTTTGTTGTCAGACCCGTCGGCAGCTTTGACGAGTTTGCGGCTCATGCACGGGGGCTGTTGGATCAGGCAAAAGGTGCCGATCTGGTGCTGCTTCCGGAGCTCTTTACGGTCGAACTGTTTACGACATTTCCGGACTGGAAGGATCTACCTGTTTCCGAACTGACCCGTGTTCATCAATACGGGAACACAAATTATACCGAGGATTACCGCCAGCTATTCGAGAGCGAAGCCAAAGAGCGCGGGCAACACATCGTTGCTGGCTCCCATCTGGAATTGAAGGACGGGAGATATCTCAACGTCGCCTATCTTTACGGTCCCGACGGACTGATTCACATGCACGACAAGACGCACATCTTCCCGGCCGAGGCGCAATGGTCGACCGAGGAAGGCGATACGGTCGAGATGGTCGAGCTCCCGTTCGCCAAGGTCGGATTTAACGTGTGCTACGAGACGGAAATTCCGGAGTGCGCCGCAACGCTCGTCGAGCAGGGAGCCGAGATCATCTTGTGCCCCTCCTTCACCTTCACAGAATACGGATTTTGGCGCGTCCGTCACTGTGCCCAGGCCCGTGCGATCGAAAATCAGGTGTACTTCGTGCATTGCGCGACCGGTGCCGACGTGCCGTCCGATGGCCCGCTCCCGCCAGGCTGGACGCGCAGCTCCATCCTGAGCCCTTGTGACACCCCTTGGGACGCTCCGAACGGCGTTGTCGCGGAATCGCCGGAACCCAACATCGAGACCGTGGTGCACGGCGAAGTCGACCTCGACAAAATCTACGAGAATCGCGAGAAGGGCGTCGCTCCGACCTTCCGGGATCGTCGTCGGCGTGCGGATCTCTACAGAGAGTGGCCTTCGCACATCAACGCGTAAGCGTGGCGCGCATGTGTGACGGTGAGCGGGCCGGTTGCGATCGGCGTGTAGATGCTTCGGGCTAGTCCCCCGCGCGGCTCGTAGCCGCCTTCCGAACCGGATGCTTGCCGTGGCTCATGACGGGATCGGCACCGTGCATCCGTTGAGGGACCCGGCGCCGTCATGATCCTCTTCCGCAACTGTTCCATCGTCGATGCGGCCCTGCCGGAAGCCCGCGAGGGCTACGATGTGCTGGTGGAGAACGAGCGCATCCGCGAGATATCGGATACGCGGCTAGAGGTTCACGGCGCTTGGGAAGTGGCCGTCGATGGCCGCACGTTGATGCCGGGGCTCATCGATGCCCACGCACATGTGATCCTCGGGAGCTACAATCTCAGGGAGCTTGAGGATGTCGCGCCGACGTTGATGACCGCGCGGGCGGCACAAGTCATGCGCGGCATGCTCGATCGAGGCTTCACCAGTATACGGGACGCGGGCGGCGCCGATTGGGGCCTGGCGAAGGCCGTAGACGACGGCCTTCTTGCGGGTCCGCGTCTCTTCATCTCGGGGCGTGCCCTCAGCCAAACCGGCGGCCACGGGGATTTTCGCCCCAGAACGAGGGATGTGGTCGAACCGTGCCTCTGCGGGCATCCCCTGCACTTCTCGTCGCGCATCGCCGACGGGCCCGAGGCGGTCCTCTCTGCAACGCGGGACGAGCTGCGCAAAGGGGCTAGCCAAATCAAGGTCATGGCCTCGGGGGGCGTCGCCTCACCCCACGATCCGCTTAAACGAACCCAGTTCTCCAAAGAAGAGTTGCGCGCGATCGTCCGTGAAGCGGAAGCCTGGGGTACCTACGTGATGGCTCACGCCTACACCGCGGAAGCTGCCGTTCACGCGGTCTCCTGCGGTGTTCGTTCCATAGAGCACGGCAATCTGATCGATCGAGAGGCGGCGGCCTTCATGGCGGCGGAGGGGGCCTATCTCGTGCCGACGCTCTCTACTTACGAGGGAATGAGGCGGCACCGGGCGGAACTGGGTCTGGGCGAAGCCAGCCTTCAAAAGCTCCAGTCCGTGCTGGAGGCGGGCTTTGCTTCCATCGAATTCGCGACCGAGGCTGGCGTGCCCATCGGGTTCGGCTGCGACTTACTCGGACCCCTGTACCACTTGCAGCCGTTGGAGCTGACTCTCCGCGCCGAGGTCGAGAGCACGCACGATGTGATCACCGCTGCGACGAAAACCAACGCCGGTCTGCTCGGCCGGGACGACCTCGGCGTGATCGCCCCCGGTGCGCTCGCCGACATCTTGATTGTCGACGGCAACCCGCTTCGCGATTTGAGCGTGTTCGACGAGAAGGGACGAAACCTTCCCGCGATCATGAAGGGCGGCGTCTTTCACAAGAATGAACTGACCACGACTTACCGCGATGCGCAGGTGGTGCCGGCCGGACCACCGCTCGGCTGACGTTCCGATCGTTCGCGTGTCCTGCCCGCAACGCCGGTGAGCGCGGGGTCGGGAACCGGCAAACAGCAATTGCGAATGCAGTCGGCGAACACGTATCATCCCTTCCGACCAGGATATGGGTGCGGCCACGAGACGCCCGCATCGAGACGGGGGAGATAACGATCGGCTTCGCTTACGCCTCTGCCAAACGATAGGATTGAAAAGGATGGTGGAGGCATTTGCCGAAGCGAGCACTACTGATGACAAAGGGGAGGCAAGCCACATGCTTATCAAGTCACGGTCGGCAAAACACATTGTGAACGAAAGGCGGCGCAACTTCTTGAAGGGCGCCGCGTTGGCGGGAGCCGGCACGATGGTCGCCGGGGCGACCACGCTCGCCGAGATCAACGACGGCGCGAAAGCCCAAGGGGCACCGATCATGATCGGTGGCATTACGCCGCTGACGGGCCCGGGAGCCCCATCCGGCGCCGAGGCCAAGCGCGGGCTTGAGATGGCCTGCGAGGAAGTCAATGCCATGGGCGGCATCCTCGGCCGTCCCGTGGAGCCGGTCTTCGGCGACAGCAAGAACCGCAGCGCCGACGAGGTGGTCTCTGCAGCCAGCCTCCTCATCGATCGGCACGAAGTTCACGCCATCATTAACGGCCACAATATCGGCTCCAACAACGCCGAGTACGACCTCGTTGCCGATGCGTCCGTAATGTACATTCACACGAATACGTTGCGGCAGCACGATGAATGGATCGAGAATAATCCAGGGAAATACCCCACAATCTTCATGAGCGATCCGGCAGAGTTCTGGTACGGGCCGGGCTGGATCAAGTTCATCTCGTGGCTCCGCGACACCGGCCAGTGGACACCGCAAAACAACACAATCGCGCTCGTTTCAGGCTCGCTTCCCTACAGCACCGTGATCTCCAACGCTGCTGCACAGGTCGCGGCGGACCATGGTTGGGAGCTCGCCTGGGGCGGCGTTGAGACGGTGTCGGTGCCGACCACGGAGTGGGGGCCGATTCTCGCCAAGATCCGCGAGGCCAATCCGGCGGCGATTCAGAACTCGCACTTCTATGCGGGCGACATCGCGCAGTTCATGATCCAATTCAATCAGAACCCGATCAACGCGTTGATCTACTTCCCTTGGGGGCCGCTGCTCTCGGCGTTCACCGAGATCGGGAAGGAGAACAGCGTCGGCGTGACGACATCGACCGTGATCGGCCTCCTGCAGGACGAGAAGGGCGAGGACTTCAGGCGGCGCTACAAGGAGAAGTTCGGCCCGACCGCGAGTGCTGTCGGTGCGACGGTGTCGTATCCGAACATGCACCACTTCGCGATCGCCGCTGCGGTGGCGGGCGGCACGTCCGAGCCGGGCGACGCCGAACAAGCGGCCAAGGTCGCGGCGCAGCTCAAGCGCATCGCCTATCGCGGCGTCAACGGCTCGGTCGCCTATCACCCGGTGTGGCAGTCCGCCATTCCGTATCCGGATCTGTCGAGCGACCCGTCGCTCGGCATGCCGCACCTGTTCTTCCAGATCAAGGACTGGGAGAAGCAGGAGCGGATCCTGATTTCGCCCCCGCCTTACAACACGGGCGATTTCTTCCTCCCGCCGTGGTTCACGTAAACGAAGGGAGCGGTTGAGGGCGCGGCGTCGCGGCACAGCGTGAGCAGTTCGCAGGACGGGCCGCTGCTGGCTTGCGACGCCGTCTGCGCTCACTACGGTGCCATGGCGGCGGTGGACGAGTTGAGTTTCACCGTCGGCCATGGCGAAATACTCGGCGTTGGCGGGCCGAACGGCGCCGGCAAGACAACGCTGTTCGACGTGATTTCGGGTTTGACCCCCGCCAGCGGCGGCTCCATCACGTTCGACGGTCAGGACATCACCGGCAAATCCGCTGACCGCGTGTGCCACGCAGGCATTTCGCGCACGTTTCAACTCAACGCGGCGTACGACACGCTCACCGTCAGGGAAAACGTGTTGTGCGCCTCCTATTATGGTTTCCGTAACATTGTCTTCCCCAAGTTCCGGTTCGATCGCGCCACCCGCACGCGCGCCGACGAGGCCATCGCCTTCGTCGGGCTGGAAGACGACACAGAGACGGTGGTAGGCGAGCTGCCCATCCTGCAGCGCAAGCTGCTCATGCTCGCCGCCGCCGTCGCGCGCCAGCCCAGGCTGCTCTTGCTGGACGAGCCCGTCGGCGGTCTGAACCGGCAGGAGATCGACCTCGTCATGGGCATTCTGCGCCGGTTCCGCGACGAGCAGGCGCTGACCATCGTGCTCATCGAGCACGTTATGCGTTTTCTTGTGGCGCTCTCGGACCGCGCCCTGATCATGCATCACGGCCAGAAGATCTACGAAGGGCCGGCGGACGGATTAGCGCGCGACAAGACCGTCGTTGAGGTCTATTTGGGGGAGCGCCTAGCCCAGCGTCTGCGCCTCGGGGCAGAGAAAGCGGAAGCCGGTGACTGAGGCTTCGCTGAACGTCGACGCGATTACCGCTGGCTATCGCGGACGGCCGGTTCTTCGCGACGTATCGGTCTCCGTGCCGGAGGGGAGGGTGGTCGGCATCGTCGGGCCGAACGGTCACGGCAAGACCACGCTGCTGCGCTGCATATCCGGCATACTGCCTCTGTCATCGGGGCAAATCATCTTTCAAGACAAGTCGCTGAAGGGACTGGCGGTCGAGAAGATCGCCGAGCTTGGAATCATTCATATTCCACAGGGCGATCTCATCTTTCCCGACATGTCGGTGCGCGACAACCTGCTCATGGGCGCATACATGCCCGCGGCCTACGCCAACGTCGAACAGCATCTAAACGCGGTCCATGAGCTGTTTCCCGTTCTCCTCGAGCGACGCGATCAGATCGCGAGCACGCTGTCCGGCGGCGAACGCCGGATGCTCGGCATCGGCCGGGGCCTGATGTGCGGCGGCCGGCTGCTGATGATCGACGAGCCGTCGCTTGGGCTCGCCCCCATCGTCATCGAGCAGATCTATACTGTGCTCAACGAGCTGAAGCGCGAGGGCAGAACCATTCTCCTGGTGGAGGAAAACGCGGCACGCATGCTCGACCTGGTCGACGAAATCTACCTTCTCGACCATGGCGAACTGGTTTGGAACGGGACGCCGGCCGAGTTTGAAGAGCGTCAGGAGGTCCTCGAGACTTATCTTGGCGCGGACCTGTAGCCGTGGAAGCCTTTCTCCAGATCCTGTTCAGCGGCCTGACGCTCGGCGCCATGTACGCGCTCAGTGCGGTCGGCCTGACCCTGCTTTGGGGTGTGGTCGGCATGCTCAACATGTCGCAGGGCGTCATGCTGGCGATCGGCGGCTACGCCTCCTACAGCGCCATCACCTATCTGGGCCTGCCGTGGCCGTTGGGCCTCCCCGCCGCGATTATCGGCGGGTTCATCACGGGAGTGGTCTTCTACTATGTGATGGTGCGCTGGATGTACCGCGCCCCGGCCTTCGAGGTGAACATCATCATCGCTACCGTCGGCGCGGCCATCGTGCTCGAAAGCCTGATGATCCGCGTGTTCACCGGCTATCCGCTCGATCAGCCGTTCTCGCTGCCGGGAGGCTTCCGCATCGGCGGGATACAGCTCCCCTTCCAGACGCTGATCAATCTCGGCGTCGCGGGCATCATGACCCTGGGGCTTGGCTGGCTGCTGCGCTCGACCCGGCTGGGCCGCGCGATCAGAGCGACCGCCCAACGCCGCGATGCCGCGCAGCTCCTGGGTGTTCCCGTCGCCCGGGTCTATCTACAGGTCATGATCATGGCGGGCATCATTGCGGCCATCTCCGGAGTCATGTTGACCGCGTCGGTGGCCAACCTGTCCCCCTACGCGGGGACCAACCCGATGCTCAAGGCGTTCTTCATCTGCGCCATCGCGGGCCTCGGCAACATCCCGGCGGCTGTGGTCGCCTCGCTGATTCTCGCCTTCATCGAAGGCAGTATCCAGTATTCGGTCAGCGCACGATTCGGCTTTCCGACCATGCTGGGGCTCGCGATCGTCGTCCTCATCTGGCGTCCCTACGGCCTGTTCGGCCAACGAACAGTTGAGCGATCATGAACGGCGCCGGCTTCATCCGCATGACCCCGATCAGGCGCGATATCGCTATCGGCCTTTTTTTCCTCGCGATTGCGATCGCCATTCCCTTCATCGATTCCTCCCGCTCAACGATGACGCAGGTCATCCTGCTGTTCATCTGGGCGAGCATCGTGACCCAGTGGAATCTCGTTTTCGGCGTGGCGGGAATCTTTTCACTGGCGCAGATGGCCGTGTTCACCATGGGCGGCTACACCGCCGCCATGCTGAGCCTCTACATGGGCTGGTCGCTTTGGTTGACGAGCTTCCTCGGCGCCTTCATGGCCGTGCTCGTGAGCGGCATCATCGGCGCGGCGACCATCCGCCTCAGGGGCGCCTACGTCGCGCTTCTCACCATCGGCTTTGCCGTCGTGATGCAGGTGCTGATCCTGACGGACTCCGATTGCTTCTTTTATCGCGGCGTCACTTGCTACAACTTCACCGGCGGATCGAGCGGCCTCTCTCAGTTCGGCGATTTCGGGTTCCGCGACTGGCTCGGCTACAAGCAGAGCCTCGTCGGCAAATACTATCTCGCGCTCTTTCTCCTGGTGCTTGGAACGATCTTTGCGCTGGTGATCATGCGGGGTCCCTTTGGCTACGCGTTCCGGGCGCTTCGCGACAATGCCAACTGCGCCAGTTCGCAGGGCATCAATCGCGTCAAGTATCAGATCCTCGTGTTTGCCCTGTCGGGCTTCTTTACCGGGCTATCCGGCGCATTCTATGCCGGGCACTACAAGACCATCGGCCCGACGATGCTGGATCTTTCTGTTCTGCTGCTCCTGCTCTCGATGATGGTCGTCGGCGGGCTGGGCCGCGCCTGGGGCCCGCTCCTAGGCTGCATCATTCTGATGTTTATTGACGATCAGCTGAAGGTCTATGCGGAGTGGCGCACGGTCGGCACCGGGGCGATCACGATCCTCTTCATCATCGTGTTCCGCCAGGGCGTCGCGGGTCTCATCGAGCAGCTATGGGAGCGCCTGTTGGCTTTGCGCGGCGCGCAGGCGGCCGGCGCCCCGGCGGCCAAGGACAAGGCGACCGGGTAAGCTCCACGCCGCGTGCGGGGTCAGTCGTGACTCCCGGTTGCAGCTCCGTCCATCGCTGCGAGATCAGCGGTGTCGCGCTTGAAGCACGCAACAAGCCCACCCCCCCCCCCCCGCGCCCGTCTGCAGAGGCGGCCGACTTCGCTCGCAATCGTGGTCGCCTTCCGGGCAGCGGCTCAGGAACGGGCAGCCCGGCGGCACGTCGATGGGGCTCGGAATTTCACCCTTGATTGTGTGCAGCGCACTGTCGCCGGCGCCGACCCGCAGTCGCGGTGTCGATTTAAGTAGCGCCTGGCTGTAGGGGTGCCCTTCTGACCTGAAGAAAGCCTCCGTCTCTTGCAGCTCTATGAGCTGGCCGAGGTAGAGCACGGCGACACGGGTGGCGCACAATCCCGCCGCCGTTGACACCGCGATCATCGTCGCGATCTTCTTCTCTATCGCCGCCAGCTCCTTCCTGTCCCTGGCCCCCGAGGCACGGCGCTCCCGGTTGAGACGGTTGGTCTCTTCCGCATAGGCCTGTATCGCCTCGACCGCCGCCTCCGGCGCCATCAGCCGGTGCTTCAGCCCGGCCAGCACCGTCTGCGCCAGAGCTCTGGTAGTTCCTCCTGATCTCGTAATACTGCTGGCGCGAATAGCCCATGATCCGGCACGCCTTCGAGACGTTGTTCATCTCGCTGGCCAACTCAAGCAGGCTCAGCTTGCGCCGTGCTACCTTGTCCTTGGTGGTCATGTCGTTCTCCCGATAGGTCGGATGTTGTGCAAAACAATCCATAGCCCTAAGGAAGGTCTGAATAAGTACCCCTGCATTTCCCAGACGCGCAAGGCGAAAGCGCGCTTCCCGCTTTTCTCACAATTTCAGTGACTTACTGCCACCGAAATTGGTGGCACATGCCTGTGCCACGGGAACCTCTGCTAAATCAGAGGTTCCCTAAGGCTTCGCGAAGCGCCACTGCGAGCGCTGCCTTCACCGCCGTGTCGGCGGGCACCACATCCTCTAAGCGCTGGATCTCGTTGAAGGCATCGCACACTTGTCCAGGTCGCCGAGCGGACACACTGGTGCTGAGAACCATGACCGTCCGATAAAGTGCGATTGCAGCATGCCGCTGGGGCATGGAATCGACCTCAATGGGCATTTTCATTTTCGGCGTCGGGCTGGTAACGGAGTCGGACCAGGCCGCACTTGAGGCGGGTGCCACGACCGATGGGTAGACCTCCCGTAGCAGACGCTCCGATCGCCTCGAAATTCGGAGTAGGCAAATCGCCGGGGCATCCCTCTGACCCGGCGATGCTTGATGAGACGGTGCGGCGTCTGATCAGGGCGATTTTCCTGAACTTCCCCAGTGTTGGGGAAGCGCGAAATCGCACGATCGCGTTATCGTTCCCACCGGTATCGGCGCAGCCGGGAGCAGGCCAAGAAAGAACCGCCCTGGGTTCGCGGTGATATCGAGCGTCCTCACATCCGGGCTTTGTCTTCCTGGGCAGTCATCGTGCCGGTCGGCGGGGTTGACCGGCTGAATACCCGAAGGAGTGAGCCCCTATGACGACGCTCGACGGTTCCATCCGCCAGACTATCGAGACGGATCTCGCGCGCTCTCAGCTGAGCGAGCGGAAACTGGGCGCGTTCGCAGTCGGCAACCCCGCGCTCATTCCGCAAATCAAGGCGGGCGGCTCGATGCGGCTCGACACCGCCGACCAGCTGCTCTCCTACATGAACGAGGCGCCCATCGGTCCCCGCTCCGCGGCGAGGTCGAGGCGTTCCTGTCCGAGACCGGCATCGGGGAGCGCAGGTTCGGGGCCAAGGCCGCCGGCGAAGGTCGGCACGTCCGACTTGTTCATGAGCGCGACGGGATCGCCGCCCGCCCGTGCGACTTTCCGGTACTCGAAGGCCTGTTGCCGGGCGTCGACCAGGGAGACGTAGGGATACGCGCCGAGGCCCACGTCGCGGCGGGTTCCGTTGACGGTCCCGCGCCAGAGCCAGTGCTTCGAGATGGACTTGAGCTTGCGCGATCCGTAGACTCTGAGTCGCAGCCCGTGCTGATCGCAGTAGACGCCGGGTCGGTTGACGGAACGGACGAAGGCGTCCGTCAGACGCCCCTTGTTTCGGGCTTTCATGGCGGACGCTTCGGGACTAAAACCCCTCGCGGCCATACTATCATCTCCCTCATTGACTCTCCCACTGCGAGCGAAAACGGCTGGTACCGGCTGAAACCACAAGGTCCGTTTGATGCGACCAACCCATTGAAATCACGATCCGTTTGGGACCGCTCGCCTACGCCTGAAATCTATTCTTGCCGGTCACCCCATCCGCCACTTTTCTTTGGCACCACATTGCAAAACAAAGAGAAACTACAAATTTCAAGTCTTGTAGCCCTCAAATTCCTGTCTCGAACGCGTCGTACGGCAGCTTTCTCGTCTCTGGCGAGGCAAGCGGCGCAATCGCCGTTGCGCAGCACAAGGTCAAGCATCGGCCGAAATCAGACGTGGGCGGAACTGCGCCCACGTGCCAGGAGCCGGAGATTGTGGAAGCGTTGCGGTGCGGCAAGCCGCATCTTCCAAGATCACCAAGGGCGTAACAGCAGCAACGACCATGGTAATTCTCGGGGTTCCTGACGGCCTGACGGACATTCGGAATACACCCTAACTCGGCCACCCGGCCGCCTAGCCAACCGAGGCCGCCTCAGAAGGTGCGGGTCCCTCGGCGCCCGTCGTGACCGACATGGCGCTTGAATCGAAACCGGGTTCCGGTGACGCCTGAGGCTGGGACGAGGCCAATGGGGCCGCCGCGGCCTGAGGCGTCAGGTGCTTGCCATCAAACCGGCGCCATGAAAGGTTTCGTCGCCGCAACGGGAGCAGCCGGGTGGCCGATGCATTGCGGGACGTCGAACTGGTCATATTCGACTGCGACGGAGTCATCGCTGACAGCGAGGTCATCAGCGCAACTCTCCTGGTCCGGCAGCTTCTGCCCTACGGCATTCGCATTGACGCCGACTACGTCTTTCGCAACTTCGTTGGCAAGAGCTTCCCCATTGTGGCCGACATCATCGGTGAGCGCTTCGGCGTCGCGCTGCCCTCCACCTTCGTGGGCGATTACCGCGCGGCGCTTCGGGAGGCCTTCGCGGACAGCCTGCAAACCACGCCCGGATTTCTCGACGTGCTGGGTCAACTGGCATGCCCGGCATGTGTCGCGACCAGTTCAAGCGCGCCGCGCGTGGCCCATACGCTTGAGGCTGTTGGGCTCACCGACTATTTCGGCGCCGATGTCTTCACGGCCTCCCAGGTGGCGAACGGAAAGCCCGCGCCCGACCTCTTCCTGTTCGCCGCCCGGGCGATGTCGGCGCCGCCGGAGCGCTGCCTGGTGATCGAAGACAGTGCTCCGGGCGTCGAAGCGGCGCTGGCCGCCGGCATGCACGTGTGGCGCTACGTGGGCGCATCGCACATCGTCGATATCGCGCGGGCGCGCGACGAGACGCCTACGGGCGTGACGGTTTTTGACAACTGGGACCGGTTTTACGTATTGGCGCCCGAACTGAGAGCATGACACGGCGACCATGGCCAGAAGCAACGGCGGCAACCGTCTGGACGACGCGGCCCGGGCCGGGTGGCTCTACTACGTCGCGGGCAACACCCAGGACGAGATCGCGCAAAAGTTGGGCGTGTCGCGGCAGTCCGCGCAGCGGCTGGTGTCGCTGGCGGTCAGCGAGAAGCTGATCAAGTTCCGGCTCGATCACCCCATCGCACGCTGCATGGAGCTGTCGAGGCAGCTCAGCGATCGGTTCAGCCTGCAGTCCTGCGAAATCGTGCCTTCAGACCCGGCCGCGCCCGAGTCGATTGCCGGCGTCGCCATCGCCGGCGCTGCCGAGATGCAGAAGCATCTCGATACGAAGGCGCACAAGGTCATCGCGGTGGGGACGGGGCGCGTCCTGCGCGCCTGTGTCGAGCAGCTGCCGTCGATGGACTGTCCGCAGCACCACCTCGTCTCGCTGGTCGGCAACACGATGCCCGACGGTTCCGCTACCGCCTACAACGTCGTGGTGCGCATGGCCGAGCGCGTCGGCGGGCGGCACAACCCGATGCCGCTCCCCGTGCTGGTGCGCAAGCCGGCCGAACTCCCGATCCTGCACAGCCAGGAGCCGGTCGCGAAGACGCTTGGGCTCTGCGCCGACGCCGACGCGATCTTCGTCGGGATCGGCCATATCGACGGCTCGGCGCCGCTCACGGTGGACGGGTTCATCACCCATGAGGAAAGCCGGGCACTCGTCCGCATGGGTGCGGCTGGCGAAATCGTCGGTTGGGTTTTCGACGCCAAAGGCACGCTGATCGAGGGCCTGACCAACGATCGGGTTTCAAGCGCGCCGCTGGTGCCTGCAAACCCGCGCCCGGTGATCGGGCTGGCTGTCGGCGAGGTCAAGGTCGCCGCGATTCTCGGAGCATTGCGCGGCCAGCTCGTCAACGCGCTGGTGACCGACGAGGCGACGGCCGAGGCCGTTCTGGCACAGGCCTAAGCACCTTAACTTGTTGGACTGAAACGACTCTCGTGCCTCCACGCCACGGGTGCTGCATTTGACGTTGACTCTTGGATTCCTCTGATCGAGTATTTGCCCGTCTCAATAGCAATTGCTCACTTCGAGCGTGGAGAGAAAGCGATGAAGATCAAGCTTAGTGCCCTGATGGGCGCCGCCGCTGCCACGTGCCTCTTGGCAACGGCAGCGGCGGCCGAGACGTTGACGATCGCCACCGTCAACAACGGCGACATGATCCGCATGCAGGGTCTGACCGACGACTTTACCGCTAAGAACCCCGGCATCGAACTGGAGTGGGTGACGCTGGAGGAGAACATCCTGCGCCAGCGTGTCACCACCGATATCGCCACCAAGGGCGGCCAATATGACATCATGACCATCGGCACCTATGAGGTTCCGATTTGGGGCAAGCAGGGCTGGCTGGTCGGCCTGAACGATCTGCCGGAGAGCTACGACATCGACGACCTGCTGCCGGCGATCCGGGGCGGGCTCACCGTGGATGGCGAGCTCTATGCCTCGCCCTTCTACGGCGAGAGCTCGATGGTGATGTATCGCACCGACCTGATGGAGAAAGCCGGGCTAGAGATGCCGGAGGCACCGACCTGGGACTTCATCGCTCAGGCTGCCCGCGCCATGACCGACAAGGACAACGAAATCTACGGCGTCTGCCTGCGTGGCAAGGCTGGCTGGGGCGAGAACGCGGCCTTCATCACGGCGACCTCCAACAGCTTCGGCGCGCGCTGGTTCGACGAGAACTGGAACCCGCAGTTCGACAGCCAGGCGTGGTCGGACACGCTGAACTTCTACCTCGATCTGATGGCCGATGCGGGCCCTCCAGGCGCGTCGTCCAACGGCTTCAACGAGAATCTCGCGCTGTTCCAGACCGGCAAGTGCGGCATGTGGATCGATGCCACTGTCGCCGCCTCCTTCGTGACCAATCCGAAGGACTCGGTCGTGCACGACAAGGTCGGCTTCGCGCTCGCGCCCGATAACGGGCTCGGCAAGCGCAGCAACTGGCTCTGGGCCTGGTCGCTGGCGATCCCGGCGGGCTCCGCGAAGATCGAGTCCGCGAAGAAGTTCATCGCCTGGGCGACGTCGAAGGACTACCTCGAGCTGGTCGCTTCGAAGGAGGGCTGGGCGAACGTGCCTCCGGGCACCCGCACCTCGCTCTACGAGAACCCGGAATACGCCAAGGTTCCGTTCGCAAAGATGACGCTGGACAGCATCAATTCGGCTGATCCGACGAACCCGGCGGTGGATCCGGTGCCCTACGTCGGCGTGCAATTCGTTGCGATCCCCGAGTTCCAGGGCATCGCAACCGCGGTCGGCCAGCAGTTCTCGGCCGCGCTTGCCGGGACGGTGACCGCCGAGGAGGCGCTGGCGAACGCGCAAGCTCTGACGGTCCGTGAAATGACCAAGGCGGGTTACATCAACTAGCCTAGTATCCGCATTCCGATGGGGGCCTGCTGACCGGTCCCCATCGGACCCGGTGCAATCGGGAGATCCGTTCCATGCCGACGCAACACTCTCGGGTGAAAGCGCGGCTGATGATCTCTCCGGCGGTCCTGTTGCTGCTGGGCTGGATGCTCATCCCGCTCGGGCTCACGGTCTACTTCTCGCTGCTGCGCTACAACCTGCTCATGCCGGGCATGGAACAATGGACCGGCCTGACCAACTACCGCTTCTTCCTGACCGACCCGGCCTTCTTCGACGCGCTCCGGAACACCCTGGTGCTCGTCGTCGGTGTTCTGGCGATCACCGTCATCGGCGGCGTGCTGCTGGCGCTGCTGCTCGATCAACCCTTCTGGGGACGGGGGATCGTGCGCGTCCTGGTGATCGCGCCCTTCTTCATCATGCCGACCGTCTCGGCCCTGGTGTGGAAGAACATGTTCATGAATCCGGTCTCGGGCCTGTTTGCGCATGCCGCCAAGGGGCTCGGGTTGGAGCCTTTCGATTTCCTGGCGCACGCGCCGCTCTTCTCGATAATCCTGATGGTGAGCTGGCAATGGCTGCCGTTCGCCACCCTGATCCTGCTCACCGCCCTGCAATCGCTCGACAGCGAGCAGCTCGAAGCCTCGGAGATGGACGGGGCCAATTACTTGAACCGCTTTTTCTTCATCGTGCTGCCGCATCTGGCTCGCGCCATCACGGTCGTGATCCTGATCCAGACGATCTTCCTGCTGTCGATCTTCGCCGAAATTCTGGTGACCACGACCGGCGGCCCCGGCACGGCGACGACCAACCTGACCTTCCTGATCTACGCTCAATCGCTCCTGCACTTCGATGTCGGCGGAGGGGCGGCCGGCGGGATCATCGCCATCATCCTGGCCAACATCGTCGCGATCTTCCTGATGCGGATGATCGGCAAGAATCTGGACGCCTGAGGGGAGGGAGACAGCGAGATGGCGCGCAACGTCACACCCGCCCGCAAGGCCACTACGACGGCGGTCGCCTGGATCATCGGGCTCGCGATCTTCTTCCCGATCCTCTGGACCATCCTGACCAGCTTCAAGACCGAAGCCGAGGCGATCGCCTCGCCGCCCAGCTTCGTCCTGTTCGACTGGACGTTGGAGAACTTCTCCATCGTTCAGGAGCGTTCAAACTATTTCCGGCACTTCCTGAACTCGGTGATCATCTCGGTCGGCTCGACCGTACTCGGCCTGATCATCGCGATCCCGGCGGCCTGGTCGATGGCCTTCGTCCCCACCAAGCGCACCAAGCACGTCCTGATGTGGATGCTGTCGACCAAGATGCTGCCGCCGGTCGGTGTGCTGGTCCCGATCTACCTGATCTTCCGCGACGCCGGATTGCTCGACACGCAAGCGGGGCTGGTGATCGTCCTGACGCTCATCAACCTGCCGATCATCATCTGGATGCTCTACACCTACTTCAGGGAGATCCCCGTCGAGATCCTGGAAGCCGCGCGGATGGACGGGGCCACTCTGCGCTCGGAAATCCTCTACGTCCTGACGCCGATGGCCGTGCCCGGCATCGCGTCCACTCTGTTGCTCAACATCATTCTCGCCTGGAACGAGGCGTTCTGGACCCTCAACCTGACGGCCGCCAAAGCCGCGCCGCTGACGGCCTTCATTGCCGCCTACTCGAGCCCCGAGGGTCTGTTCTACGCCAAGCTAAGTGCGGCCAGCACGCTCGCCATCGCGCCGATCCTGGTCATGGGCTGGTTCAGCCAGAGACAACTCGTGCGCGGCCTCACCTTCGGCGCGGTGAAATAGGAGTCCGGCCATGGGCCAGATACGACTCAACGAAGTCTCCAAGAGTTTCGGCGACGTGGAAGTGATCCGGCCGCTGGACCTGGAGATTGCCGACGGTGAGTTCGTGGTCTTCGTCGGTCCGTCGGGTTGCGGCAAGTCCACCCTCTTGCGCCTGATCGCCGGGCTCGAGGACGTTACCTCCGGCCGCATCGAGATCGACGGAGCCGACGCCACCGCCGTGCCCCCGGCCAAGCGGCGGCTCGCCATGGTGTTCCAGTCCTACGCGCTCTACCCGCACATGTCGGTGCGCAAGAACATTGCATTTCCGCTGCGCATGGCGGGGCTCGGCAAGGACGAGCAGATGAGGAAGGTCGAGGAAGCAGCCAGAGTTCTTAACCTGACCGAGTATCTCGACCGTCGCCCCCGTCAGCTCTCCGGCGGGCAGCGCCAGCGGGTCGCCATCGGCCGGGCCATCGTCCGTGACCCGACCGCGTTCCTGTTCGACGAGCCGCTCTCAAACCTCGACGCGGCGTTGCGCGTGAACATGCGGCTCGAGATCTCCGAGCTGCACCAGAACCTCGAGACCACCATGGTCTATGTCACCCACGATCAGGTCGAGGCGATGACCATGGCCGAGAAGATCGTCGTGCTGCAGGAGGGCGTGATCGAGCAGGTGGGGAGCCCGATGGAGCTCTACACCGCACCGCGCAACCGGTTCGTCGCGGGCTTCATCGGCTCGCCCACGATGAACTTCGCCAACGGCGAGAAGGCTGCCGAGAACGGTGCGCACAGCATCGGCATCCGTCCCGAGCACCTCTCGATCTCGACGACGGCAGGCGCCTGGCAAGGCACTGTCGGCGTCGCCGAGCATCTGGGATCGGACACGTTCCTCTACGTGCATCTCGCGGATGGCCAGGGAACCTTCACCGTGCGTGCCGAGGGTGAGTACGGCGCTGGCCACGGCGATACCGTCTACCTGACCCCCGATCCGGCCAAGATCCACCGATTCGACGCCGCAGGCCTGCGGATCGAATGACAGGCGGGGTAACCAAGGCGAGGCCGTTCACGCTGCAGAGCCTGAGCGGAACGGCCTCACACCTTTCCTCGTGCGCGGCGTGCCGCGTCACTCACATCCAGAGGCGCGGTCAATAAGAATGAACGGACTGGTCAACCCTGTGAAACTCTCCCTCGCCAATCTCGACAACCTGCCGGACAACGTTGCTGGTCCGCGCTACGATCGGTCTTCGCTGAGCCCCGGTATCCTCCATATCGGCGTCGGCAACTTCCATCGCTCCCATCAGATGCTCTACCTGGACAGGCTCTTCGAGCAGGGCCGCGATCTCGACTGGGCGGTTGTCGGTGCCGGGATCAAGCCCTTCGACGCCGAGCAGCGGCGCCGACTGGCGGCGCAGGACTGGCTGACGACGGTGGTCGACCTGAGCGCCGACGGGTCCTCGGCGCGGGTCGTCGGCTCGATGGTCGATTTCTGCGAGGTGCGCGCGCGGGCGATCATCGCCCGCCTCGCCGACCCGGCGATCCGCATCGTCTCGCTGACGATCACCGAGGGCGGATACTTTATCGACGCGACGACCGGCGGCTTCGACGCGGAACACCCGGAGATCCGCCACGATGCTCAGCACCCCAGCGAGCCGCAGACCGTGTTCGGTGTGCTGCTCGCAGCTCTCGAAGAGCGCCGGACCCAAGAGCTTTCGCCGTTCACCGTGCTCTCCTGCGACAACGTTCCGCACAACGGCGATGTCACCCGCCGAACCGTGCTTGGCCTCGCGGCGCTGGTCTCGCGGGATCTGCACGACTGGATTGCCGCAACCGTCGCCTTTCCGAACGCGATGGTCGACTGCATCACGCCGGCCACGTCGGAACGTGAGCGAGAGCTGGTGGCGGCGCGCTTCGGCCTGGAGGATGCTTCCCCCGTCGTCTGCGAGCCGTTCAGGCAGTGGGTGATCGAGGACAACTTTCCCCAGGGCCGCCCGGCGCTGGAGCATGTCGGCGTGCAATTCGTCGACGACGTCACGCCCTACGAGACCATGAAGCTCCGCATCCTCAACGCGAGTCACATGGCAATCGCCTATCCGTCGGCCCTGCTCGGCTACGAGGCCGTGCACGACGCCATGGACGACGCGGACATCGCGCGCTGGATGATGCAGCTGATGCGCCGCGAGGTCATTCCTGTGCTCACGCCGATTCCCGGCCTCGACTTCGACGACTACCTGACAACCTGTGCCCGGCGCTTCGCGAACCCCGCGCTCGGCGATACCATCGCCAGGCTTTGCCAGGATGCCTCGAACCGGCTGCCCAAGTTCGTGTTGCCCACGGTCTCGGATGCCCTCGAGCGGGGGGCACCGATCGAAGGGCTGGCGCTCGAGATCGCGTTCTGGAGCCGTCTGTGCGCCACTGCTGCCGATTCCGGGATCGACCTTCAGGATGCCAGGGGCGACCAGCTGACCTCTGCAGCCCGCGCCGCCCGCAGCGATCCCGCGACGTTCCTCGGTCTCTCGGAGGTCTTTGGCGATCTCGGCCGAAGCAAGCCCTGGACGGAGGCCTTTGCACGGCAGCTCGAAGAGGTATCGTCCAGGGGGCCGCGCGAAGCCCTGCACCGGTTCTTCGACGGCATGGAAGCGTGATCCGATGCTCCTTTGCTGCGGCGAAGCCCTGATCGACATGATCCCGACTCCGACCGAGTCGGGGCAGGAGGGCTACGTGCCGCATGTCGGCGGTGCGGTCTTCAACACCGCAATTGCGCTCGGACGGCTGGGCGTGCAGACCGGAATGCTGACCGGGCTTTCCAGCGATCTGTTCGGCCAGCAATTGACCGCATCGCTCCACGCGAACCATGTCGACACGTCGCTGGTCGTCACCTCAGACCGACCCACCACGCTCGCCTTCGTCCAGCTTACGGACGGCCATGCCTCCTACCTGTTCTACGACGAGAACTCGGCCGGACGGATGCTCGACCGGGCCGACATGCCCCCGTTGCCCGACGAAGTCAGCACGCTCTACTTCGGTGGCATCAGCCTGGTCTTCGAGCCCGGTGCCGAGGCCTACGCCGCACTGCTGAAACGCGAGGCGGCGGCCCGCGTGGTCATGCTCGATCCCAACATCCGCCCGAGCTTCATCCGGGACATCAGGCGATATCGCGACCGTCTGGATCAGATGATCGCGCTGTCGGACATCGTGAAGGTCTCGGACGAGGATCTGAACTGGATCTATCCCGGTCCCCAGTCGCTCTTCGAGAAGCTTGATTTCGTGCGCCAGGCCGGGCCGTCCGTCGTGATCCTGACGCGCAGCGGCAGCGGCGCCACCGCCTTCCTGAAGGACGGCGCCGAGGTCTCGGTTCCGGTCGACCGAGTCAACGTCGTGGACACCATCGGCGCGGGCGATACGTTCAACGCGGGCGTTCTGGCCAAGCTTGCGGAGCTCGGGCTGCTCGTCAAGGCATCCCTGGTCGCCATCGATCCCAATCCCATGCGCGAAGCCCTGCGCTTCGGCACCCGGGTCGCAGGGGTCACCGTCTCCCGCGCCGGGGCGAACCCGCCATGGCGCCATGAGCTTTGAAAGTGATATTCACTTGACCGGTTAGGGAAGCGGGGATGCTCCTCTCAGTGGCGCCGTCCCTAGGCGGGCTGGAGGTGGACTGATCATGGTTTCGCGAGTCATTCCGGTCGACCCGTTCGATCTCGTGGTCTTCGGCGGCACTGGCGATCTGGCGCGGCGCAAGCTGCTACCCGCGCTCTATCGCCGCATGCTCGCCGGGCAGGCGCAGCGCGGTTCGAGGATCATCGCCGTCGGCCGCAGAGTGCTCGACGCCGACGGCTATCGCCGCATGGCAGAGGCGTCGCTCAAGGAGCATGCGGGTCCGGACGCGCTCGATCCCGATCGGGCCGCGGCCTTCCTCGACATGCTCGACTACGTGCACGTCGATGCTGAGGGCGAGGGCGGCTGGGCCTCGCTCTCCGACCGGCTCGAGGGCTCGGAGCGCATGCGGATCTTCTATCTCTCGGTGGCGCCGCATCTCTTCGGGCCGATCGGCGAACGTGTGGCGCGGAGCGGTTGCCGCACGCCCGACACGCGGCTGGTGGTCGAGAAGCCGCTCGGCCGCGATCTCCAGAGCGCGCAGGTGCTGAACCGCAGGCTCGCGACGCTGTTCGAGGAGCGCCAGATCTACAGGATCGACCACTATCTCGGGAAGGAGACGGTGCAGAACCTGATGGCGTTGCGCTTCGCCAATGCGCTGTTCGAGCCGATCTGGAACGCGCGCCATGTCGACCACGTGCAGATCACCGTCGCCGAGCGGGTCGGTGTCGGCGGCCGGGGCGCCTACTATGACGAGAACGGCGCGCTGCGGGACATGATGCAGAACCACCTTCTGCAGCTGCTCTGCCTCATCGCCATGGAGCCGCCGGCGCATTTCGAGCCGGACGCACTGCGCGACGAGAAGCTCAAGGTGCTGCGCAGCCTGAAACCGCTGGACGGGCTTGGCGACGTGGTGCGTGGCCAGTACCTCGGCATCAACGGTGAGGCGGGCTACCTGGAAGATGCGGAGAACCCCCGATCGCGCACCGAGAGCTTCGCGGCGATCAAGGCGGAGATCGCGAACTGGCGCTGGAACGGGGCGCCGTTCTACCTGCGCACCGGAAAGCGGCTGCGGACACGGATGTCGGAGATCGCCGTCGTCTTCAAGGACGCCCCGCATTCGATCTTCCCCGAGAGCACGGGCAGCACGGGCCCCAACGTGCTGGCGATCAGGCTGCAGCCCGACGAGGGGATCACGCTGAGACTGACGATCAAGGAGCCGGGGCCCGGCGGCATGCGCCTCTGCGAGGTGCCGCTCGACATGACCTTTGCCGAGACCCTGGGCGCTGACGGGCTCAGCATGCCGGACGCCTACGAGCGGCTGGTGATGGACGTGATCCGGGGCGATCAGACGCTGTTCATGCGTGGCGACGAGGTCGAGGCGGCGTGGCGCTGGATCGACCCGACTATCGCGGCGGCGGAGACCGCGCCCGAGCGGCCGCAGCCCTACGACAGTTATTCGTCGGGGCCGGAAGATGCGCTGATGCTGATGCATCGCGACGGCCGGCGCTGGCGCTCGCTCGCGGCGTGACGGGATTTGTCGAGGCTGCGGACCGGGACGCGCTGGCCCGCCTTCTGGCTGATGAGGTCGGGGCGGTGCTGGAAGGAGCGATTCGAAACGCCGGCCGGGCCGCGCTGGCGGTGCCGGGCGGCACCACGCCTGCGGCGTTCCTCTCCGTGCTCGGCGGCCATGCGTTGGACTGGGAGGCAGTCGCGGTGACGCTCACCGACGAGCGCTGCGTTCCTGCCGATCATCCGCGCTCTAACCGGCGCCTGCTCGACGAGACGCTGTTCGCCGGCCCGGCCGGCGCCGCGCGGTTCGTGGCGCTCGACGTGCAGGCGCTCCCGGCGCTGCTGCCGCTCGACGCCTGCGTGCTGGGGATGGGGGAGGATACGCACATCGCTTCGCTCTTCCCCGGTGCCGACCGCCTGGACGAGGCGCTTTCGGCGGACTGCGGCGCGCCGGCACTCAAGTTACGCGCCCCCGGTGCACCGGAGGCGCGCATCACACTCACCGCGCCGGTGCTGACCGGGGCGGGTCGGTGCTTCGTGTTGATCCACGGCGAGGCGAAACGCGCGGCGCTCGATCGGGCGCGGGCTGCGTCGGGCCCGGCGGACGCCCCGGTCCGGCTGGTCCTCGACGCACCGAGCCCCGCGACCGTTTACTGGGCGCCGTAAGGCAACGATCGGGAGAGCCCGATGCCACTGAACGATACCGTGCACCAGGTGACCGAGCGGATCCGCGCGCGAAGCCAGAACGCCCGCACCGCCTATCTCGAGCGCGTGGCCAGGGCCGCCGACGCGGGGCCCGCGCGCGCGCATCTCTCCTGCGGCAACCTTGCGCATGCCTTCGCCGCAAGCCCTGACGCGGACAAGGCGCGCCAGGCCGAGGGCAGCGCCGGCAACATCGGCATCGTCACCGCCTACAACGACATGCTCTCGGCTCACCAGCCCTTCGAGGGCTTCCCTGCGCTGATCCGCGAAGCGGCCCGGCAAGCGGGCGGCACCGCCCAGGTTGCCGGCGGCGTGCCGGCGATGTGCGATGGCGTCACCCAGGGCCAACCGGGCATGGAGCTCTCGCTCTTCAGCCGCGATGTGATCGCGCTCGCGGCGGGCGTGGCGCTCTCGCACAACTGCTTCGATGCCGCGATCTTCCTCGGCGTCTGCGACAAGATCGTCCCCGGCCTCGTGATTGCGGCGGCCACCTTCGGCCATATCCCAGCGATCTTTGCGCCGGCGGGGCCCATGACCTCGGGCCTGCCGAACGACGAGAAGGCCGCCGTGCGCCAGCGCTACGCCCGCGGCGAGATCGGCCGGGATGAACTGATGGCCGCCGAGATGGCCTCGTATCACGGACCCGGCACCTGCACGTTCTACGGCACGGCCAACTCCAACCAGATGCTGATGGAGTTCATGGGCCTGCACCTGCCCGGCGCGAGCTTCGTCAATCCCGGCACGCCGCTGCGCGAGGCGCTCACGCAAGCGGCGGCGCGGCGGGCGCTGGAAATCACAGCCAATGGCAACTCCTATACGCCCGCGAGCGCGGTGCTGGACGAGCGCGCCTTCGTCAATGGCATGGTCGGCCTGCACGCCACTGGCGGGTCGACCAATCTGACCCTTCACCTCATCGCAATGGCCCGCGCTGCGGGCGTGCTGATCGACTGGGGAGACATGGCGGCGCTTTCCGCGGTCACGCCGCTATTGGCGCGGGTCTATCCCAACGGGCTGGCCGACGTGAACCATTTCCACGCCGCCGGCGGGCTCGGTTTCATGATCGGCGAGCTACTCGATGCCGGACTGCTGCACGGCGACGTCCGCACCGTCGCCGGCGACGGACTGGCCCGCTACACCAAGGAGCCGGTGCTGGGCGACGATGGGCTCGCCTGGCGCGAGGGCACGCGCACGAGCCTGAACGAGAAGATCCTGCGCTCCGCAGCCGATCCCTTCCAGCACACCGGCGGGCTCACCGTGTTGACCGGCAACCTCGGCCAGGCGGTGATCAAGACCTCGGCGGTCAAAGCTGAGCACCATGTCATCGAGGCCCCGGCCCGCGTGTTCCACGATCAGGAGGAGATCAAGGCCGCGTTCCGCGATGGCGCGCTGGAGCGCGATCTTGTCTGCGTGCTGCGCTTCCAGGGCCCGCAGGCCAACGGCATGCCGGAGCTGCACGCGCTGACGCCGGTCCTGGGCTCCGTGCAGGACCGCGGCTTCCGCGTCGCGCTGGTCACCGACGGGCGCATGTCCGGCGCGTCGGGCAAGGTGCCGGCGGCCATCCACGTGACGCCGGAGGCTGCGGCAGGCGGCGCGATCGCGCGGGTGCGGAACGGCGACATGCTCAGGCTCGACGCCGCGGCGGGTCGGCTCGACGTGCTCGGCGACGCTGCGGAGTTCGCCGCGCGCGCGCCGGCTGAGACCGATCTTTCCGCCAATGCCAGCGGCATCGGGCGCGAGCTCTTCACCGCCTTCCGCCGCAATGTGGGACCCGCCGAAGCCGGTGCCGCGGTCGTCGTCTAGGCGATCATGAACCCGCAGTAGGCCGCCTGGGAGAGGTTTCGTCCCGTCACCACTTCGCCTAGCTTCGGGACACAGCAGCCGCGCAGGACCACGCCGTGCCGGACATCGAAGCGTCGTTCAGTATCGACCAGCCCGCCCGTCGCGTCTGGGACTTCTTCCAGGACGTACCCGAGGTCGTGACCTGTATGCCGGGCACAGAGCTTCTCGCCCAGCCCGGCGAGGCGACCTATGCGGGCAAGGTAACGGTCAAGCTTGGGCCGGTGACCGCTGCTTTCGAAGGCGAGGCCACCATCGTCGAGACCGACCATGATGGTCGAAGCGCCAGGATCGAGGCCTCAGGCATCGACCGCCGGGGCGGCAGTCGCGCGAAGGCGAGCGTCGCCTACGAAGTCCGGGAGCAAGACGGCGGCTCCCAAGTCAGGCTCCACGGTTCCATCAAACTGTCCGGCGCGCTCGCCCAGATCGGCCGCAGCGGCATCGTTCAGGACGTTGCCAACCACCTCACCGCACAGTTCGCCGCGCGCCTTCACGAAAAGCTCGCGCGCGACGGCAACGAGGCGGATGCCAGTGCCGGAGCCCAAGACCAGCCCCAGGCCATCGCGGGCTCGCAGCTCACACGTATCGTCGTGGTGGCGTGGTTCAGACGCCTAGTCGCGGCGTTGCTTGGACGCACCACCTAAGAAGCACGCGCCTGCTTGAGCATCCGGTGGATCGCGTCGGGCGTGAGCGGCGCCTCGCGGATCGGCGCAATCCCGAAGGGTTGCAGGGCGTCCTCGACCGCTGACGCGTAGACCTGCGCGACCGGAATCGTCCCAGCCTCGCCGACGCCCTTCACGCCGAGCGGGTTGAGCGGTGTCGGCGTCTCCGAGTGCATGATTTCCGCGTTGGGCACCTCGGTCGCGTAGGGCATCAGGAAATCCATGAAGTTGGCGTTGAGCGGAACGCCCTCCTCATCGAATTCGCAGCGCTCGTAGAACGCGCCGCCTACGCCCTGGGCAATGCCGCCCATCACCTGGCCGTCGACGATCGTCGGATTGATCATCCGCCCGCAGTCGTGGATGCAGATGTAGCGCTTGACCTCGATCGTGCAGAGCTCGGGATCGACCTCGATCACCGCTGCGTGGGCGCCGAAGGCCCAGGTCGCGTGGGGCGGGCTGTAGTAGTCGGTTGCCTCGATCCCCGGAGTCCTGCCTTCGGCAAGCGGCGGCCCGTCGTGACGGCTCGCCGGGGCGAACTGCGTGGCGCTCTTGGAGGGTTCGTTGAAGGCATAGCGCAGCGGGTTGGTCGCCGTCGCGATCTCCGCCAGCGTCGCCCTGCGGTCGGTTCCCTTCACCCACGCCGCGCCGTCGTGGAGCTCGATGTCCTCTTGGCTGCACTCCATCATGTTGGCTGCGGCCTCGACGATCTGCGCGCGCGCCTTCACAGCCGCCATGTGGATCGCGCTGCCGCTGCACACCGCCGCGCGGCTCGCGAAGGTCGCCACTCCCCATTCGAAGGCGCCAGTGTCGCCCTCAACGACGATCACGTCCTCGACGCGGGCCCCCGTCTGCTCTGCGGCGATCTGGGCGAACACCGTCTCGTGGCCCTGGCCCTGATCGGTAAGACCGGTGTTGACGTAGACCTTGCCGGTGATCGGGTGAATCTTGATGTGCCCGCCCTCATAGGGCCCAAGCCCGGTACCCTCGACATAGAACCCGAGACCGAGACCGAGATAGCGCCCTTCCTCGCGGGCGGCCACTTGCTCGGTGCGGAAGCCCTCGACATCGATGGCCTCGCGCAGCCTATCGAGCGCATCCCCGTAAGCGCCGCTGTCGTAGATCACCTGCAGACCGTCGGCGAAGATCAGTCCCTCGCGCGGATAGGGGAACTCGTCCTTTCCGATGAAGTTCCGCCGGCGGACTTCGATGCGGTCGAGGCCGAGTTCGCCGGCAAGCTGATCCATGGCGCGCTCGATGGCGTAGCAGGCATGCGGACGGCCGCAGCCGCGGTAGGGGGTCACCTGCACCATCGGCAGATAAACCGGGCGGAATGTGACGCGGAAATTCGGGATGCGGTAAGGGCCCGCGATTGAGGTCGAACTCACGTGGGCGACCGCGATTCCGTAGGGAATGAACGCGCCGGTGTCATGCAGGAAGTCGTCCTTGAGGCCGATTACGCGGCCGTCCTTCATGGCCGCGATTTCGAGGGTGTGGATCTGCGTGCGCTCCTGGGAGGCGCCGATGAAGTTCTCGACCCTGTCCTCGATGTACTTGACCGGGCGCCCGAGCTCCATCGAGGCCAGCGGCACCAGCACCTCGTCGGGGTGGAACATCATGATCTTCTGGCCGAAGCCGCCGCCCACGTTGGGCGCGATGACGCGCACCTTGTCCTCGTCGATCCGGAACAGGGAGGCCAAGCCGCCGCGCACCGAGAGCGTCGCCTGGGTGCCGTCCCACACCGTGAGCTCGCCGGTGACGGCTTCCCAACGGGCTGCGATGGCGCGGCATTCCATCGGCGCGGCGGTGCTGCGCTCGAGCCGGATCTTCACCCGCGTGACGTGCTCGGCTTTCGCGAACGCCACGTCGGTATCGCCGGTCTCGACGCGGAAACTGCCGGCGGTGTTGTTGGGCACGTCCGGATGTATGCGCGGCGCATCGTCAGCGACCGCCTTTTCGAGGTCCATCTCGACCGGCAGGGGGTCGTAGTCGATGTCGATCAGGCGGACCGCATCCTCGGCGACGTAGCGGTCGACCGCCACCACCATCGCGATGCACTGCCCGACGTAGAACACGTCGTCGCGGGCGAGCGGGCGCTGCGTCTTCGGATGGGTGAGGTCGGGGGCCGGTATCAGCAACGGTAGCGGAGCGTCGAGCGCGCCGATGTTGTCGCAGGTATAGACCTTGACCACGCCGTCGAGGGCTTCGGCGGCACTGACATCGACCGAGCGAATTCGCGCTCTGGCGACCATGCTGCGGGCGAACGCCGCGTGGAGCGCGCCGGGAAGGTCGATATCGTCGATGAAGCTGCCCTCGCCACGCAGGAGGGCGGCATCGGCGTTGCGTGCGATTGGTTCGCCAAACTGGCGCGTCGACACGTCAAGGCTCTCCGTTTCTCTAGCGCGAGCTGCGCATCAACTCCGCGCTACGGCGGAAGGCGGCCACGATGTTCTTGTAGCCCGTGCAGCGGCACAGGTTGCCCGAGAGGACCTCGCGAATGGCCTCTTCCGAAAGGTCCGGATCGGGGTTGTCTTCCAGATAGTCCACGATCGACATGACGAAGCCCGGCGTGCAGTAGCCGCATTGCAGCCCGTGGCATTCGCGAAAGGCCTGCTGGACCGGATGAAGCGAGCCGTCCGGCCCTGCCACGCTCTCGATCGTCCGAATGTCGGCGCCGTCGGCCTGGACCGCGAAGGCGAGGCAGGAGCGCCCGGCCTTTCCGTCGATGATCACCGTGCAGCAGCCGCACACGCCGTGCTCGCAGCCGACGTGGGTTCCCGTCAGGCGCAGCTCGTGGCGGATGAAGTCGCTCAGCAGCATGCGGGGGCTGATCTCACGCTCGACCCGCTCGCCGTTGACGGTCATCGAGACGGCGACACGCGGATCGGGTGACTGGCGGGGCGGTGTCCCGTATCCGATCGGCCGTGCCATCAGGCCTGCTCCTGCGCGCGCTCGGCGGCCTTCGCGACCGTGCGACGGACCAACGCCGCCGCAAGGTCCCTGCGGTAGTCCGCGCTGGCCTGGCGGTCATCGGCCGCCGTCGCATAGTCGCGGGCGGCCTCGGCAGCGCGCGTGAGGACCTCCCCCTCCGGCGGGGCGCCCAGCAACGCGGCCTCGGCTTCGGCGAGGCGCGTCGGCTTCGAAGCAACGCCGCAGGCGGCGAGGCGCAGGGCGGTGCAGACACCGTCCTTGAGGGTTACCAGCGCGCAGACTCCGGCCAGCGCGTAGTCGCCATGGCGGCGCGCGACCTCCTGGAACGCGTAACCGGTGTGGGGAGGAAGCGCGGGTATGCGAACCTCCGTCAGCAGCTCGCTCGCCTCCAACGCCGTCGTCATGTGAAACAGGAAAAAGTCCTCGGCGGCGATGGTCCGCTCGCCCCCGACGCGGCGCGCCACGATCGAGCCGCCCGTCGCCACCAGCATGCAGGGGAGTTCCGCCGCTGCGTCTGCGTGGGCGATGCTGCCGCCGACCGTGCCACGATTGCGGATGACGATGTGCGCGACGTTGCCCAGGACTTCCGCAATCAGAGGGTTCGCGCGCCGAACCGCCTCATCGCGTTCGAGGTCGCGTTGGCGCGTCATTGCCCCCACCCTGATAACATCGCCCTCGACCGCGTGCCCGTTGAGTGCGCCGATTCTGCGGAGGTCCACCAGCGTGGACGGCGCCGCGATGCGGAAGTTCATGGTGGGAATCAGGCTTTGCCCGCCGGCAAGCGGCCGCGCCATCTCGTCGCTCGCCAGAACCTCAAGCGCCTCCTCGACGCTTTGCGGCGCCGCGTACGCGAACAGCGCAGGCTTCACTCCGCGGCCTCCTGCACCGCCTCGGCGGCGAACCAGCCATCGTCCGGGTCGTCGTGACCCGCCGGGCGCGCGATTCCCTCGCTGCGCTTCATCTCCTCGAAATAAGGCCCGCGACTGAACATGGGGAGCGGCCCGCGCTCTGCCCTTATGCGCGCCCGCAAGCGATCGGTCTCCGCCTGGTCCACCGTGTACCGCCGACCCTCGCGCCCGAGCACGACGCCATAGTCGTTGCGCGCCGCCTGCTCCGAAACCAAGCCGCACTGAACGTCGTAGCAGACCATCTCGGGCTCGCGCGCCAGCGGGTCGCCCCAGCCGCCGCCGCCCGTCGTGCGGATCCTGATGGTCGAGCCGCCGGCGACGGGGACGCGGTCCTCCATGCCGGCGAGCTTGCGCTGTGTGCCGTCCGGCTTGTCGATCGCCAGACTGTAGGTGCCGCCGTACTTGCCGCCGTTGACGCCGTAGGTGTTGATCATCGCGCGGTCGGCGTTGGAGAGCGCCTCGCAGTCTTCGAGCGCGCGCACGCGCTTGTCGTAGCCGAAACCACCGCGCCGGCAGCCGGCACCGCCTGAATCCGCCGCGAGGCCCAGGCGTTCGACGATGACGGGGTAGCGGGTCTCGGAGAATTCCGCCGGCAGGTTGCGCGAGTTCGGCACCACGTGAACCACGTCGCTGCCGTCGGCCCAGGGGCGCCCCGGACCGCCGCCGCCCAACACCTCGCGGAACAGGAAGAAGTCATGGCCGATGCGCCCGCCGTGCAGGCCCCAGATTCGGATCGTCTCGTGGTCGGCCGGCATGCGTCCCCCGGTCGCCTTGGCCAGCAGAGCCGCGAAGATTCCGAGCGAGCGCAGCAGAGGGAAAAAGCGCAGGCCCGTGGCCTTGCCGAAGCTCGGTGTCACCAGCGTCCCCTTGGGCGGAAACTTCAGCTCTATGACGTCGAGCACGCCTTCGTTCATGTCGATCTCGGCCGCCCGCTCGGGCGTCGCCGCGAGCGAGCGGAGCACGGGCCCCATCCACTTGCGGGCGAACTTTCCGTCCGCGTAGTCGATGGGCCAGTTGATCGGCCCCTTCGCCTCCTTCGAGGTACCCGTGAAGTCGAGGACGATCTTGTCGGCGGTCTTGGTCATCGTCATGCGCAGCGTGTGCATTTGCGGCCCTTCGACGCCGTCGTCCTCGATGTAGTCCTCCCAGGAATAGACGCCGTCCCGAATCATGGGGAGCAGCTCGCGGCGAATGGTCTCCGCGCAGTTCTCGATGATGGCGTCGTAGGCGGCCTCCAGCGCTTCGACGCCGTAGCGCTCCACCAAGGCCACGATGCGCTGACTGCCAAGCCGCGCGGCGCCGATCTCGGCATCGAGATCGCCGCGCAGATGCTCAGAGAGGCGCGAGTTGCGCGAGATGATCTTGAAGACCGCTTCGTTGATCTTCCCGCGCTCGTAAATCTTGATGGGGGGCACCACCAGTCCTTCCGTCCACATGTCGGTTGCGTGGGTCGGAAGGCTGCCGGGGACGGAGCCGCCCACGTCATCGTGGTGGCCGAAAACCTGGCTGAACCCGATCAGCCGGTCGCCGTAGAAGATGGGGATGGTCGTGCAGAGATCGGGGATGTGGCCGATCCCGCCCGCGCTGTTGTAGGGATCGTTCCAGAAAAAGATGTCGCCAGGGTGGATGTCACCCTCGTCGAAATATTCGAACACCGGCTCGACCAGGGCGGCGTAAGAGCGCCCGGTTAACTTGCGCCCGCGCGCGTCGAAGAGCGCCACGCGATAGTCGTGCTGGTCCCGGATCATCGGCGAGCGCGCGGTTCGCTCGACCGCCGCCTCGATTTCGAGCTCGGCGGTGCGGATCGTACCGGTAATGACCTCAAGCTCGATCGGGCCGAGCGGCGGTCGTCCGTCCTTGGCCGTGACTGCGCTCATGCCTCTTTCTCCAGAATGAGGTTGCCGTAATCGTCGTTTCTCAAGGCCCAGCCTTCGGTCACCACGAGGGTCGAGCCGTACTCCTCGATGATACCCGGCCCTCGTGTGGCAAAGCCGCGGGACAGGCTCTCCCGGCGCCAGATAGGGCAGGATACCCAACCCCGGCCGCGCCAATACACATCGCGCTCGCCGGCAGGGCTTGCGTCGTCCGCTCCCAGCTCGATCGCGCGCACGGAGGGGCGGTGCATGCGCCCGATCGCCTGCACGCGCAGGCTGACGACCTCCACGTCCTGGGTGTCCTCATAGTGGAAGCCGAAGGTGTCGTCGTGGACCTGGTGAAAGTCCGTCCACATGCGGTCGACGGCTGTGGCACCGGTAAGGCCGGCCGGGATTGCGACCAACACCTCGTGGCCCTCGCCGACGTAGCGAACGTCGGCACTGCGTTCGAGCACGATCGCCTCGCGCGCCACGCCCTCGGCCGCGATCTCGTCGCAGCCCAGCCGTTCGAGTTCGGCCCACAGCCCGTCAAGGTCATCGACGGTAGCGGTCGATTGCTGGCGCACCAGCGTGCGCACGTAGTCGCGCTTGATGTCGCAGACGTGCAGGCCGAAGGCGGAAAGGTTGCCCGGATTGGGCGGCGAGACCGCGACCTTGATTCCGAGGAAGTCGGCCACGTCCGCAGCGAAGAGCCCGCCAGCGCCGCCGAAGGCGATCATGGCGTAATCGCCGGGGTCGAGCCCGCGCGTCGTCGTCACTTTGCGGATGCCCTGGACCTGGTTGGATGCCGCGATCTCGAGCACGCCTGCGGCCGCATCCGCCGCAGAGAGGCCGAGCTTCTTCCCGAGATCCTCGAAGGCGCCGCGCGCGGCATCGACATCCAGCTTGAGCCCGCCGCCGATCAACGCGCCGGGCAGACGCCCCAGCACCACGCCTGCGTCGGTCACCGTGGGCTCGGTCCCCCCGCGCCGATAGCAGATGGGTCCTGGATCGGCGCCAGCGCTTTGCGGGCCGACCTTGAGCGCACCGTAGGGATCGATCCAGGCGAGCGAGCCCCCGCCGGCACCGACGGCGACCACGTCCAGCATGGGGGTCTTGACCGGATAGTGCTCGATCGTCGTGTGTGTGGAGAGCTGCGGCGTGAGCCCACGCACCAGCGAGACATCAGTGGAGGTGCCGCCGACATCGAGCGTCAGGATGTCGCGGTAGCCGGCGAGGCTCGCCATATGGGTGGCCCCGAGGACGCCTCCTGCTGGCCCGGAGAGCAGCATCGTCACCGGCTTCTCGCCGGCGGCCTCGCTGGAGACGATTCCGCCGTTGGACTGCATGATCAGGAAGGGCTTGTCACCGGACTCTTCGGCGATCTTGTCGCGGGCGCGCCCGAGATAGGTCTGGCAGTAAGGCTTCACCATCACGTCGATCAGTGTCGTCATCGCGCGTTCGTACTCGCGGTACTCGGGCAGGACGACCGACGACAGCGACACGAACGTGTCGGGAAAGTTCTCCTTGATGATCGCGCCCACGCGCTGTTCGTGCGCCGGGTTTGCATAGGAATGGAGCAGACAGACCGCGATGCGCGTGACGCCAAAATCGACCAGATGGTCCACCGCCTCGATCACGCTCTCCTCGTCGAGCGGCGTCATGACGGAGCCGTCGTAGCTCATGCGCTCCGTCACCTCCTGGACCAGATGAAGTGGCACGAGCCTGGGCGGCTTCACCCAGAAGAAGGAGTTGCCGTAGCCGTCCGGCACGGATTGGCGCGCGATCTCGATGATGTGGCGAAAGCCGGATGTCACGAGCAGGCCGAGCCCTTTGAATCGGTGCTCCAGCACGGCGTTGGTCGCGGTCGTGGTGCCGTGCAGGATCTGGCTTAGTTGTGCGTCGTTCCCGCCGACGACCTCCTGAATCCCGTTGATCAGGCCGCGGCTGGGATCGTCAGGCGTGCTCGGCGTCTTGATGGCAAGCTGCTCGCCCGTCACCTCGTCAATCGCGATGACGTCCGTGAACGTTCCCCCGGTATCGATGGCGATTCGCAGACTCATAAACTCTCCTGACGCAGGCTGCCCCATTTGCTGGCGGCGCTATCCACCGTTACCGGCGCGGCCAGCCTCGATCAAGGCGAGAATCATCTCGGGTTTGAGCGGCAGCGTGGTGATCTCGACGCCGAAGGGCGCGAGAGCGTCGCAGATGGCGTTGGCGAGCGCGCCCGGCACGGGCCCCGGCCTGCCTTCGCCCACGGCGCGAACGCCCATGGGGTGGTCCGGGCAAGGCGTCGGTGAGTGGCCAACCGTCACGTTCGGGACATCAGCGGCGGAGGCGAGGCGGTAGTTCTCGAAGTCCGCCGTCAACTGCTGACCGTTCTCGTCGTAGAGGAACTCCTCGAACATGGCGTTGGACATGCCCTGCACGACGCCGCCCTGAACCTGGCCCTCGACGACGATGGGGTTGATCACCGTGCCCACGTCCTCGCAGGTGGCGTAGTCGAGGATGGTGAACTGCCCGGTCTCGATATCGACCTCGACCTTGGCGGCCTGCGCGGTGAAACAGATCATCGGCTTGGGCGCCTCGAAGTAGGCTGTGTGCTCCAGCCCAGGATCCTCACCGGGCGGCAGGTTGATCGAGCCCATGACGATGCGATCCGCCAGCGCGGCGAATTCGCGCCGGATGTTCCCGTCCTTTTCGTAGACGATCGCGCCCTCCGCGAAGCTGAAGTCGTCCGCGCTCGCGCCGTCAAGACCGTGATCGTGGATCATGTAGCGGGCCATCTTGGCCTTGAGAGCGGCTGCGGCCTCGGCGATGGCGGCCGTGGTATAGGAGGCGCCGCGCGCGCCGACCGTGCCAGAGCTGAGCGGCGTCGTGCCGGTATCGCCGTGCCGCACGCTCACGTCGTCGGGATGGATGCCGAAGGCGTCCGCGGCGACCTGCGCCATGGTGGTCTCGTGGCTCTGGCCCTGCGGTGCGTCGCCCTCGTAGATCGCGACCTTGCCGCGCGGGTCGATTCGCATGGTGACGACGCCGTAGCCGGGCTGGTTCTCCAGCGGCACGAGCACGTCCGACGGAATGCCGGAGAACTCGGCGCCGCAGGCAAAGCCGATCCCGATGTAACGCCCTTCAGCGCGGGCTTCCTCTTGCAGAACGCGGAAGGCGGCAAGATCGACCTTGTCGATCAGCGTGTCCCACGCCTTCACATAGTTGCCGCTGTCGTGATGGACGCCGGTCACGCTGGTGAAGGGAAAGTCGGTGATCAGGTTCTTGCGCTTGAGGGCCGCCGTCTCCATGCCGAGCCTGCGCGCCAGCATGTCGAGGCCGCGTTCCAGCGCGAAGCGGGTGGGCAGCGCCCCGAATGAGCGCGACGGGCTCATACAGGCCTTGTTGGTGACCGCGCAGCGCAGCTTGATGTCGGCGCGGTCGACATCATAGGCGTTGGGCAGCATGACCGAGCCCAGCGAGGGCATGACGAAACCCCAGTAGACCCCCTGGCGCCCGTCACCCACGTCGCCGATGCCGCGATTGCGGAGCGCGAGGATGCGTCCCTCCTTGTCCGCCGCGATTTCGAGATCGTGGATCTGATCGCGCTCCTGACTGACCGTCATCAGGTGCTCTTCGCGGGTCTCGACCCAGCGCACCGGCCGCCCGAGCTTGCGCGCGAGATGACAGACCACCACGTGCTCGCGGTAGAACGGCGCCTTGACCCCGAAGCCACCGCCCTGGTCGCGCGGCGCAATGACCCGAACCTCGGCGGTCGAAAGTTCCAGGAGGTCGGCGAGGGCAAGGCGTTCGATGTGGGGGCGCTGCGTCGTCAGATGGACGGTGAGCCCGTCGGTCTCGCTCCAGATCGCGAGCGCGCCCCGGGTCTCGATCGGGCAAACGCCGCAGCGTTGTGTGCGGAAACGCTGCTTGAGCACCACCTCGGCCTTCGCGAACAGCGCGTCGACCTCCGCATCGTTCTTCGCGATCTCATCCGGGTCAAAGCCGCCGGTGTAGCTGGTGGCGAAGATCTCGTTGTCGTCCCAGTCGTCGTAGACCTTCGGAGCGCTGTCGCGCAGCGCGGCCTCGGCGTCGGTGACCACAGGGAGTGGCTCGTAATCGACCTCCACGGCGGCGGCGGCGTCCTCGCCGACGTACTTGTCTTCGGCCACAATCGCCGCGAGCGGCTCGCCGTGCCAATAGACCTCGTCCACCGCGAGCGGCCAGTATTGTCGATACTTGGCGGCGAAGGCGGGGATCAGCACCGGGATCTTTTGACCCTGCATCTCTTGCGAGAGCTCGGCGCCGGTGATCGCGCCCACCACGCCCGGCATCTCAAGCGCCGCCTCCAGCCGGATGCTCCCGATCTTGGCGTGGGCATGGTCCGAGCGGACGAAGCAGAGGTGCAAGCAGCCGGGCACGTGGACATCGGCGAGGTACTCGCCACGGCCGGTGAGCAGGCGCGCATCCTCGCGGCGCTCCAGAGAGCGGCCGATCCAGCCTGTCTCGGCGGCCGCGCTCACGGCGGAGGCTCGGTCTCGGCCGGCGGCGGAACGGGCTTCACGCCGTGTCGCATGGCGGAGGCGGCGAGGATGGCCTCGACGATATGGCTGTAGCCGGTGCAGCGGCAGAGGTTGCCGACCAGAGCGCGGCGCACCTCAGCTTCGCTCGGGTTGATGTTCTCGTTCAGGAAATCGACCGCGTTCATCAGAATCCCGCTGGTGCAAAAGCCACACTGCAAAGCGTGATAGCGGCTGAACGCCTGCTGCAAGCGGTGCAGGTTGTCCCGGCTGCCGAGGCCCTCGATCGTGGTGACCTCTTTGCCGTCCGCCTGAACCGCGAGCTTCATGCACGACTTGTGGGCGCGTCCTTCGATCTGCACCGTGCAGGCGCCGCATCGCCCCTCGTAAGTGCAACCGATATGCGTGCCGGTGAGGCCGCACTCGTCGCGGATGAAATCGACGAGGAGCAGGCGGAGCGGAACGGTCCGTTCGTGAGCCGTGCCGTTGACGGTGACGGTGATCGTCTTCTCCACGGCGTCACCCTCCCGTCGCGCGGGCATGGGCCTCGGCCAGTACCTCCCGGCCGAGCGTGCGGATCAGCACCTTGCGATAGTGAGCGCTGGCGAGGTGGTCCGTTTGCGTCTCGATCGCATCGGCCGCTGCGATGGCAGCCTCTGCGAAGGCTGCGGGCGTCCCCGGCCGGCCGCACAGAACGTCGCCAACGCCGTCGAAACGCCGGGCAGTCGGCAGAATTCCGCCGACACTCAAGCGGGCGTCCGTGCAGACTCCCGTCTTGTCCACCTCGATCAGTGCAGCGATGCCGACGATCGGCAGGCCGTCAACGGTCCCGCCGTATTTCTTGTAAGCGCTGCCGACGCCGTGAACCTTGGAAGCGGGGAAGTTGATCTCGACCAAAAGCTCGTCGTCCCGCCGCGCGGTATCGAGCGGCCCAATCAAAAAATCATCAATCGGCACGGTTCGTTCGCCATCGTCCAGCGAAGCGAGAACGAGCGTCGCATCGAGGCAGAGGCAAACATTGGGCATGCATGAGGCGACATAGTTCCAGCACAGGCTGCCGCCGATGGTGCCGGCATTGCGCACCTGCCGGTCACCCACCGTCGAGGCTGCGTCCCCGATCGCCTGCAAGGCGCCGTGCAGAGCCGTGGTTACCGCCAGCTCACGGTAGCGGGTCATGGGGCGCACGGTCACACTGCGCGGCCCCTTGGCGAGGCCACTAAGCTCTTCAACCTCGTTCAGGTCGATGAGCGCAGGCGGCGTCAACAGCCGCGCCTTCATCGCCTGCATCAGGCTCATGCCGCCGGCGATGAACGTGGCGTCATCCCCCGCTTCGGCGCGGCACTGCAGCGCCTCTTCGATGGTCCGCGGCGTGAAATAGGTCTCAATCGGCGCTGGATACATGATAGCTCCGAGACTATGCTGAATCCTCAGCATATGAAACAGCAAGTGCCGCAACCTACTGGACTGGCTATGTAGCCTCCGCATCAATTGGCAAGAACGTGAGAAAGGGAGTGTATCAATGAAAATCAAAGCTATCGGAGCCGCATTCGTAGCAGCGGCTCTTCTCGCACTAACCTATACCGCTGCCGAAGCGCAGGTAAACATCGAAGGAGAGCCGAAAGTCGCCTTCATTTACTTCAACGTGAAGGACGATGGCGGCTGGGTACAGGCGCAAGAAGAGGCGCGCGTTAGCCTTGAAGCCGACACCGGAATCCATACCGCTTATACCGAAGGCGTCGAAGAAGTCGCATCGAAACTCCGTGCCGTTGTCGAGCGCTATATCAGGCGGGGATACAACATCATTGCGGCTTCGGCGTTCGGCTACAACGATGCCTTGCTCGAGATCGCCAAGGAAAATCCCAACGTCGCGTTCTTCAATACGCCAGGCACGGTCAGCGCGGATAACCTCGAGGGCTATTACGCGCGCACATACGAGAGCCAGTTCCTCTGCGGTATGGTGGCCGGCGCCTTGACCAAGACCAACAAGATTGGCTTCGTCGCTGCTGTGCCGATCTCGGTCACGACGTGGAACGTCAATGCGTACGCGCTCGGCGCCCAGCTCATGAACCCCGACGCCGTCGTCAACGTCATCTACACCAATGCCTGGTACGACCCGGTCAAGGAGCGGGCGACCGCGCAGGCGTTGCTGGAGCAGGGAGCCGATTTCCTGGGCCAGCACCAGGATACGCCTTCGACGCAGATCGTGGCGCAGGAAGCCGGGGTCTTGTCGACCGGCTACCACCGGGACATGAGCGAGTATTCGACCGCCACGCAGTGCTCCTCGGTCTGGGCGTGGGCGCGCTACATCACGCCGACGGTTCAGGCAATCGTCGCCGGCGATTGGAAGAGCAGTGGAATTCGCTTCCTGGGTATCAAGGACGGCGGTACCGATGCCGTCTGCTGCGGTCCCGAAGTGCCGGAAGATTTGGCGGCCAAGGTGATGGCGACGCGCGACGAGATCGTCAGCGGCTCGCGCCATGTGTTCCAGGGCCCGATCTACGACCAGGACGGCAATCTGGTGGTCGCGGAGGGTGAGCAACTCGATGACGGCCAGATTTGGGGCATGAACTACCTGGTGCAGGGCGTTGTCGGCGAGCTGCCTCAGTAAGCTACAGCGGTAACAGGAGCGCTCCCTCCGAGCGGAGGCCGCGGCGGCCTCCCGTGCAGGGCTTGACCTGCCGGGAGGTCGCCGCGGCGCCATGGTGTCGACAGGGGCACGGGATGGCTCATGCCCTGCAGATGACGGACATCGTCAAGTCCTTCGACGGCCGCATGGCGCTCGATCGTGCGGAATTCTCTGCCGGGTGGGGCGAGGTCCACGGGCTGCTCGGCGAGAACGGCGCCGGCAAGACCTCACTGATGAACGTGCTGTGCGGGCTCTATCGGCCCGACGCCGGCCGCATGAGCATCGATGGCGTCGAGTACCGCATCGAAGGGCCGTCGCACGCGCGTGCTCTGGGGATCGGCATGGTCCACCAGCACTTCAAGCTGGTGCAGCCCTTCACCATCTCCGAGAACGTGATGCTGGCGAACCCGCAGACGTCGTGGCGAAAGGGCATCGCCACGGTGTCGGAAGGCATCGCCCGCCTTTCCGATGAGCTCGGCTTCGAGATCGATCCCACGGCCCGGATCGATCGCATATCCGTCGCCGAGCAGCAACGCGTCGAGATCATCAAGGTGCTCATGGGAGGCGTGCGCCTCTTGATCCTCGACGAGCCGACCTCGGTGCTGACCGATGAAGAGGCGGCACGGCTGCTTCGCACGATTCAGGCGCTCGCCCGCCGCGGCACCTGCGTCATATTGATTACGCACAAGCTGCGTGAGGTGCTGGCCCACGCGGATCGGGTCACGGTCATGCGCGGCGGCCAGACCGTTGCCACGGTCGATGCGGGCGGCACGAACGCTGCCGACCTCGCCCGCATGATGGTGGGCGATGCGCCTGTCGACGACACCGAACCCGGGCAGAGCGGCCCCGTGCGGCTTGAAATCTCCGACCTCACGGCGCGCCGGGACGATGGCGTGAATACCGTTCGCGGCCTTTCGCTCGCTGTCCGCAGCAGCCAGATCTACGGACTCGCGGGCGTCGGAGGCAACGGCCAGACAGAGCTGGCGGAGGTGCTGATGGGTGTCCGCGCGCCGGAGACGGGTCGTATCGGGCTCGACGGTTCCGACATCACGGCGCACCACCCAAAGCGCCGCCGCGCGCTCGGCATTCGCAACGTGCCGGCGGACCGCTCCGCCTACGGCCTCGCCCAGGAGCTTTCTGTCAGTGACAACTATGCGTCGACCCGGCTCGGCAGCGGTGCATTCGGAACGATGGCCTGGGTCTCTCGGCGCACGATCGGGGCGCAAACCAGCGCCGCGCTGGCGGACTTCGAGATTCAGGGCGCGACCGTCGATACCAGCGCGCGCCTGCTCTCCGGCGGCAACGCGCAAAAGCTGGTGCTTGCACGCGAGTTGCACGGGGAGCCCGCCGTGATCGTGGCCCATTCGCCGACCCATGGCCTCGACGTGCGCGCCTGCGCGGCGGTCCACGACCATCTGCGCGCGGCGCGGGATTTCGGCGCCGCCGTGCTCTTGATCAGCGAGGACCTCGATGAGGTTCTCAACCTCTCGGACGTCGTCGGTGTCATCAACCGCGGCGCCATCGTCGGCGAGCTGGCGCGACCGGCGGACCGCCATCGGGTCGGCGAGCTGATGCTCGGACATGCCTAGTCGAACGTTAGCTGTCGGCCGAGTCAGTCTGGAGGTACGTCAGGGCACCGAGTTCTGGCTGCATGGGTTGATCGTGCTTGCGTCGATTGCGGTCGGGCTCGGGATTTCCGTCCTCTTGCTCGTCGTCTCCGGCATCGACGTCTCGAACATTTTCGAGGAATTCATCGTATTTACGTTCTTCGACAGCGCCGGCCTCGCCGACGTTCTTCTCGAATGGGCGCCGCTTATTCTCGTCGGTCTTTCCGCCGCAGTCGCCTTTCGGGTCCAGTTCTGGAACATCGGAATCGAGGGACAATTCGTATGGGGCGCCATCGGTGCGACCGTTGTGATGATCTACGACATTGGCCCCGGTTGGCTCCAAATCTATCTGATGTTCGTAGGCAGTATTATCGGAGGCATGGCGTGGATCGCGGTGCCTGCGTTTCTCCGGCTGCGCCTGCAAGTCAACGAAATTATCTCAACGTTGCTGCTCAACTACGTTGCCGCCTTATTCGTCCTGAATCAGTTGTTCGGTGCGTGGCAGGACCCGGCGGCCGTCTATTACAAGACAGCGCAATTTGCCGCTTACCAGCGCTTGCCGCTCATCGGTTGGGGGCAGATTCATGTCGGCCTCTTCATCGCCATCGCCGCGGCTTTCATCGTCTGGCTGGTTACCGAGAGGAGCCGGTTCGGTGCCTACATGAAGTTCGTCGGCAGCAATCCCGGCATGGCGCTGGCGTCGGGAATTCCGGTCACGCTCACCATTCTCGTCGCTGTGATGCTCTCGGGCTCGCTGTCGGGGCTTGGAGGATATCTGGTCGCCTCGGGCCAGGAGTACGCGCTCACCATCTACGTCGCCATCGGTTACGGCTTCTCGGGCATTGTCATCGCCTTCCTCTCGCGCAACAACCCGGCGGCAGTCGTCGTCGTGTCCTTCCTGATGGCCGGGCTCTACGTCGGCGGCGAGAGCATCCAGGTCTTCTACGGTTTGCCCGAGGCCCTGATCGGGCTCATCCAGTCGATCATCGTGATCTGCGTGGTGGGCTCGGAGTTTTTCGTTCGATACCGCGTACGCTGGATGCACTAGGCATGGTCGAGTTCATCGTCAACTGGGTCGCGTTCACGCCGGTCTTCGCCGTGCCGCTGATGCTGGCGTCTATCGGGCTCATCATCAACGAGCGCGCGGGCGTGATGAATCTCGGCGCCGAGGGGGTCATGCTCGTCGGCGCCTTTGCGGGCGTGGTCGTCTACATCGAGAGCGGCAACATCCTCGCGCTCGGAACCCTCGGGGCCATCGCTGCGGGCCTCGCGGTCTCGGCCCTCTTCGCCTTCATGGTCGTGACGATGCGCCTAAACCAGGTCGTGGCGGGCATCGCCATCGTCTTCTTCGCCTCCGGTCTCACCGGCCTCATTGGCAATCCCTGGACCGAGCGGGCGGTCGAAGGCTTCACCAAGGTGGACATGGGAGTTCTCTCGACCATCCCAGTGCTGGGCAAGATCCTGTTCAGCCAGGACCTGATGGTCTATGCGAGCGTCCCCATCGTCTATTTCGTCTGGCGTTTTCTCCACCGCAGCATTCCCGGCATGAAGCTCCGCGCCGTCGGAGAGAATCCGCAGGCAGCGGACGCGGCCGGCGTCAGCATCGACCTCATGCGTTTCGGCGCCGTGGTCACGGGTGGTGCGCTGGTCGGGCTTGCCGGCGGCTATCTAGCGCTCGCGGCGTCAAAAATCTGGGTCGAAGACATGACCCATGGACGCGGCTGGATCGCCGTCGCTCTGGTCATCTTCGCGCGCTGGCGGCCGGGACGCGCCGTGCTGGGCGCGCTGCTGTTCGGCGGAATCGAGGCGCTGATCCCGCGCATTCAGGCGGTGGGATTGGCGGTGCCGCAGTATCTCTTGCTAATGATGCCCTACCTGGTGACGCTCGCCGTTCTGACCTACGTCGGCCTCGTTTCACGCACCGGCTCGGGCGCGCCGGGCGCGCTCGGCCTGCCCTACGTTCGCGAGGATCGGCGATAGGCGGTCGCGCGCGCTGGTCCCGCGACCGGACTACACGGCCTAACCCAAATCGGTCGGACGACTATGAGGCGCCCCGCCGGCACGGTGTAGTGCCGACGGGGCTGAGAGAGCTGCTCCTCAAGCGGCGAGGAAGCGGTTCCACTCCTTGATGAAGAGGGTGATGTTGCGCGGCCAGATCATCCAGTAAGCGATGTTGGACTGGCGCCTGAGCTTGGGCCCGGTGTCGCGCCCGCGGCCCTCGTACCACTTGAGCCACGAGTCCTCGGTCATGTAGTTCCGCGCAGTGTCCGGGGTGGGCGAATAGTAGCCCTGCTCGGCGTCCGCCGCGCCGCGCCAGCCTTCGAGGCACCAGTCCATGTAGGCCATGGCCACTTCGGGCTGTGGCGCCTCGCTGGAGAGGCACATGCCGTAATACCAGGCGCCGGTGCCCTCCCAGACGTCGACATAATGACAGGGGATGCCGCGCTTCTTCACGTCCTCGATCACCGGGTTCCAGCAATCGATGCCCCAGACCTCCTCGGAGGCGAGCAGGTTCACCGCCTCGCCGTAGTTGGTCCAGAGCGCACGGAAGACGCCGTCCTGCTTGGCACCAATCAGGAAGTCGATGACGTTCTTGAGCTCGTCGGGCTCGAGATCGCCATAGCCCACCGTGACCGGGTCCATCTTCCGGTTCTTCACGAGGTAGCTCGCGCAGCGCGGCGGGCCGATCAGGTCCTCGTTCTGGATCGAGACCTTGCCCCGCACGTCCACGTCGCGCCACTGGCCCTCGTAGAGCACCCCGAGAGTGTCCGGTATGAGCCGATCCGTCTGGGTTTCAGCGAACTTGTGCGGGAGAATGCCGAGCGCATCCATGTTGTAGATCTGCGGCAACATCCCGAACGAGGTGCGGCTGTCGTCCCAATAGACCATCGCGACCGGCCAGCCGCTGGTGTGGTCGGCGCCGACGTGGGCGGGGTCGGTAAAGAGCGTATCCGCGAACTCCCAGTTGGTGATCTTCTCCGCCGGGATCGGCGCAATCGTCTCCGCTTCCCGGAGCGCCGGCACGCGGAAGGCGTTGGTCTCGATCATCGAGAAGGTCTCGTAACCGCCGGTGATCCACTTCTGGACCGAATCCGCGAGGCTCGCGACCTGGCCCGTCACCTGGAGCCCGCCGCTCATCTCCTCGAACTTTTTGAAGAAGCGCTCCTGCGCGGAGACCCCGGTGCCGATGAGCTCCATCGGCTCGTCCTGGGTGATGCCGGCGACCCGGTCGGAGAACGCGGCCTCGGCCTGGGACGCCCCCAAGCCCGCGGCCGCAACCACGGCCGTCGCACCCGCTGCCGCCATGAACTCGCGCCGGTCGAGCCCGGCCGCCGTCCGCGAGCGTGTCTCTGCGTCCTCGCAGAACTTCTCATGCTTTTTGTCTAGGTGTCCGCTGTCCATCTCTGCCTCCCTTTGCCTCCCTGGTGTGGTGGCGCCGCCCGGCCAGTGCCGGGCAGCCGGTGGTTACTCGGCCGCGGCCCTGCCGGCCGGAGCCTCGGTACTGAATGGATGCAGCATCCCGGTGAAGGACTTCTGCTCCGGGAACCTGTAGGTCTTGTACTTGCTGGTCTTGCGCCCGATCTCGATGATGCTCTCCGCCATCTTGGTGGCGCACACCACCCCGTCGAGCACGGGGATGCCGAGCTCGGCTTCGAGCCCGTCGGCGAACTCCGCGAAGCCGGCGCAGCCCAGGCAGATCGCCTCGGCATCGTCCTCGTCGCGGGCGCGGTAGCATTCTTGCCGCAGCTTCTCGAGCGAGCCCTCGTAGTCGCGTTCCACGTCGAGCACGTAGACGGGCGATGTGCGTACGCTCACCCTGTGGCTCAAGCCGTAGCCTGCGACCATGTCCTCCACCGGTACGCGGAAGCGCGGGATGATGGTCACGATCGCGACGCGCGCCGCGAGCTGGCAGGCCAGGTAGAGCGATGCTTCGGCGATCCCGATCACCGGCTTGTCGGTCATCTCGCGCGCAGCGTGCAGGCCGGGGTCGCCGTAGCAGGCGATGATGTAGGCATCGAAGCCCTGCTGATCGCCCTTGCGGATCTCGTTGAGGATGCCCGGCACGCACAGGTATTCGTCGTAGAAGGATTCGATCGAGGCCGGCGCGTAGTCCGGCGTCACCGCCACGACCTCGGTGCCCTCCCGCGCGACCGAACGCCCGGCCACGGCGTCGGCGTCCGTCATGTCCTGCGACGAGTTGGGGTTGATGATCATGATTTTCATGAAGGGTGCCTCCCCATCGAAGCCGGGGCCCTCAGCGGCCCACGCGGCCTAATCCCTGCCGGAAGCGTACATCCGCGCCCGCGCCCGAGTCCACAATCGGTCCAACCGCGCCTCCGGCCCTCGCTCAGTAGCCGCACCAGCTGCGGGCCAGGATCTCGTAGACCTCCGCCGCCTGCTCGATATGCGCGACCGGGCAGTACTCGTCGGTCTGGTGCGCCATGTGCATCTCGCCCGGCCCCAGGATCACAGTCGGCGGGCGCCCGTAAGCCGGAGTCAGCGCCGAGGCGTCTGTGAAGTACGGCGCGCCGCGCGGCTCTATCGGCTCGCCGAGAACCCGCTCCATCACCGCGTAGATTTCCTGCATCCACGGGTGAGTGTGCGGTGTATGCACGCCGCCGCAGTCGACGACGCGGGCAATCTTGTTCTCGTCGCCGAGATACCCCTCCAGGCCCGAGAAAATCTCCGCGTGGTTCTGCTCGGGCAGCGTCCTGATGTCGATGGTGAACTCGGCGTGGTCCGGCACCGAGTTGAGGTTGAGCCCGCCCTGCATGGTGCCGACGTTGAGGGTCGACCGGCCCAGCAGCTCGTGGGGCATCACGTTGAAATCGAACTCCTCCAGCTTGGTCACCGAGCGCGCCGCCTTGTAGAGCGCGTTGTCGCCGTGCTCCGGCATCGAGCCGTGGGAGGTGATGCCTTCGGTCTCTACCCTGAGCCAGAGCGCGCCCTTGTGGCCGAGGATCGGATAATTCGAGGTCGGCTCCGCGATGACGATGGCGCCGGCTTCGCCCAGCGCGCCGATCTCGGCCAGGTGGTAAGAGCCTTCGCAGCCGGTCTCCTCGCCGGCGCAGATCGCCATCACCATGTCCGCTTCGCCGCGCTTGTCCTCCGCCGCAAGCTTGAGCGCGACATGGACGAAGGCAGAGATCCCGGCCTTCATGTCCGTGGTGCCGCGGCCGAAGAGCTTGCCGTCCACGATGTCGGCGCCGAAGGGATCGACCGACCATTCCTTGGCGCCCAGCGGCACCACGTCAATATGCCCGCCGAAGCAGAGCGGCTTCTTGCCGTTTCCGCCTTCGCCGCGCAGGACCGCGACCAGGCTCGTCCGCTCCGGCGCAAACTCGTAGTAGGAGACCTCGATCCCCGCCGCGCTCAGCAGGTCGCCCAGGTAGTGGGCGCACTCCACCTCGCGGCCGGGCGGATTACGGGTGTCCATGCGGACGATGTCGCGGGTGATGTCCAAAGCGGACGGAATGGACGACATGAGTTGGGCTCCCTCCCCCGGCGGCGGTATCTCGCCAGTATGGCCACGCGAAAGCAGAGGGTCCAGATCAGGCGAGGCGCTCAAGGCGTTGTCAGACTCGACTGCTCGGTGACCATGAACTGGCAGGGCCCGTTTGTGCTAGTTTCCGTGCGTTTCGGTGGATGCCCGGCACGAACGCGGACCGAGCGGGCGGGGAGCGGACCATGGCGCGAATCGTACGATTCCACGAAACCGGCGGGCCCGAGGTGCTGCGCCTCGACGAAGTGTCCGAGGTCGATCCCGGCCACGGCGAGGTGCGCATCAGGGTCGAGGCGATCGGCCTCAACCGAGCGGAGGTCATGCTGCGCGAGGGCATCTACCACGAGCAGCCGGTCTTCCCCTCCCGCATCGGCTACGAGGCCGCCGGCGTGGTGGAGGCCGTGGGCGAGGGGGTGACGCACGTCAAGGAAGGCGACCGCATCGCCACGGTCCCCTCCTTCGCGCTCTCCCAGACCCGGCAGGGCGTCTACGGCGAGAGCGCTACAGTGCCGGCGGAGATCGCCGAACCTTACCCGGCGGACCTCACGCCGGCTCAGGGCGCATCGCTCTGGATGGCCTATCTCACGGCCTACGGTGCACTGGTCCACTATGGCAATCTTAGCCCCGACGACGCCGCGATCATCACCGCGGCGAGCAGCAGCGTCGGCCTCGCCGCGATCCAGATCGCCAAGGAACGCGGCGCCACCGTGATCGCGACCACCAGGACCGCTGCCAAGAAGGAATCGCTCCTCGGCCTCGGCGCCGATCATGTCGTCGCGACCGACGAGGAGGACCCGCCGGCACGCGTCATGGAGATCACCGGAGACGCCGGCGCGCGCGTGATCTTCGATCCGATTGCGGGACCGCTGCTGACCACGCTCTGCGGCGCCTGCGCACCGTACGGCACCATCTACGAATATGGCGCGCTCTACCCCGGCGAGACCGTCTATCCGCTCATGCCGATGCTGGCGAAGTCCCTCACCATCACGGGCTACCAGGTGCTCGACTTCGTGCGTGACGAGGCGCGCTTCGCAGCGGGGCGGGACTACATCTTCGCCGGGCTGGGGAGCGGCGCGCTCGAACCCGTGATCGACCGCGAATTCCCGCTGGAGCAGATCGTGGACGCCCATCGCCACATGGAATCCAACACCCAATGCGGCAAGATCGTCGTCACGGTCTAATACCAAACGCGCTCCAAATTGACTCATTATCTCAATATGTTGTGGTGATGGACGGGACAACCTCCATAGACTGTGGTGATCGAGTCTCACCGTCGGAGGATGATGATGAGTGCGGCAACGCCGATAATCTGGCCGGA
>JAJDVB010000117.1 GCA_022826345.1 Alphaproteobacteria bacterium
GCGCGCTCCTCCTTCTCGCGCTTTGGCATGCGGGGCGCCACGAGTTCGAGCGGCAGCGTCACGTTCCGCAGCACGGATCGCCATTCGAGCAGCACCGGGTTCTGGAACGCCATTCCGACCGAGGATTTCGGGCCCGTGACCCGCGCCCCGTGCAGCCAGACCTCGCCCGCATCCGGCGCCAGCAAGCCGGCGATCAGGCGCGTCAGCGTCGACTTGCCACAGCCGGACGGGCCGACCACGGCGACGAAGCCTCCCTCGGGAACCCGCATGTCGACACCATCGAGGACGGGCAGCCTTCCGCCCTTCGTCTCGTAGGTAAGCTTGACGTCCCTGATGTCGATCAGGGCATCCATGCGGAGCCGCCTGCTGACGGTGGGACACCCTGCGTTTGGCCGCCGGCCGGAGAGATCATTGCCAACGAAACCGCTTCCCCGGCCGGCGCGTGTAGAAAACCCTGCGGCGGTCAGGCTATTGGAGCATCCTCATTTCGGCCGCAGGCAGATACGCGTCCGTGAAATAGAGCGACGCGTCGGGCGCGTTCTGGAACTCGTAGGTCTCCGCGATCTGCATGAGCGCCTTCTCCATGCGCGCCGCATCGATGCCGCCGATTCCGTTGGCGCTCGTGTAGTCCGTGAGCACGTTGGCGTCGATGGAAAGCTGGAGCCGGCGAGTTTCGAGCGCCGCATCGGCGGCGGGATTCCGCTTCACCAGCGACTCGACGGCCTTCGCCGGATCGGCGATGGCGTCCTTCCACCCCTTGGCCACGGCGGCGATGAACCCCGTGACCTTGTCGGCGTTGGCTGCCGCATAGTCGGTGTTCACGATGATCGCGTTGCCGTAGAGCGCGAGCCCGTAGTCCGCCATCAGGATGGTCGAAATGTCGTCCTCCGGCACGCCCAGGCGGACGAGGTTCAGGAAGGACGAGAAGGAATAGCCGGTCACGGCATCGACATTGCCTTCCGCCAACATCGGCTCGCGGGTCGGGAAGCCGACGGGCTCGACGGTGATCTTGTCGACATCGAGGTCGTTGGCGGTGGCGAAGGCCGGGAACTGGGCCCAGGCGCCGTCCGGCGGCGGCGCACCGAGCACCCGCCCCTCGAGATCCTTCGGCACCATGACGCCGAGGCTCTTGCGGCCGACGACGGCGAACGGCGGCTTGTCGTAGACCATCATGACCGCGGTGACCGGCGCGCCCGGATTCTGGTCCAGGAACTTGACCAGGGAATTGATGTCCGCGAAGCCGACCGGGAAGGCGCCGGTGGCCACCTTGGGGATGGCGTCCAGAGAGCCCTGCCCGGCGGAAATCTCGACGTTGAGGCCCGCGGCCTCGAAGTGCCCGTTGTCGATGGCCGCAAAATACGGCGCCGAGGGACCTTCGAACTTCCAGTCAAGCGCGAACGGCATGTCCTCCTGGGCGCTGGCGGCCCCTGCCAGGGCCACGGTGGCGGCCAGGAATGCGAGAGCGAATTTGCGCATGGTTTGCGACCTCCTCTGTTTCGGTTTGCGCCGCGCGCGTCCCCCTTTTGAGCGGAAGGCGGGTGACGGGCGCGGTTCGCGACCAAATTATGTCAGTCTACTTGGCACCCTACCGGAATAGGGTGCCGGCGGAAACAAGAGACGGTCTCGTGCAGCCGGCATAGGCACGACGCTGGCCGCGGCTTCCTGAACCGCTCACACCGAGTACGGATTCCGGAGACGCGCGGATGGAACGACACAGGTCAGCCTCTCGGCCGTCCCTCGAACGCGCTCCGCCGCCCCGACAACCCATTGATCTGGTTGGCGCGCCCGGCAGGACTCGAACCTGCGACCCCTTGATTAGGAATCAAGTGCTCTATCCGGCTGAGCTACGGGCGCTCCTTGTTCCCTCGATAGCGGGGCCGAGGCGTTTGTCAATCGGAGACGCCTGCTGCGTCCACGGGCGGCCTCAGGCGTCGGCGAGCGCGGCCGGGCTTTCCGGCAGGATCTGCCCGCCGTCGAGCACCAGCGCCTGGCCGGTGATGTAGCGCGCCTGATCGCTCGCGAGGTAGACCGCGGCATAGGCGATGTCGTCGGTCTCCCCGATGTAGCCGGCCGGAATGATCGCGGCGATCTCGTCGATCTGGTCCCCGCCGAGGTCGATCAGGCCTTGCGTCATGATGGTGCCGGGGGAGATCGCGTTCACCGTGATGCTGTGCTTGGCAAGCTCCAGGGCTGCGCCCCGCACGAGCGCATTCACGCCACCCTTCGACGCCATGTAGTGCGAGAGTCCCGGCCAGCCCACGTTGGGGCCGGTGATCGAGGAGATGACGACGATGCGGCCGCGGCCTTGCGCTTTCATCTGCGGGATGCACGCGCGCATTCCGTTGAAGACGCCCTTGAGGTTGGTGTCGAGCACGTCATCCCAGGTCTCGTCGGACATGTCGGCGATGTGGGAGGTGGGAAAGACGCCGGCGTTGGCACAGAGAATGTCGATGGCGCCGTAGCGCTCGATGCAGGTCGCCGCCATGCGCTCCATGTCGGCGCGGCTCTTGACATCGGCTTGGAGGAACGACGCCTCGCCGCCGGTGGCCACGATCTCCTCCGTCGCGGCCCGGCCCGCCTCGGCGCTCCGGTTCACCACGAGCACCCTGGCGCCTTCCTTCGCGAACACCGCCGCAATGCCCTTGCCGATGCCGCGGCCTGCGCCGGTTACGATCGCGGTCTTGCCCTGCAACGTAATCGCCATGCTCTCCTCCCGCCGGTTGCGGGCGGACGATAGCACGGAGCCGCATCGGACCGCGCGGCCCCAGCTTCGGCCCGCGTCCCGGGCGGTGCCGATGACTCGCCGCCCGCCCAGCCTTAGAGTGAATGGGAGACTTTTGGGACGCAGCGATTCGGAGTTGTCTCCATGCCCATTGCCGACATTGCCGAGGCGTTGCCGCTGGTCGACCATCACTGCCACGGTCTGTTTCCCGCAGACCTGGACGACGACCGGCTCGCAGCGTCGCTGAGCGAGGCCTTCGCGCCGGCGCCTCCCGGCACGAGCCACTGGGACAAGCCGGTCGCTCTCAGCGTACGCCGCTGGTGCGCGCCGGTTCTCGACCTGCCGCCGTTCTGCCCGCCCGCGGCGTATGCCGAGCGCCGCCGCGCGCTCGGTGCGGCCGAGGTGAACCGTCGCTTTCTCGCCCAGTCGGGGATCGGCACTTACATCGTCGACAGCGGCAACCGGCCGGAGGAGTTGTGCAGCGTGTCCGAGGTCGGCGCGATCGCCGGCGCGCCGGCGCGGGAGATCGTGCGCATGGAGTCGGTCGCCGAGCGCGTGGCGCAGGGCGGCGTCTCTGCAGCGGGCTACGCGCAGGCGTTCGAGGCGGCTGTCCGCGACGCCGCTGACGACGAGAACGTCGTCGGCCTCAAGTCGATCCTGGCGTATCGCGCGACTCTCCGCATCGACTACGGGAAGCCGACACCGGGCGAGGTGGAGACCGCGGCTGGGCGCTGGCTCGCCGAGGTCGAGCAGACCGGCAACGCGCGCCTCACCGACGAGACGCTCGAACGCCACCTGATCTGGGCCGGCGCGGACATCGCGCGCGAGCGCGGCTTTCCGATCCAGTTCCACATCGGCATCGGCGATCCCGACATCGAGCTGCACCGGGTGGACCCGAGCCATCTCACGCCCTGGGTCAAGGCGGTCGAGCCGTGGGGCTTTCCCGTCACGCTTCTCCATTGCTACCCGTTCCACCGCGAAGCGGGCCTGATGGCGGAGAACTTCCCGCAGGTCTATTTCGACGTGGGCTTCGCGCTGAACTGGGTGGGGCCGAGCTACCAGCGGATCATGGACGAGGCGCTCGAGCTCGTGCCCTTCACGAAGCAGCTCTTCAGCACCGACGCATTCGGCCTCGCCGAGCTTTACTTCCTCGGCGCAAAGCGTTTCCGCACGTCTCTCTCCCGTGCTCTCGATCGCTGGGTCGAGGACGACGAATGCACGGTGACTGAAGCCGGGCGGATCGCGTCTCTCGTCGGTGTCGAGAACGCCCGGCGCATTTACAGGATATAGGTGCGTCGATGACCGTGCCGCTGCTCGGGCTTGGCGATCCGCCGCCCTTCGAGACGCTCAACGTGCGGGGGACGTCGCGGGCGCTCGTCGTCTGCGACCACGCAAGCTGCCGCATACCGGCCGCGCTCGGCACTCTGGGCGTCAGCGAGGTCGAGCGGACCGAGCACATCGGCTGGGACCTCGGCGCAGGGGCCGTGGCCCGGCGGCTCGCGTCGCTCCTCGATGCGCCGGCGGTTCTCGCGGGCTATTCGCGCCTGGTGGTCGACTGCAACCGGCCAGCGGCGGCGCCCGACCGGATTCCGGCGGTGAGCGATACCGTGCCGGTGCCCGGCAACGCGGACCTCGACCAAGCGGAGGCGGATGCGCGGATTGCGGAAATCTTCACCCCCTACCACGATGCGATCGCCGCGGCCCTCGACCGGATGACCGCCTCCGGCTTGCTGCCCGTATTGGTGGCAGTCCACAGCTTCACCCCGCAGCTAGTCGGCGGCGACCCGCGACCGTGGGAGATCGGCATCTGCTGGGACAAGGACCAGCGCATGTCGACACCCCTGATCGAGTGGCTGCGGGCAGAGGGGCTCGTCGTCGGCGCCAACGAGCCCTACGACTTCGGCGTGCTCACCGACCACACGCTGCCCATTCACGCCGAGAAGCGCGGGCTGCCGTCGCTGCTCATCGAAATCCGCAACAACGAGATCCGCACGTCGGAGGCGGTCGAGGCCTGGGCGGAGCGCCTCGCCGGCCACATCCGTGCGCTGCTCACGCTGCCGGAGTCGCAGCGTCTGGAGCACGTCTTGGGCTGACGCCGTGCGACGCCCGATTACTCGTAGGGGAGTGGATCGAGGCCGCTCCTTGGCTCGGCCGGGCTAATCCTGCGCGACAGGTAGCGGCGCAGGAACTCCTTCTCCCAGGCGCGGGTGCGCCTGAGCGCCCGTGTCAACTCCGGCTCTTCCATCGTCATCATCACGATGTAGGCGTAGTTCTCCGCGGCGGCGCCGATCTCCTGCAGGTTGGCCTCCGGGTCGCCGGCGATGATCGTCGCGGTGCTGAGCAGGAAGATCGCTTCCTCATCGTCCTTCGGCACGCCGAGGCCGCGCGCATAGAGCACGCCCAGATTGAAGCGGCTGGCCGCATCGTCCTGCTCGGCCGCGCGCCTGAACCACTCTGCCGCCGTGGCATAGTCGCGCTCGACGCCGAGGCCACCGGCATAGATGGTGCCCATGTTGAACTGCCCGGTGACGTCGCCCTGCGCGGCGGCGCGCCGGGTCCAGCGCAGCGCCTCCGCATAGTCGACCGCGACCCCCTGGCCGTGGATGTAGAGGCTGCCGATCGCCGCCTGCGCCCGCGCGTCGCCCGCTTCGGCCAGCGGCTGCCAAGCCTCGAGCGCGGCGGCGATGTCGCCTCGCTCGAAGGCGGCCTGTCCCGTGTCCCAATCGGCGGCGGCGGGTCCGGTGCCAAGCGCGAGCGCTGCGACGACGAGGGCCGCGAACACCCGGCGTGTGCGCCGGTGCATTCGCCTTTTCACTCCCATTCGATTGTTCCCGGCGGTTTCGAGGTCACGTCGTAGACCACGCGGTTGATGCCCTTCACCTCGTTGACGATGCGGTTCGCGACACCGCCGAGGAAGCCCATGTCGAAATGATAGAAGTCGGCGGTCATGCCGTCCGCCGACGTGACCGCGCGCAGCGCGCAGACGTGCTCGTAGGTTCGCGCGTCGCCCATCACTCCCACCGTCTGGACCGGCAGCAGCACCGCGAAGGCCTGCCAGATAGCGTCGTAGAGGCCGGCGCTGCGAATTTCCTCGATGAAGATGGCGTCGGCCTGCTGCAGGACCGCGACCTTCTCGGCCGTCACCTCGCCGGGTATGCGGATCGCGAGGCCGGGGCCGGGGAAGGGGTGGCGCCCGGTGAGCGCCTCCGGCATCCCGAGGGCACGGCCGAGCGCGCGCACCTCGTCCTTGAACAGCGAGCGCAACGGCTCGACCAGGCTGAGGCTCATCCGCTCCGGCAGCCCGCCGACGTTGTGGTGAGATTTGATGACGACGCTCGGTCCGCTGACGGAAACCGATTCGATCACGTCAGGGTAGAGCGTTCCCTGGGCCAAGAAGTCGGCATCGCCCACGCCGCGCGCGGCCTCCTCGAACACGTCGATGAAAGTGGCACCGATGATCTTGCGCTTCTCCTCGGGCTCGGTGACGCCAGCGAGCCGCTCCAGGAACACGGCCTGCGCGTCCTCGTGGACGAGGGGGATGTTGTAACTGCCGCGAAAGAGGCTCGTGACCTCCTCGGCCTCGCGGTGACGCATGAGTCCGGTATCGACGAACACGCAGGTGAGCTGATCCCCGATCGCCTCGTGCAGGAGCACCGCCACCACCGAGGAATCGACACCCCCGGAGAGCCCGCAAATCACCCGACCGTCGCCCACCTGCGACCGGATCGCCTCGATGGCGCTGGCGCGGAACGAGGCCATCGTCCAGGTGCCGTGGCAGCCCGCAACCCGGCGCGCAAAATTTTGCAGGAGCGCCGCACCGTGGGGCGTGTGCACCACCTCAGGGTGGAACTGAATGCCGTAGAAGTGGCGCTCATCGTCGGCGATGGCGGCGAAGGGAGCGGAGTCGGTGCGGGCCACCACCCGAAAGCCCTCCGGCAGCGCCGCCACCGCGTCGCCGTGGCTCATCCAGACCTGCTCCCGCGCACCCACCTGCCAGACACCGTCGAAGAGAGCGCAGGGCTCGACGATATCGAGGTGCGCCCGGCCGAACTCGCGCTGGGAGGTGGATTCAACGGTGCCGCCCAGCGCCGCGCACATCGCCTGCTGGCCGTAGCAGATGCCGAGAAGCGGGATGCCGAGCGTGTAGATCGCCTCGTCGGGGCGCGGCGCCTCGGCCTCCGTGACCGATGCGGGGCCGCCGGAGAGGATGACACCCTGGGGCGCCAGGCGCTCGATCTCGGCCGCCGGAGTCGTGAAGGGCCTGATTTCGCAGTAGACCCCGGCCTCGCGCACCCGGCGGGCAATGAGCTGGGTCACCTGCGAGCCGAAGTCGAGGATCAGGATTTGCTCGGTCATGAGTCGCTCTTCGGCGCGACCTTCAGCGTGCGATGGACTGCGGTACGGTTGCCGCCTATCGTAACGCGGCACGGGAAGCGGAAAGGTCGCGGTCGTGGATAGCACGGCACTTGCCGAGCCAAAAGTGCCTGCGATGGCATGGCTCAGGCGGACGGCGATCGCATGCAGTGTGCTGGCAGCGATGGCATGCGCCGACGCGCACGCCGGTAACCCGATCGCGGACGCACTCTCCCTGGTCGCTCAGGAGCGCTTCGCGGAGGCGCACGAAGCGCTCGAACCGCTGGTCGAGCGCGAGCCAAACGCGCCCGGCGTGCGACTCCTGCAGGGCATCCTGAATGCGCGCGAAGGAAACTTCGTCGAGGCGATCGCCATATTCGAAAGCCTTCGGGACGACCATCCCGCGATGTTCGAGGCGCACAACAACCTTGCCGTGCTCTACGCCAAGCTCGGACGGTTGAACGATGCGCGGGAGACGCTCATCGCGGCACTGGAGCTGAGGCCCGATGCGGTCGTGTACGCCAATCTGGGTGACGTCTATTTGCAGCTCGCGGAGAAGGCCTACATGCGTGCCCATGAGCTTCGCGTGGAGGGCTCTCCAGCGGCTGAGGGGAGCGAACAGGCCGCCGCCAGCCCAGAGCCGACGGCGGCGGCGGAAGAGCCTGCCGCAGTTCCGGCGACGCAGGCCGAAACGAGAGTGGAGACCGCAGAGGCGGAGACGCCCGAAGTTCCCGAGGAGCCCGAAGCGCCGCCCACCGAAACTGTAGTCGCGCAATGCATTCGCGCGGAATGGTTCAAGGACTCCGATACCGCCTACGAGGCGGCGGCATGGATGCGCGCGCGCGGAGCGACGGCAATCAAGGTGCGCCATGAGGAGCGCGAGGCGGTCAAGAACCACCACGTGTATATTCCGCCGCTCGCGAGCCGCGCAGAGGCTGCCCAAAAGGCAGACGAGCTTCGAAGCCGGGGCGTCAGCGACATCTGGATCATCGGTAAGGGTGAGCGGGCCAACGGGATTTCGCTGGGCGTCTTCCGGAACGAGCGTTACATGCGTCGCCGCGTCGCCGAGATCAGGGCGCTGGGCTATCCGGTCGTGTCCGCGCCGAACATGAAGGCCGTCAGCGTCCACGTAGTCGAGGCGGGCGTGGAAGGCGACCGCTCCGCCTTCGGCGAAGCCTGGAAGACGGCGTTCCCGGAACAGGCCATCCGCACCATCGATTGCGCTGGACGGGGTTGAGGGTTCGGCTCGCACCATCCCGGCGTTCGCGACTCCCTTCGGATCGTTCGTCCGCAGCATCGGAACGCGTATGCTGTCGGCAGCGAGAAGGGGGACGGAGAGCGGGGCGGGCATTCCGATGGAACGATGCAACCCGCATGCGTGGCGGACACCGGTCGTCGGCGATATAGCGCTCGTCTGCGACGTTTGTGAGCACCGCTTGGATCTTGCGCGCGACGTCACTGCCGAGGTGAAGGTGGAGATTCTGCGTGAATACCACCGCCACTACGGACCCATCGTGGGCGGTCACTTCGAGGAGGCGCTGGAAGCTGCCCTGGCGGCAGCACGGCAGCATGCCTCGGGTGTCAATCCGGAGTGATCGGGGGAGCGTGTAGCGTGAAGCGCTTCCTGAGGGACGCTGTCGTCGCGCTGTTCGTCGGCGCTGTTCTGGTCGCGCTTGCCATGTTCCTCAGGCAACCGGCGGACGACGACCCGTCGGGTACCGGCCCCGCGCCGGCCCAGGAATCGCCGACGCAGTAAGGCATTCCAAACTTACGCCCTCAGGCGGCTGCCAAGGGCCGGGGCGTCACGCGCTGTTCGATCTCCTGCCCGAATTCAATCTCGGCCCGACGAAGCTCCCAAGATTTCTGGAGGTTCATCCAAAGCTGCGGTGTCGTTCCGAAATAGCGCGCGAGCCTGAGCGCCGTGTCCGCGCTCACGCCTCGCTGAGCATTCAGGATCATCGTGATCCGGTTCACCGGCACGCCCAGCGCCTTGGCCAGCGCGTTCGCCGACAGCCCAAGTTCATCGAGCTCTTCGCGCAGGATTTCTCCCGGATGCACCGGCCTCATCCCGTTTCGCACGTTCATGTCCGCAACCCTCAGTGGTAGTCAACGATCTCCACATCAACCGGTCCATCGTCGGTCCATCGAAAACAGATACGCCATTGCAGGTTGATCCGAATGCTGTACTGGCCAGCCCTGTCGCCCAGCAACATTTCTAACCGGTTGCTTCTCAGGGCGGCTAGGTCTTGGAGAGACTCGGCCGCGTCCAGCAAAGTCAGGCGACGTGTTGCTTGATCGGCGAAACCCTGAAAGGCAGCGACCCGATGACCCTCGTAGAAACGTTGCGTATCTCGCCCTCTGAAACTTCGGATCATCTTGGAGGACGGTATCCGATTTTACGCTATCCGTAAACCCACATCACGCCTTCAGGCGGCCGCCGAGATGGTCGATGGCAGCGGAGACGCCGCCTTTGCCGTGGGGGATGTCGAGCGCGGCGAGACCGGTCTCGATGGCGCCGAGCGTGCCGAGTGTCATGGGTGCGTTCACATGGCCCATGTGGGCGATTCGGAATGCGTGGCCGGAGAGCGGCCCGAGCCCGATGCCGAGGCTCACGTTGCAGACTTCATGGCACCAGTCGAGTAAGCGGCTGAGCCCGGGGTCCTCCATGAGGATCGTGGTCACGGTGGGCGAGCGTTCGGCAGGCTCCGGGACGTTGAAGGAAAGCGCGCCAGCTTCCGACCAGCGTCCCACCGCCGCCTGGGTAGCGCCGGCCAGGAGCTCGTGCCGGCGGAAGGCGCTCTCCAGGCCCTCCTCGAAGAGCATGTCGAGGGACTTGCGCAGGCCGAACAGCAAGTGCACCGGCGGCGTGCCGCAGTACTTCATGTAGTGGAGCTCGCCCTCGCGCACGGTCCAGTCCCAGTAGCGGGTGCGGAGCCCGGCATCGGCGTGGGCGGCCAACGCCCTCTTGCTCGCGCCGATAAAGCTCAGGCCGGGCGTCATCATGAGCCCTTTCTGGGCGCCGGCGACCGCGACATCGACTCCCCAGTCATCCATCTCGAACCGCATCGAGCCGAGGGATGCGATGACATCGACCATGAAAAGCGCGCCGTGACCGCTCGCCTCGATGGCTGCGCCCAGCGCGGGAATGTCGTTCGCGATACCGGAGGCCGTGTCCACCTGCACCACCAGGATGGCCTTGATCTCGCCCGCGCTATCGGCCCGGAGACGCTGCTCCAAAGCCTCGGGCGACGCCGCCCGACGAGCCTCCGCCTCTAGCACCTCGACCTCGATGCCGAGCGGCTCCGCCATCTCGCCCCAGCCGAGGGCGAAGCGCCCGCTCTCCAGCACCAGCACCTTGTCGCCGCGGGAGAGGACGTTGGTAAGCGCCGCCTCCCAGGCGCCATGGCCGTTGGCGATGTAGATGTAGGTGCGTCCATGTTCCGTGCGGAAGACGCGCCGCAGATCGTCGAGGCAACTGTCGGTGACGGCGGTCAACTCCTCGCCGTAGATGTCCACGGCCGGCCGCTGCATGGCCTGGAGCACCTCGTGGGGCACGGTGGTGGGGCCGGGAAGGGCCAGGAAATCGCGGCCGCGGCTTACGGTCATGGCGCACCTCGTGGGACTGGCGGGCCTTGGCCTACTCCTCCCGTTCAGGTTCGGCAAGCCCGCCGTTCGAATGCCAGACGGTACAGAGCGGGGAGGGAGAGAAGCCCTCCTGCTCACAATCCCATCTGGGCGAGCGCTGCCTGCGTGAGGGCGCTGCCGGGGCGGCCCATCTCGCTGACCACGTTGTAGTGGTGGAGGCCTTCGATCTCCATGACCGTGGCCTCGAACCCGCGCGCCTGCCAGGCCCCGGCGAAGGTCCTGTTCTGGGCGACGAAGGCCTCGGTCTCAGCCGCGCCGACCGCAGCGATCAGCGGCGCGCCCGTCTCCGGCAGATGATGGATCGGGCTGTTGCGCGCGGCCGATTCGGCATCCAGCCGGACATCATCGTTGATGCTGGTCTCCCTGATCGGCGCCAGGTCGAAAATGCCGGAGATCGCCGTGCCGCCCTTCACCAGATCGGCGGGGCGACCGCGCGCCCCCCAGTCGGTGCACAGCATCATGGCGGTGAGGTGCCCGCCGGCGGAGTGGCCGGAGACGAAGATGCGGTCGGGATCCCCGTTGAGCCGGCCGGCGTTGTCGGCGAGCAACTCGATTGCGGTGCGGCATTGCTCGACGATGGTGTCGAGGGTCACCGCCGGCGCCAGCGCGTAGTTGAGCGAGACGGCGGCACCGCCGGCGGCGACGAAGCCTTCGGCGGGAAACGAGTGCACGTCCTTGTCCATTGCGCGCCAGTAGCCGCCGTGGATGAAGACCTGGATCGGCGCGCCGGCCGCCGGCGCCGGGAACAGGTCGGCGGTCATGTTGGGGCCCGCGCCGTAGCGGACGTCGAGGGTGCAGGCGAGGGCCTCGCGCACCCGCACGCTCTCGACCTCCCACACCGCGAAGTAGTCCTCGAAGTCCGGGTGACGCAGGCGCAGATTGTAGCCGGCCTCCTGCGGGAGATGCCGTTGCTCGTTCATAGTCCTGCTCCCGTTGCTCGTCAGCGCCGTTACTCTCCCCGGGGCACGTCGAAGGCGATGCTACCACGGGACTGCCACCGTCTCATTCGCGCTCGGCACCTGACTTCCTTACCGGGCCTGGTCGGTGGCGCGCCGCGTAGCGGACGAGCTTTCGCGTGAGAGTCGGCAAGGCATGCTCCGAGAAGCGCGCGGGCGGGCACCAGATGGCACCGTCGTCTCCGTCAGCGGTCTCGTCCTGGGTGTCGGCGGCAGCCACCAGCAGCTCGATCTCGAAATGGGTAAAGCCATGGCGGACCGGCTCCGGCAGCGCCTGCCATGGCAAGGGCTGGGGGGCATGGGCCAAGGCTTCTGCCAGGTCCCAGGGCTCGTCGCGCCATGGCGTGGTGGGCAGCTCGATCATCCCGCCGAGCAGGCCCTCATCCGGCCGGCGGCGCAGTAGCACGGCGCCGTCTGCGCGCATGAGCCAGAAGGAGACGCCGTGGCGCAGCGGGCGCTCGGGCTTCGGCGCCCGGCGCGGCAGGCTCTCCGCGATGCCTTGCACACGGCCCTCGCAGGCGCTCTGCCAGGGGCAGGTGAGGCAGGCTGGATTGCGCGGCGTGCAAACGCTCGCGCCGAGGTCCATCAGCGCCTGCGCGTAGTCGCCGGGCCTAACGGGGGGTGTTAGGTCGGCTGCGAGCGCATAGAGCTTGGGCTTTGCGGCCGGCAACGGGGTCTCGACCGCACGCAGGCGGGCGATCACCCGCTCGACATTGCCATCGACCACGGTCGCCGGCCGGTCGAAGGCGATGGCCGCGATCGCCGCCGCGGTGTAGCGCCCGATCCCCGGCAGGGCCCGTAGCGCGGTCTCCTCGACCGGGAAGCGCCCGCCGTGCTCGGCCACCACAAGGCGCGCGCAGGCGTGCAGGTTGCGGGCGCGGGCGTAGTAACCGAGCCCCTGCCAAGCATGGAGCACGTCGTCGAGTTCCGCGCGAGCCAAGGCTTCGAGAGTCGGCCAGCGCTCCAGGAAGCGCTGGAAATAGCCGCCGACCACCGGAACCGTGGTCTGCTGCAGCATGATCTCGCTGAGCCAGACCCGGTAAGGGTCCGGCCGCACGCCGGGGGCGGCGCGCCAGGGCAGCCGGCGGCGGTGGCGGTCGTACCAGTCGAGCAGCGCCTGGGCGAGCTGCACGGGCGAGGCGGGCCGGGCGGCGCTCATGACCGGGGGCGCTTCACAGCCGGGGCCGGAGGGCGTACACCCTTGGTCTGGACCCCGCTGCGACATTCGGCCTCAGCCATGCGCAAACCTCGCCAGGCGCAGCCGCTCGCCTCGCTGATCGGCAAGATCACCGCCAAGTCCTTCGAGTCGCGCGGGCTGGTGGCGGCAGGGATCGCCACCGAGTGGCCGGCGATCGTAGGCGAGTCCGTGGCCGCTTCCTCGTGGCCCGAACGCCTGGGCCGGGACGGCACGCTCAAGGTCTGCGTCTCCGGGCCGGTCGCGGTCGAGCTTCAACATCTCGAACCCCAGATTCTGGAGCGGATCGCCGCCTTCTATGGCTACCGCGCGGTGACGCGGATCGCCTATGTAAACCGCGCGCCGGCATCACAGCCAGCGCGGGTTTCGGAGCGACAGACGGCGCCGAAAATCGACTCGGAGTCGGCTGCACGTGTCGAAACTGCTATCGATTCCACTGGGGACCATCGCCTCAAGTCGGCCCTCGCGGCTCTGGGCCGGGCGATCCTCGCCCGTCCCAATGCAAAGTAACCTATTGATAAGGAGCGATTAATTCGCAACAAATAGCGAGACGCCGGGGTATCGGGCGGGCTCGTCGACTTGCAAAACTATACTTTTTGTAGCGAGCGCGCGTACAGTCCGGCTCGAATGGTGAACGACTTCGCCACGCCTCTGGACGAGTCGCCGGGCACGGAAAGCGTCTCGGTGTTCTCTTCCGTGCGGCAGGTGGACCAGCCGCCATTGGCGCTGCCGCCCGGCTTGGCCTTCGATTACCGGCTGGAGATGGAGGGGCTGCACTTCCTCGGGATGCTGCCCTCTAGCGCCGTTCCCGTCGCGTTCCTGGACCCGCAGTATCGCGGCGTGCTCGATCATCTCGCCTACGGCAACGAGGGTGTGCGCCGGGGCGCGGCCCGCGCCTCGCTACCGCAGATGACCGACGAAATCCCTGCATTCATCCGTGAGATCGACCGCTGCCTGATGCGGAGCGGCCATCTTTTCCTCTGGACGGACAAGTATCACCTCTGCACCGGGATCGGCGACTGGCTTGAGGGCACGTCCCTCGAAATCGTGGACATGGTGACGTGGCACAAGAAGCGGATCGGCATGGGCTACCGCACCAGGCGCGCGAGCGAGCACCTGATCGTGCTACAGAAGGCGCCGCGCAAGGCCAAGGGCGTGTGGAAGGTCCACACCATCCCGGATGTGTGGAGTGAGGCCATCGGCAAGCGCGACCGCGTCCACCCGAAGCCGGTGGGGCTCCAGAGCGCCTTGATCGAGGCTGTCAGCAATCCGGGGGACGTGGTCATCGACCCCGCAGCCGGCTCGTTCTCGGTCATGGAGGCGTGCAGGCAGAAGGGGCGCACCTTCCTCGGATGCGACATCAACGGATGAGGATAATGTTATGATTTCCCGACGGTTCCTGGTTGGTGCAATGGCGGCGATACCGGCCGCCGCGGCGCTGGCGCCGCTCGCGCCTGCCCGCGCCGCCGGCATCGGCGAGAGGCCCGGCGACCTTGCGGTTGGCGACCCCGACGCGCCAGTCACCGTGATCGAGTTTTTCTCGCTCACCTGCCCCCACTGCGAATGGTTCCACAAGAACGTCTACAACCGGCTTAAGCCGGAGTACGTGGACACCGGCAAGGTGCGCTTCGTGGCGCGCGACTTCCCGCTCAACGCGCCCGCGTTGCAGGCGGCGGTGCTCGCCCACTGCGCCGGCCGGGACCGGTACTTCACCTTCATCGACGTGCTGTTCCAGACCTTCGACGACTGGGCAGGCTCGCGCGACCACACGGACAAGCTCGCGCAAATCGGCGAGCTGGGCGGCGTGAGCCGGGACCGGTTCGAGGAGTGCCTGAACGACAAGGCACTCGAAAACGCGATTTTCCAGTCGATCGCGGACGGCCAGGCCAAATATGACGTGAGCGGAACACCGACACTGGTTGTCAACGGCACAAAGTACGACGGCAAGATGACCTTCGATGCGCTTTCCAAGCACATCGACCGTCTCCTCGCGGGGTCGTAGACGGAGCGCACGGCCGTGCAGGTAACGAAGCTCAGGGTCGCGGGCTTCAAGTCCTTCGTCGAGCCGACGGAGCTGCACATCGAGCCGGGGCTCACCGGAATCGTCGGCCCTAACGGATGCGGCAAGTCGAATCTTGTCGAGGCGATGCGCTGGGTCATGGGCGAGACCGCGCCCCGCCAGATGCGCGGCGGCGGCATGGAGGACGTGATTTTCGGCGGCACCACCCGCCGCCCGGCGCATGACATCGCCGGGGTCACGCTCAGCCTCGACAACTCGGACGGGACGGCGCCGCGCGAATTGAGCGACGCCGCCGAGATCGAGGTGACCCGCCTCATCGGGCGCGGTGAGGGCTCGACCTATACCGTGAACGGCAACGAGGTCCGCGCTCGCGACGTTCAGCTCCTGTTCGCCGATGCCGCCACCGGCGCGCACAGCGCAGCGTTGGTGGGCCAGGGGCGCATCGGCGATATCATCGGGGCGAAGCCTGCCCAGCGCCGCGCCCTGCTCGAAGAGGCGGCCGGCATCACCGGCCTGCACGCCAGACGGCACGAAGCGGAACTCAAGCTCAGGGCGGCGGAAACCAACCTGGAGCGTCTCCAGGACGTGATCGGCACGCTGGAAACTCAACTGCGCGATCTCGAACGCCAGGCACGCCATGCCAAGCGCTACAAGCGCCTCTCGGAGAGGATTCGCGAGACCGAGGCGGCACTTCTCCTCTTGCGCTGGATGGCGGCCCGAGCCCGTGTCGAGGAGGTGACGCGCCAAGCCGATGACGCCGCCCGCCGGGTTGCCGAGGCGACCGAAGCCGCCGCAGATGCCGCGCGCCGCCAGGCGAACGCCGAGGCGGTTCTGCCCGAGCGCCGCCAGCAGGAAGCCGAGCGCGCCGCGGCACTGCATCGATTGCGCATCGAGCATGAGCGGCTGGCCGAGGAGGAGGAGCGCGTCGCGCGCGCCCGTGAGGAGAATGCGCGCAAGCGTTCCCAAATCGCCGCCGATGTCGAGCGTGAAGAGGCTCTCGCGCGGGATGCGGAGACGGCGCAGGAGCGTGTCGACGAGATCCGCGAGAGGCTCGCTCGTGCGGCCGAGGGCGATGCTGCGGCCGAGGCGGCCGCGCGCAGTGCGCGGGAGGAGGCGCGCACCGAGGTCGAGGCGGTGGAGCAGCGCCTTGCGGCGCTTGCTCAGACACAGGCCAGGGCCGAGGCGGAGCGCGAGGCGCTCGGCAGGAGGATCGAGGAAGCGCGAACTCGACGTTCTCGGCTTGAGCACGACCTAGCGCGGGCGCGGGAGGAACGCGCCGCTCTGGAGCGGGATGCGCCCGCCGATGGGCGGTTGTCGGAAGCCGAGGAGGAAGAACGTGTCCGGACCGAGAGCTTCGAGGCGGCGCGCGCCGCGCTGCAGGAGGCGGAGACGGTGCGGGCGGAGGCCGTAGACCAAGAACGTGCGTTGCGCGAGAGGCTGCGCGAGGCGGACGCCGCGCTTGCAGGCAGCGAGGCCGAGCGTGCGGCCCTTACCGCTCTGCTCGACGACCCGGCCGCCGGCCCCGGCCGGGCGCTCTGGGATCGGGTCACGGTCAAGCCCGGTTTCGAGGCGGCCGTGGGCGCCGCGCTTGGCGACGACCTCCAGGCCAGCACGGACACCGACGCACCGGTCCACTGGCGCGCGCTGTCACCGGCGGGCGACCCGGCGCCGTTGCCCGAAGGTGCGGCCCCGCTGGCGGATGCGGTTCGCGCGCCCGAAGCGTTGGCCGCTCGGCTCGCACAGATCGGGGTGGTGACGGAGGCGGATGGGGCCTGCTTGCAATCGAAGCTTCGTACCGGTCAACGCCTGGTGAGCCGCGAAGGCTCGCTCTGGCGCTGGGATGGCTTCTCGGTGGCCGCCGAAGCACCGACGGCCGCCGCCCGCCGTCTGGAAGCGCGCAACAGGTTGGCCGTGCTGGCGGAGACCTGCGCACAGGCGGAAGGCGACAAGCGCACGGCAGAGAACGCGGTCTCAGCGGCGGCCGCGGCCAGGGAAGACGCCGAATTAGCGTGCCAGCGTGCCCGCTCGCGTGTCGACGAGGCGGCAGAAGCCTTGCGGGCGGCTCGGGAGGTGCGCGCGACGGCCTCGGCCGAGGCTACGGCCACGCGTTCGCGTCTCACCGCGCTCGACGAAACCGCGGCGCGGCTCGAACACGAGATCGCCGAGACCAGGGAGGTGGAGCGCGCAGCCCGTGCTGTGCTTGACGCGCTTCCCGCAGAGGGCGTCGAGGGCGATGGCGAGAGCGAGCGGCTGCGCACCGCTCTCGTAGGACTGCGCGGGCGCCACGACGAGGCAGCGCAGCACCATCACAAGGTGGCGCAAGCGGCGGACGGGCGCGGCGCCCGGATCGCCGAGCTGGTGCGGGAAAGCGAGGGCTGGGCTGCGCGGGCAGGCAGCGCGCGGAAGCGGCTCAGCGAGCTCGCCGACCGTCTTGACGAGGCCCAATCCGAGCAAGCGGCGCTCGACGCCCGGCCAGCCGAGCTCGAGGCGCGGCGCGCCGGGCTTCTCGGCACCATCGAGCAGGCGCAGGGCGAGCACCGCAGCGCCGTCGATGCCCTGGCGAGCGCCGAGAAGGAGGCAAAGGAGACCGCAAGCGCGCTCAAGCAGGCGGAAGCTGCGCTGGGTGAGGCGCGCGAGGCTGCGGCCCGGCTGGACGGTCTCATGACCGAGGCCGGACAGGCAGAGACGGTCGCCGGCGCCCAGATCACGGAGCGCCTCGGTGTCGCGCCGGAACAAGCGCAGGAGATCGCCGGGATCGATCCCGATGCCGAACTGCCCGATGCCGAGGCGGTGGAGATCAAGTTGCAGCGGTTGATCCGCGAGCGCGAGAACATCGGCGCCGTGAACCTGCGGGCGGAGGAGGAGGCGAGCGAGCTCGACGAGCGCATTCGGGAGATGCAGGACTCCCGCGCCGACCTGCTGGAGGCGATCGGGCGCCTGCGCCGGGGCATCGCCGGCCTGAACCGCGAGGGGCGGGAGCGGATGCGGGCGGCATTCGAAACGATCGACGGGCACTTCCGGAAGCTCTTCACGGAGCTCTTCGCCGGCGGCAAGGCGCATCTCGCGCTGGTCGATTCGGACGATCCCCTGGAGGCCGGCCTGGAGGTCGTGGCGAGCCCGCCCGGCAAGCGGCCGCAATCGCTCTCGCTGCTTTCCGGCGGCGAGAAGGCGCTGACTGCCATCGCGCTGCTCTTCGCCGCGTTCCTCACCAACCCGGCGCCGATCTGCGTGCTCGACGAGGTGGACGCGCCGCTCGACGACAGCAACGTGGAGCGCTTCTGCACGCTCATCACGAAGCTGGCGGCCGAGACCGACACCCGCTTCATCGTCGTCACCCACCATCGCATCACCATGGCCCGTGTCGACCGGCTGTTCGGCGTCACCATGGTGGAGCAGGGGGTCTCCGAACTGGTCTCGGTCGATCTGGAGCGCGCCGTGCAGCTGCGCGAGAGCGCCTGAGCGTTCGCACACGGATTCTGGCGTCGCAAATTCCTGTGTTATTTCAATCTTCTAAGGCGTCGTCCGGCGCCGTTTCCTCGGCTTGACAGGGGGCAGGGCAGTCCCTATGGTGCGGGCGCTTTTCGACTGCGGGGCCTGCGCGCGCCCTGGCCGAGCGGGTTTGCATGGACGACAAACCACGGCCATCCCTGGAGGATCTGGACTCCCGGCTGCGCAAAGCCCGAGGCGGAAACGAGTCGGGCAATCGTGGCCGGTTGCCCGGCACGCGTCTTGGGCAAGCGCTGCACCTCGCGATCGAGATGGCGGCCGCGCTGGCCGTCGGCGGCGGCATCGGCTGGCTGCTCGACGAATGGCTCGGTACAAGGCCGTGGCTGTTCGTGGTCTTCATCTTTGTGGGGATCGCGGCCGGCATCCTGAACGCGTTTCGGGCGGCACAGAGAATGGGGGCCACGCCGTTTTCCCGCGCGGATGCGGGAGAGCGGGGTGAAGAGCAGGACGAGCGAAGCCAGAGGTAGGACGGCCAGTGGCAACGACGGACAACGGCGCCGCCGGACATAACGGCGACGCGCATCACGGCCCGCTCGATCAATTCGCGATCAACCGCTACGTCGAGATCGACCTCGGCGGTTTCGACGCGTCGTTCACCAACTCGGCGCTGATGATGTGCGTGACCGTGATCATCATCACGCTGCTCACCACGGTGGGCATGGGCCGCGGGCGGCTGGTGCCGGGGCGGGTGCAGTCCATTGTGGAGATGAGCTACGAGATGATCGCCCGAATGCTGGGCGACATCGTGGGCGGCCGCGGCGCGCAGAAGTTCTTCCCGTTCGTGTTCAGCCTGTTCATGTTCCTGCTGCTCGGCAACGTGCTCGGGCTGATTCCCTATTCCTTCACCTTCACCAGCCACATCATCGTGACGCTCGCGTTCGCGCTGGTGGTCTTCGTCGGCGTGACGATCCTCGCCATCGTCATCCACAAGCACCGCTTCCTGACCTTCTTCCTGCCGCCCGGCGTGCCGATGTGGATGGCGCCGCTGCTGGTGCCGATCGAGGTCGTCTCCTACATGGCGCGGCCGATCAGCCTCTCCGTGCGGCTCTTCGCCAACATGATGGCGGGGCATTCGATCCTGCACGTGTTCGGCGCCTTCGTCTTCGTCCTGAGCTTCGCCGGCGTCCTGCCCTTCGCGTTCATCGTTGCGCTCTACGGGCTCGAGCTTCTTGTCGCCGTGCTCCAGGCCTACGTCTTCACCATTCTGACCTGCCTCTACATCCGCGACGCAATCGAGTTGCATCACTAAGCGGACGGGTGCGGGTCGCAAGCCACAATCTCCGAACAAACCGAGGGAAACAGGATCATGGACGCAGAAGCAGCGAAACTGCTCGGTCAGCTCATTGGCGGCGGCCTCGCCACGATCGGCGTGGCCGGCTCCGGTGTCGGCATCGGCATCATCTTCGGCAACTACGTCTCCGCTGCGGGGCGCAACCCGGCGGCGGCGCCGAAGCTGTTCGGCAACGTGCTGCTGGGCTTCGCGCTGACCGAGGCGATCGCGCTGTTCGCGCTCGTCATGGCCTTCATCATCCTGTTCGGCTCCTGATCGACAGCCATCCGGCGGCTTGAGTCGGAGGCAGGAGGCGCCCGATGCCACAGCTCGAGATGGGGGACTACGCGCCCCAGATCTTCTGGCTGGTCGTCACCTTCGTCGCGCTCATGCTGATCATGTGGGGCGTGGGTCTGCCGCGGATACGCCGCGTCATCGAAGCCCGCGAGAACAAGATCAGCGAGGACCTGGCCGACGCAGAAAGCGCGAAGGGCAGGGCCGAGGACGCGCTCAAGGCCTACGAGGAGGCGCTGGCGGACGCGCGCTCCAAGGCCCACGGCGTGCTCGCCGAGACCCAGGCCAAGCTCTCGGCGGAGGCGGACGCGCTGCGTGCCGAGCTCGACGCCGATCTCGCCGCCAGGGCTGCGGAGGCGGAGGAGCGCATCCAGGAGACGCGCGCCCAGGCGCTTGCCAGCCTGCGCGACGTCGCGGGCGACGTGGCCCGCGCCGCGACCGAGAGGCTGGTCGGCACCGCTCCGTCCGAAACCGCTGCGCGGGCAGCGGTGGAGGCGAGCATGGGCGAGGGGCGCTGAGGCATGAAGAAGATGGTTCGCAAGCCCGAGTTCTGGGTGATCGTCGCGGCCTGCGTCTTCGTCGTTCTCGGCAGCCAGATCACCGAGTCGGCCAACTTCTGGATCCTCATCGCTTTTATCACCTTCTTCGGCGCCTTCGGCCGCGCCGCCTACAAGAAGGTGACGGAGATCCTCGACAAGCGGGCGGAGCGGATCAGGAACGAGCTCGACGAGGCGGCGGCGCTGCGCGCAGAGGCGCAAGCTCTGCTGGCGGAGCACGAGCGCAAGCGCCAGGAGGCCGAAGAAGAGGCTCGCCTCATGGTGGAGCACGCCAAGGCGGAGGCCGAGCGCCACGCCGCCGAGGCACGGGCCGCGCTCGAGGAGACGATGAAGCGCCGCGCCGAGCTTGCCGAGCAGCGCATCGCCCGCGCCGAGGAGGAGGCGATGCGGGAAGTGCGCCAGACCGCCGCGGTGCTGGCGATCGAGGCCGCGCGCCGTCTCATGAGCGAGACGATCGACGAAGATCGCGCCGATCGCATGATCGAAGAGTCGATCCAGGAGGTCCGCGACCGGCTCAACTGACCCGCGCGCCGGTCAGCAAGTTTGCTGCGCCACGGGTGCAGCACGGGAGGCGCGACCGTGTACAAGGGCATGTACGCCTATCCCTGGGACCTGGTGGACGAGGGGATCGGCACCGCCACGGGCCGCATGCGCGACTGCGGCATCAACACGGTAACCCTGGCCGCGAGTTACCACGCTGGCAAGTTCCTGCGCCCCCACGCGCCTGCCGGCCGCGTCTATTTTCCCGAGGACGGCACAGTCTACGTGCGGCCCCGCATGGACCGCTACGAC
>JAJDVB010000053.1 GCA_022826345.1 Alphaproteobacteria bacterium
TTCCGGCCAGATTATCGGCGTTGCCGCACTCATCATCATCCTCCGACGGTGAGACTCGATCACCACAGTCTATGGAGGTTGTCCCGTCCATCACCACAACATATTGAGATAATGAGTCAATTTGGAGCGCGTTTGGTATGATATAGTCTGGTCGGTGTGCTGCGCCTCTTGCCCCCAGCGGCGGCGTCAGCGTGATCGGTCTTGGATATGCCAAAGCCCCGTGTGGGGCCTTACTTCAACCCTTAGAGACAGGGAGACCATACGCATGTCGTCGACAGAAGCTCGCCTGAGGACGCTCATCAGCGAAAACCTGGACCTGGATCACGATCCGGATTTCGACCGAGCGTTCAGTGATGCCGGAGTCTCTTCAGTGGAAGCGGTCGCGTTCTTCAAGATGGTCAACCAGGAGTTCAAGTTGAACATGGTCGCGGAGGACTGCCTGCAGTTCAACACGTTGCGGGAGCTCGTGACCTTTATCGATGCGCGCGCCGGGTGATGGTTTCCGGCGCTACGTGAGCACGACCGGCCGCCTCCGAACTCGGGGGCGGTCGGCGATTCCGATATCGGGCCCGCGGCGATCGCGCCAACGTTGCGTCTCATTTAGTGCGCGCGTTGGGAAGAAACCGGGCCCTCTGCCATGACGGCTGACATCGTGTGGGAAATACCCGCCCCCATTTCGACGTTCGACGTCCGTCTCGATGCCAACACCGTCACGACCGTGCGGCGACACGGCAATCCGTCCGGCCCCAGGGTCATCTTGAACCACGGCAGCGGTCTCGCCGCCGATCTCTATTACCCGTTCTGGTCTCTGCTCGCGGACGACTACGACCTGATGGTCTACGACCTCAGGAACCACGGTTGGAACAGCGTCGGTACCCAGACTGATCACAATATTCCGACACTGATTAGCGACCACGACATCATCCTCGAGTCCATCGACCGCAAATATGGAAGCAAGCCGACCGTCGGCATTTATCACTCCCTTGCTACCCTCATCACGCTGCTCTCGTTCAGCAGGCTCTATTCAGGTTTGATTCTGTTCGATCCGCCGCTGACCAAGCCCGGCGCGAGCCAGACAGAGCTTCATGATGCTGCGGAGCGCGCGGCAAGATTAATCCGGCGGCGGGGGCATAGCTTCAAGAGGCGGGAGGATTTTATCGAGCTCTTGGGGATATTTCCCACGTTCAAGCGCGCCGTTCCCGGCGTGCACGATCTGATGGCCCGGACCACGCTTCGGCAATCTGCGGACGGCGAGGCTTACGAACTTCGCTGTCCCCGCGAATACGAGGCGCAGCTCATGGACTACGCCCGAAGCTTCTTCCCGCTGCTGGACCTCGATCTGGTCGCTTGCCCGACGAAAATCATTGGCGCCGATCCCACCTTGCCGCATGCGTATCTGCCGACGCTCGATCAGCGAATCGTCTCGGCCATGGACTACGATTTCATTCCCGAGGCGACGCACTTTCTTCAGTTGGAAAAGCCCAGGGAGTGCGCCGCCGTGACCCGAGAGTTCCTGGAGCGGCAGGGCCTCGCTTAGCCGGCTCAATCCGACGCGGCGGTTTGTCCCCCCGGCTTCGGCAGCCAGAAGCGTCGGCGCTGGAACGGATAGCCGGGTAGCGAGATGCGCCGCCGGGTCTCGCCCGCGAAGAGCCCCGCGAAGGACACGCCGAGCCCCGCCTCGTAGGCGCGGGCGACCGCCTCCACGAAGTCGCCGTCAGCATGTCCCGCCGCCTCCTCTTCGCCTCCCGACGACTGCCGCAGGCTCGACAATAGCGTCGGCGCCGCTTCGTTTTCCGCCGCCTTTGGCCACGCCTCTGCCAACAGCGGCGCCAGCACGGCGTCCTGCCCGATCTCGATGACGACGTCCACGCCGAGGGCGGCCAGGGTCTCGGCACAGCCGCTGAGCGACTCCGGATCGTCCGCCACCTGGCGGCGCCAGTACGCGCCGTCCAGAATTTGATCCGGATCCATCACACGGCCGGTGAGGCTGCTCACCAGGGCGACCGACGGCGCGGCGATTGCGACGCCGTCCAGCGCCGCCTCCGGACCGCTCCCCGCCGCCGCGAGCCGCAAGCCGTCCTCCAGACCGAACACGCCGGCAGCCTGCGCCGCTGCGATCTCGCCTGCGCCAAGGCCCGCCACCACGCTCGGCCGGATGCCGACGCTCGCCCACAGCGCCGTGAGCGCGCATGCCAGCGCATAGGTCGCGGGCCGCGCCCAGGCGGGGTCGCTCAGCCCCCCTTCGGCGCCGGGACCGCCGAACATTGCGTCGAGTAGCGAGGCCCCGCGATCCTCCCCGAGCGCCGCGTCGCACCGGTTGAGCACGGCGCGCACCACCGGCTCGCGCGCGTAGAGCGCCCCGCCCATGCTGACCCACTGGTCGGTCTCGCCGGTGTAGACGAACGCCACCTTCGTCGCAGTCCTCGGCCCAGTCTCCGCGTCCGCGTGCGCCTGCGCGGTGAGGCTCTGTCGCAGCGATGCCGCGTCCTGGAACACCACGCCCGCGCGATGGCCGGAGTGGCTGCGGCCGACGGCGGCCGTCCACGCCATGTCCGAGAGCAGGGTGTCGGATGCGGCGCCTTCGGCCGCCAACGCGTCGGCCTCCGCGTCGAGCCATGTGAGATATCGCCCCGCCAGCGCCTGGAGCGCCTCGTCGGACTTGGCCGAGAGCGGCAGCAACCGCGTATCGCGCGCGGAGAAGGCTTCCTCGGACGGCGGCAGACTCGCGACCGGCTCCGGCAGGGTCGCCGCGACGCGCTGCGCTGCACCCGCATGGGAGTTTTCGCCTTCGGCCCCGGCCGAGGCGCCGTTCGCTGACCCGTACCCCTCCAGCACGACGTGCGCGTTCACGCCCGAAATTCCGAAGGCGCTGACCCCGGCGCGCGGCGGCCGATCAGCCTCCTGCGGCCACTCCGCCGTCTCCGTCATCACCCGTACCGGCAGCGTCTCCCATTCGACGAGCGTGCTCGGATTATCGAAGTGGAGGTGCCGCGGGATCACCCCCTGCTTGATCGCCAGCACAGCCTTGATCAGGCCTGCGATCCCAGCCGCCGATTCCAGATGGCCGATGTTGGTCTTGACCGAGCCCATCAGGAGCGGTCGGTCGGCCGCGCGCCCCTGGCCGTAGACCGCGGCTGCCGACTGCACCTCGATAGGATCGCCGAACGCGGAGCCTGCGCCGTGGGCTTCCAGGTAGTCGACCTCCGCCGGCGCCACACCGGCCTGCGCGAGCGCCCGCTCGATCAATCGCTCCTGCGCCGGGCCGTTGGGCACCGTCGCACCGGCGGTCGCGCCGTTCTGATTGAAGGCCGAGCCGCGGATCACCGCCCAGATGCGGTCGCCGTCGGCCTCCGCCTCGGCGAGCCGCTTGAGGACGACCATCCCACAGCCCTCGCCCCGCACGAAGCCGTCTGCCGAGGCATCGAAGCTCTTGCATCGGCCCTCCGGCGAAAGCAGCTGCAGATCCGCCATCTCCCTGGTGATGCCGGCCGAGAGCACGGCGTTCGCGCCGCCGACCAGGGCCAGGTCCACCTCGCCGAGCCGCAAGCCCGTGACCGCCTGATGCACCGCGATCAGAGACGAGGCGCAGTTGAGCTCCACCGGCATGGTCGGCCCTTCGAATCCGAATTGATAGGCGACGCGGCCCACGGCCATGCTCGCGGCGGTGCTCAGGTAGCCGATGCCGTAGTCGCCGCTCCTCATCAGGTCCCGGTATTCGCTGGAGGCTACGCCGGCATAGACTCCGGTGCGGCTGCCCCGCAGCCCGTCGGGATCGATCCCCGCGTCCTCCAGCGCCTGCCAGGTCGTCTCCAGCAGCATCCGCTGTTGCGGGTCCATCAGCCGCGCTTCGATGGGCGAGATGCGGAAGAATTTGGCATCGAATTCGTCGATCCCGGCCACGAAGCCGGCGCGGCGATAGGCGCCGTACCGGGCAGGCAGGTTCTCGACGAAGTCCTGCCACGGTTCCGGCTCCCGGCGCTCGTCCGTCACCGCATCGGCACCGGCTTCGAGCTGTTGCCAGAAAGCCGGCAGGTCGGGTGCGCCGGGGAAGCGACACGCCATGCCCACGATGGCGATGGCGTCTGCGCTGCCCCCGTCGTCGCGCCGGACCGCCGGGCTGGGCGCCGTATCGGGCTGCGTCGCGGGCGCGGCATCTTCGCCGGCAACCTCGGCGAGCTCTCCCGCCAGATGGGCGGCGAGCGCGGCGATGTCGGGATAGTCGAACACCACGGTGTTCGAGGCCGTGTAGGCGCCAGCGAAGGCGCGGTTCAGCCGGTTGCGCAGCTCCACCGCCATCAGGGAGTCCATGCCAAGATCGAAGAAGCCCACGGTGGGCGCCGGCGAGGTCGGCAGCCGCAGCACCGCCTTGACCTCCGACTGGAGGAACGACGCGAGCACCTCCTCGCGCGTCGCCGCAGGCGCCTGACGTAGCTGGGAGAGCAGGTCTTCGGCCGAGGCCGCATCGTCGTCCTCGTCCGCGCCGTCGGACAGCACGTCCTCCAGCAGAGGCGGCTGGGTTTCGAGAGACTCGCCGAAAGCCACCCAGTCGCGTGCCAGCACCACGCTGGTGGTAGCGTCTTCCCGCACCAGCCGATCGAAGGCCCGGAGACCCTGCTGCGGGGTGATCCACTCGATCCCGCCCGACGCGGAGCGCCGGGTCATTCGCTCGCGCTGCTCTTCGGCCTCACCGATCTCCGACCACGCGCCCCAGGCGATGGCCTGGCCGGGGAGCCCCAACGCGCGCCGATGGGCGGCGAGCTGGTCGAGGAAGGCGTTGGCCGCCGCGTGGTTGGCCTGACCCGGATTGCCCAGCACGCCGGCGACGCTGGAGAAGAGGACGAACATGTCGAGGTCGCGCTGCGCGGTCGCCCGGTGCAGGTGCCAGGCCCCCAACATCTTGGGCCAGAGCACCGTCTCGAAGGTCTCCCACGTCTGGTTGCCGATGGTGGCGTCCGCCAGCACGCCGACACTGTGGATGACGCCTGCGAGCGGCGGCAGCTCCGCGTCCATCCGCGCCAGCATGGCGTCGAGCGCGGCGGCGTCCGTCACGTCCGCGAGCTCCACCTGCACGGCGGCCCCCTGCTGGCGCAGCGCCTCGATCGCCTCGGCGACCTCCGGGTCAGGCGGCCGGCGACCGTTGAGCACGATGGCGCCGGCCCCGCGATCCGCGAGCCAGCCGGCCACCGCAATGCCGATGCCGCCGAGTCCGCCGGTCACAAGATAGCTCCGGTCCTCGCGCAGCCGACCCCTGGCAAGCGGCGAGTTGGTGAAGACGATCTTGCCGATGTGACGCGCACCCTGCATGCACTTCATCGCGCGCCCCGCCTCGGCCACGGGCCAGCGGGCGTGGATGAGCGGTGTCAGTTCGCCGGCCTTTAGCCGCGCCATCACCCCGCGCAGGATGTCTCCGGCCTTTGCAGGCTCTTCCTCCTTGAGAACGTCGATCATGAGGATGGCGTAAGCAACGTCGGGCCGGGCCGCCGCCATCTCCTCCTCGCTCAAGATGTCCACCCGGCCCATTTCCACGAAGCGGCCACCCTGCGCGAGGCACGAGAGGCTCGCCTCGATGTAGCCCTCGCCGGTCAGGCTGTTCAGAACCATGTCGACCCCGGCACCGCCCGTGGCTTCGAGGATGTCGGCGCCGAACGCGGTCGTGCGGCTGTCGAACACGTGCGCCACGCCGAGCGCGCGCAGGTAGTCCCGCTTGCGCGCGCTTGCCGTGGCGAACACCTCCGCACCAGCGGCCTGGGCCAGCTGGATCGCCGCCAGCCCCACGCCGCCCGCGCCGGCATGAGTCAGCACCCGGTCCCCGGCGTTCAACCCCGAAAGCTCGAACGAGAGCGCCGCCGAGACGAAGGCCGTCGGAATGGTCGCGAGCTCGGTGACCGAGAACCCCGGCGGCGCGGGCACGATCATCTTTTCCAGGGTCACCGTCTCCGAGCCGTAATTCTTGAACGTCATTCCGACGACGCGGTCGCCCACGGCGACGCTGGAGACGCCGTCTCCCACCTCCAGTACCCGGCCGCAGAATTCACCGCCCATGAAGTCATCGACGAGGCCGATGGCAATGAACACGTCGCGGAAGTTGAGGCCGAAGGCCTCGATCGCGGCACGGACCTCGCCGGGCTCAAGTGGCTGCTGCGGCTCCGGCACCACCTGAATGGCGTCGAGGGAGCCGCCGGCGTCGGGCTCCAACATCCAGCCGGGCTCCTCCGGCAGGGCCAGCCGATCCGTGACCGCCGCGGCGCGGACCAGCCGGGCACCTTGGCGGCGGCCGAAGCGGTGGGCGATGTGGGTCTCGGCATCGGGATAGAGAAGCTCGTTCACGAGGTCGTTTGGAGACGCCGCATCGGCGGGGTCGAGGTCGAGCATCCTCGGCCGCAGCTGGGGTGCCTCCCGCGCCGCCACCTTGCCCAGCCCCCAGAGCGTGGCGCCGGCCAGCTCGCCGCCCCGCTCGCGCTCCAGCACCTGGGCCCCGCGCGTGACGAACCAAAGCCCCTTCGACGGGGCGAGGTCGCTGTCTGCGAGCGCCTGAGTCAGGGCCAGCGCGCTCGCCGCCGCGTGGCGCGCATCCGCCGCCATCTCGTCCGTGGTCGCCTGAGCGCCGTGGCCGTCCATCCCGGCGAGATGCACGATGCCCGCGAGCGGCGGCTCCGCAGGCAGGTCGTCCAGCAGGGATTTCCATGAGTCGCGCTGCCCTGCATCCACGAACGCCCCGGTCACGCCGGCCCCGTCCGCCGCCGATGGCCCGCCAGTGGGTGCCTCGGCACCGGCCAGCACGACCGTCTGGTTGTGCGCCGCGAGTTCCGAGGCGAGTTCGGCCGCGAGGCCTCCCCGGTCGGCAGCCAGCACCCAGACGCCGGCGGCCTCGCTCAACTCCGCCGGTCCCTGCGCCACGATCACGCCCCGGTCCGGGTTGGCGTTAGGGTCGGACTCATCGAACCCCAGGATGGCGATGTCGTCGAAACCGGCATCGCCGAGGGCCTGACGCCACACGGCCGGGGTGGCGAGCGCATGGTGCGGGCGGTAGTCGTCGGCGAAGCGCCACCAGCCGTCCAGTTGCCCGAAGGTCAGGTCCAGCCAGCCCTGGCTGCGCAAATTCTCCAGCGCCACCAGCTGGCCCGACGGCGCGAGGAGCGCTAGGCAATGCGCCAGCGTGTCGTTGAGGTAGCGCGTCGCGTGCAGCACGTTGGACGCGATCACCAGGTCGTAGCCGTGGGCGTCGAAGCCCTGCTCCACCGGGTCCTTCTCGATATCCAGCACCCGGTAATCGATCGAGGCCTCGGCGCCGCCGAAGCGCGATTCCGCCTCCGAGAAGAAGCCGGCGGAGATGTCCGTGTAGACGTAGTCGTAGCCCCCGTCGGGAAGCTCGGGCAGGACCGAGGCTGTCGCCGACCCGGTGCCGGCGCCGACCTCGATCACCCTGAGCCGGCGCCCGGCCGGCAAGTCGGCCAGGAGCGCCGCGATGGCATCCGCCAGTAGCCGGTTCGCCGCGCGCGCCACTGGCGCCTTGAGATAGAGGTCGGCCGCGGTCGGCTCGCCGCTGCTGAAGAGCAGCGTCAGCGCATCCGCCTCGCCGCGCAGCACGTCTGGCAAGGCATTGGCACTGCGCCGGAAGAGCCCGATCTCGTTGGAGCCGTGGTCGTATTGTGCCGCCATCCGGCCTGCGAACGCTTCCGCGTCGTTCGGCATATCGTCCGGCAGCGGGTCTTCGGACCCGACCGCCACGACGAAACCGCTGTCCTGCTCCGTCAGCACGCCCGTCCTCACCTGCATCTCCAGCAACCGGCGGAAGAGGCGCACGTGCTCGTCCCCGACCTTCAGCCGTTGCCGCAGGTCTTCGGACTCCACTGACACGCCGGCTTCCCGTTGCCAGCCCAGCCCGTCGAGCGTCGCGAGCGCATAGGCGTGCGACAGGTGCTCAAGGTCCGCCAACAGCGCGGCCCTGTTGTCAGCCTCGACGCCCTCGTTCGCCAGGTAGTCGGTGAAGAGGTTCATGCCGGCCGCCACGTCGGTCGGACCGGCGAGGAAGTCGGCCGGCAGAATGCCAGGCGCAAGCGCGCGGTCTTGCCACACGACCTCGTAGAGCAGCTCGTCGATCCCCTCCACCGCCGAGAGCAGCGCCGCCCGCGTCGCCCGCTTCACAGTGAAGCCGGCCAGTTCCCCGATGAGCGCCCCATCCGGCTCGTAGAGCCGCAGGTCCGCAGCGTGAACTTCTGGCACCCCGTCGCTCTCCGACTCCTCAGCCGCATCGCGCCGGCCTTCCCTCATGGACACATGGCAGATCAGCCGCTCCGGCAGCCGGTCCTTGAGCCACAGCCGCTCCCACGCAAAGGGCAGATAGGTGATTCCTTCCTCGCCGCCGTCGGGGTTGCGCGCCGCGCCGAAGACCTGGAAGCAGCCGTCGAGCACGAGCGGGTGCACGTCGAACGGGTTTCGCTCCACACCGGCGGGGAGCGCCACTACGGCGATCGCCTCTCCCTGTCTCGCCCAGAGCGCCTCCACCGTGCGGAAGGACGGGCCGAGATCGATCCCGACTGCGGCCTTGGCGCGGTAGTAAGCCGCGAGATCCACCGGCGAGAGCGAGGCCTTCAATCCCTCGATATCGAGCGAAGGGGCAGCGGGCGCCGGGCCAGCCGAGCTTGTCGCGACCCGACCCTCCGCGTGCAGGGTCCAGCCGTCCTCGCCCTCGCCCCGGCTGAGGATGCGGACGCGCCGCGCCGCACCGTCCTCGGCGTCGTCGAGCAGCACCTGTACACGCCGGCCCGCCTCGGCGGCGGCGTCCTCGGCGTCGTCGTCGGGGAAGACCAGCGCGCTCTGCATCTGGAAGTCCTCGACAAGCACCGCGTCGCTGCCCTCGGTTAGGGTGGCCGATGCCGCCATGGCGCCGTAGAGCGCGCCCGGCGCGATCAGCCGGCCGAAGACGCGATGGTCGCTGAGCCACGCAGGATCGGAGGGGAAAACCTCCGTGTCGAAGGCAACCTCTCCGCTCGCGGACTCGTGGCGCGCACCCAGCAAGGGATGGCCGGCGTCGGACCGCCGTCTCCTGGGCGCCTCGATCCAATAGCGCTCGCGCTGGAAGGGATAGCCCGGCAGCGCGATCCGGCGACGCTCCTCGCCCGCGAAGAGCCCTTCGAAGCGGAGCGGAAGACCCGCCTCGTAGGCGCCGGCGACCGCCTCCACGAAGCCCCCGCCGGAGCCTGCCGCCGGCGGGGCCTCATCCTTCGACGGCCGCTGCAGGCTCGAGAGAACCGCCGGCGCGGCCCCGGCGGACTCCGGCCACGCCATGGTCGTCATCGGCCCCAGCACGGCATGGGGGCCGATCTCGATGACGGCATCCACGCCGAGCGCCGCCAGCGTCTCGATGCAGGCGCGGAACGCCACCGGCTCGCGCGCCTGGCGCCGCCAGTACGCCGCGTCCGGCGCCTCGCCTGTTTTCAGAACCTCCCCGGTCAGGTTGCTGACGAAGGTGAGCGACGGCGGCTGGAACGCGATCGTCGAGATCGCGGCCTCCAGATCGCCCAGCGCCGGCTCGATCATGGCGCTGTGGTAGGCCGGGCTCTTGCGCAGCCGCGCGACGCGAACCTCCTCCGTCTCGAACCGCGCGAGAATCGCCTCGATATCGGCGACCGGGCCGCTCACCACCTGGTGGGCACCGTTGTCCGCCGCGATGCTGAGGTCCGGCCCGTCCGACGCCGCGTTCTGCGCCGCCACTGCGTCCGCCACGCGGGGCGCCGGCGCGAAGACCGCCGCCATCGCGCCCTCGCCGGGGAGCGCCCCGATCAGGCTTCCGCGCGCCGCCGCGAATTGCAGGCCGTCTTCCAAGCTGAAGACGCCGGCGGTGTGCGCCGCCGCGATTTCGCCCAGGCTGTGCCCGAGCACGACGCTGGGCCGGATGCCGATGCTCTCCCAGAGCGCCGCGAGCGCGCACTCCAGTGCGTAGATCGCCGGCTGTTTCCACTGCGGATCGTCCAGGTCGCCCGCCGCGCCGGGCCGCCCGAACATCACGTCCAGCAGCGAGGCGCCGCCCCGGTCCTCCGCAAGCAAGGCATCGCAGCGGTCGAGCACCGACCGGAACACCGGCTCGCTCGCGTAGAGCGCTTCGCCCATGCCGGGCCACTGGCTGGCCTGACCGGTGTAGGCGAACGCAACCCTGGCGACCGTCCGCCGCGCCGATTGCTCGTCCTCCTCCGCCAGCGCCGCTAGGCCTTGCCGCAGCGAGTCCGTGTCGTGGAACACCAGGCCCGCGCGATGGCTGAAATGGCTGCGGCCGGTGGCGGCGGTCCAAGCCATGTCGGCGAGCAAGGCCGCGTCGGCGCTCTCGTCGAGCCACGCGAGATAGCGTCCGGCGGACTCCCGCAACGCCGTATCCGACTTGCCGGAGAGCGGCAGGAAACGCGCTGCGCGCGGGACGAGACCATCCTGCTGTGGCGCTGACTCGCTGATGGAGACCGGTTGCGAGGCAGCGACCCGCAGGGGCGGTCCGGCGTTCCAGTGCTCGGGGCTCAGCCCGTCGGCGCCCTCTCCGTTGCCGTAGCCCTCCAGCACGACATGGGCATTGGTGCCCGACCAGCCGAAGCCGCTCACGCCTGCCCTGGGCGGGCTGCCGTCAATGACCGGCCAGTCAGTGGGCGTCGCCGTCACCTGCAGCGGCAGCCGCTCCCAGTCGATTTCCGGTCTCGGGACCCGGAAATGGAGGTGCCTGGGAATGACCCCCCGGTTCATGGCCAGCACGGTCTTGATTATGCCGGCGACCCCTGCGGCGGCTTCGAGATGGCCGATGTTGGTCTTGACCGAGCCGATCAGCAGGGGGCGATCTGCGTCGCGCCCGCGGCCGTATGCGGTGCCGGTCGCCTGCGCCTCGATCGGATCGCCGACGTCGGTGCCCGTCCCGTGGGCTTCCACATAGTCGACGTCGGCAGGCTGCAATCCCGCCCGCCTTAGCGCCGCCTCGATCACCTTCTCCTGGGCGGGGCCGCTCGGCACCGTCAATCCGGGGCTGGCGCCGTCCTGGTTGAGCGCGGAGCCGCGCACCACGGCCCAGATACGGTCGCCGTCGGCCTCCGCCTCGGAGAGCCGCTTGAGCACCACGATGCCGCAGCCCTCGCCCCGCACGTACCCGTTGGCAGCCGCGTCGAAGGTGGCGCAGCGCCCGTCCGGCGAGAGCATGCCGGCGTTGGCGCGCATTTCCAGCAGCCGGCCCGAGAGGATCGCGTGCACGCCGCCGGCGAGCGCGAGGTCCGCCTCGCCTCGCTGCAGGCCGGTCACCGCCTGATGGATCGCGACCAGCGAGGACGAGCAGGCCGTATCCAGCGCCAAGGCCGGCCCTTCCAGCCCCAGCGCAAAGGCAACCCGGCCGATAGCGGTGTTGAAGGAGGTGCCGGTGACGGAATAGAGGCTCACGGCGGGCTCATCCGGGGAGGCGGTCTCCAGAATCAGCCCGCGATACTCGTTGTTGCTGATCCCGGCATAGACGCCGGTGCGGCTGCCCTTGAGGCGCTCCGGGTCCATGCCGGCGTCTTCCAGTGCGCGCCAGCAGGTCTCCAGCATCATTCGCTGCTGCGGGTCGAGCAATTGCGCTTCCACCGGCGAAATGCGGAAGAAGGCCGCGTCGAACAGCTCAAGCTCGTCGAGATAGGCGCCGAATCGGCACGCCGGAGCCTGCGCGGCATCGGGGAACAGAGCGCCAATGCGGCCCTCGCCGGAGCCGGGAACCCCTTCGATCACCCCGCTCTCACCCGCCTCCAGCATGCGCCAGAAGGCGGAAAGGCCGTCCGCACTGGGAAAACGGCAGGCCATGCCGACGATCGCAACGGGCTCATTCGACTCGGAGATTTCCGGCGCGCGGCCCTCGTCAGCAGGGCGCGCGTCGTCGGCACGGCCGCAAGGCCTCTCTCGTTCCGTCATCGCGGTTCTCCCTCGGTCAGGAGGACGGTACGAAGCATCTCAAAAATCATATAGCCGCAGGCGGTATACATACACCCTGCGGCTGCAGTTTGCGTGGGATCATTTTGCCTGGTCGTCCGATGCCGGCGCAGCCACGCGGACAGTGACGATATCGGTCCCGTGATACTGCTGATGGCGGACGGAGGACGCGAGGCGGCGCAGCAGCCGCAGCGACACCTCGTGTTCGGCGGGCGCATCGCCGGGATCGTCGGCAAGCAGCGCGAGCCGGTCCTGGATGTTGTCCTCCCGCGACGTGACGACGAACTCCAGCACGGCCCCGCTGCCCTCCCGATGCGCGGAAAGGCGCAGGCTGCGACGGTGGTCTTCGTCTTCGTCCTCGCGGACGAGCGTCAGCAGCGTCTCCTCGCAGGCGGCGTCGAGCCGATGGGCCATCGCCGCATCCCAGCCGTTGCGGATCGCGAACTCGCTGAGAAACTCCCTGATCTTGGGCAGGACCGCGAGATCGAACGCCGCCTCGATCCGGCTGCGGCGGGAGCCCGTCAACTCCACGAAGAGCGTCATGAGGATGGCCGCAATGCCCCCGGTCGTGACCCCGTTCCGGAAGAGACCGCCGGCGAATTCCTTGACCAGTTCGGGAAAGACCATGTCGTTCTGGAAGCCGACGCCGAGCCAGAACGAGACTCCCACGATCAGCCCCTTGCGGTAGTCGATCCCGTCCTGGATGGCGATCTTCATGCCGACCATGAAGAGCATCGCCAGCAGCACCCCGAGATAGGCCGCGACCACCGGTCCCGGGATGGCCAGCACGATAGCGAGCACCTTGGGCAGAAACGCCATGACGATGAAAACCGCCCCGGTGGCGATGCCGACGCTGCGGGCGCCCACGCCCGTGAGCTCGGTGACCGATGCGCCGACGGTCGTGGCCGCGTTGGGCGTCGTGCCGGCGAGGCCGGAGAGCAAGTTGCCCAGCCCGTCCACCGTCACCGCGCCTTGCACCGCGCGAAAATCCACCGCCCGCGCCCGCCGCCACGATACCCGCTGGATGGCGACCGCACCGCTCACGGTCCGCACGGAGGCGATTACGGCCACGAACAGGAAGGCCGGCAGCAGTGCCCAGAACGACGGCCCGAAGGTGAGATCGAAGCCCGCCCATTCTCCTGTCGGCAGGCCAATCCACGGCGCATCGACGACGCGGCCCGCCTCGTAGAGCCCGAAGATCGCGGCAACGCCCGAGCCCACGATGACGCCGATGACCGGCGCCCAGAGCCGCCATGCGCCCGCCATCTTCAACGCGATCCCGGCGATGACCAGCACCACCACGAGCGCACTCAGCGGTGCTGCCAGCGTTGGGGTTTCCGCCGGCACCGCGCTCAGCAGATCGAAGACGGCAGGCATGACCGTGACCGGGATCAGCATGACCACGGTGCCCGAGACCGTCGGAGTCAGGATGCGTTGGAACAGCGAGAGCCGGGCGGAAAGCAGGATCGGAACGAACGACACGATCAGTACGAGGATCGCCATCAGCGCCGGGCCGCCCTCGGCAACCGCCGTGATGCAGACTGCGATGAAGGCGCCGGATGCCCCCATCACGAGCACATGGCCCGAGCCGATCCGGCCCAGCCGGAAGGCCTGCAAGATCGTGGTCGCCCCGCAGATCGCGACCGTGGCGAACACCGCCCAAGAGAGATAGCTCTCGCTCGCGCCGCCGGCCCGCATCACCACCGTCGGGATCAGGATGATGCCGGCGACCGATAGAATTGCGAGCTGAGTGCCGAGGCCCAGGGCGAGCGCGGGTGGCGGCCTCTCGTCGGGCTGGTAGCGGATACCTTTGCGGCCGCCGGCTGCAGCAGTGCTCATGGAGCCCGTCCCTGTGCCGCGTGAACGAGCGATCGCTACGTTCCGCTAAGCTCTTGTAAGACGGGCAATCGTAGCAGGTGGGGAGCGCCTCTCGCACGTCCTGTCCTCGTCAAGCCTGCGCAACGTCGCACGCGGTGGCTGGGCGCGTCTCCGCGAGGATCAGTGCACGTTCGATGCAGTGGACAGAGTTCTCTGTACATTCTCTTCGGCGAAGAACTCGGGGATCGAGACGGTCTGGGCGATCAAGCCCAGGAACCGATTGGTGTCCGCCTGGTTGCCGATCAGGGCATCCAGGAGCTGTCGCCTCTCGGGCGGCAGCGGTGCGAAGGGCGCCATCTCGCAAGTCAGCTCGTAGATCGGCAGGATCGCCGCGTTGCGTCGCTGCTCGTATTGGGCAAGCACTTCGTCCATCGGTCGCTGGCCGGAGAGGCCCTCGTCGAGGGCATCGGCCAGGAAGTCGGCATCGCGCAGCGCGTTGGTGATGCCCTCTGCCGTACACGGGTCCATGGTGACACCGGCATCGCCCACTAGCGCCCAGCCACGTCCATAGGGCTTGCGGAGGAAGCTTGGAATGGAGCCGCCGAGCCAGCGATCCTCGCGCGTGCCATCGCGCACCCGTTCGGCGAGTGACGGTGTCCAGGCTTCCAGCGTCTCGAGGTAGTTCGTCTCGATGTCAGCCTTGACGTCGCGAGCGTCTCGCGCGGTCCAGTTCGCGCCGACCACCGTCAGGCCGTCGTTGGTGGGGAACGCGTATGCCCCCCGCCACTCCCCGACGTAGATCTCCACGGCATGGGACGGCACGTCGCTCCAGTAGCTGAAGTAAGTCCTCTGCAGCCGTGGTTTCGCGTTGTATTCCTGCGCTTGCACCGCGCGCGCTACCAGCGAGTTCATGCCGTCCGCGCCGACGACGATCCGGGCAGTTTCGCGAACGGTGGCACCGTTCTTGTCGGTTCCGGAAATTCCGGTCACGCGGTCGCCGTCGCCGTCGAGCTCCTGGACGAAGACGCCCTCCCGCACCTCGGCGCCTGCCGACGCCGCGGCATCGACCAAGAACTTGTCGAGCAGGAAGCGTCTGGGGCAGAACGCGTGTTTCTGGCCGTCCGCCGGTGTCGGTTCGCCGTCGAGCCGGAAGTCTCCGAAGTCGATGAAGAACGAAGACATCGGCGGGCAGTTCGAGGCGGCGACCGTGTCGAGCGGACCCCACTTCCGCAGACGGTTGGCCCCATTCTGCCAAACCAGATGCGTCGACATGGTGTGGTCGCTCGGGAACGTCGCCCGGTCGGCGAGCAAGACGCGATAGCCCCTGCGGGCGAGAAGCATCGCAAGAGAGGCGCCGGCACACCGCGCCCCCACAACGATCGCATCGTACATGGCGCGGCCCCCCGTCGATCAGCCCGGTGGTTCGGCAAGGCTAGCGCTGACATGGAAGCGTTGCCAAGGCTTCACGCTCGGCCCGGTGAGGCACCCAGGCTAATCGTGAGCGAAGATGTCCACCTCGGGCCAGCCCTCGAGATCGAGGCGCGCCCGGTAGGGGAGGAACGCAAAGCAGGCCTCGGCGAGCTCGGTGCGCCCCTCGCGCGCGAGCATCTCGTCGAGCTTCTCCTTAAGCGGGTGCAGGTGGAGGACGTCGTTCGCGGCGTAGTCGAGCTGGTTCGAGGAGAGCCGGTCCGCACCCCAGTCGGATGATTGCTGCTGCTTGGATATCTCGACGCCGAGCAGGTCGCGGCAGAGGTCCTTCAGGCCATGGCGGTCGGTGAAGGTGCGCGACAGGCGCGAGGCGATCTTCGTGCAATAGACCGGCGCGCAATGGACTCCGAGCGCGTGCTCCAGCACCGCGATGTCGAAGCGGGCAAAGTGGAAGATCTTCAGCACCGCCGCATCGGCCAGCAGAGCCGCCAGATTGGGGGCATCGATGGGCTCGCCCGGCGGGAGCTGAACGAGGTGGCAGTCGCCGTCGCCGCGCGAGAGCTGCACCAGGCAGAGCCGGTCCCGATGCGGGCTGAGGCCCATCGTCTCGGTGTCGATCGCCACCGAATCGCCGAAGGTGAGCCCCGGCGGCAGGTCGCCGCGATGGAGGTGCTGCGCCATGGCGTGCTGCCTAGCCCGGAACTCTCACTAGGGTCAACGCCTGCGCGACGGAGGCCGTGACATCGATGAGACATCCGGGCTAATAGTCGGGGCGCATCAACGGCAAGGCCGAGCGAGCGGGGCCGACTTGCGAATCGTCACGATCTTTGGTGGAACCGGGTTTCTCGGGCGTCACATCGTCCAGCGGCTCGCACAGGAGGGCTACGGCATCCGCGTTGCGACACGCCGGCCGGAGCTCGCCGGATTCCTGCGCCCGTGCGGCGGTGTCGGCCAGGTTGTGCCGGTCCAGGCCAACGTGCGGAACGAGAACTCGGTCCGGCGTGCCGTCGCCGGCGCAGACGCCGTCATCAATCTGACCGGCATCCTCTACGAGCGCGGCCGGCAGAACTTCTACGCCGTCCACGTGGCGTCGGCCGACCGCATCGCGCGGGCTGCGGCGGAGGCTGGCGTCGCGCATCTGCTACATGTCTCGGCGATCGGCGCCGATCCGGCCTCGCCCTCGGACTACGCGCGCTCCAAGGCCGCCGGCGAGGCGGCGATCAGGGAGGCGTTTCCCAACGCCACCATCTTCAGGCCGAGCCTCGTGTTCGGACCTGAAGACGACTTCTTCAATCGCTTCGCGTCCATGGTGCGTCTGGTCCCGGTGCTGCCGCTGTTCTTCGACGGCCTGCCGAAGATGAAGCTGGACGGGCTGTTCCTCACGCCGGAGTTCGAGGCGGGCACCACGCGGTTCCAGCCGGTCTTCGTCGGCGATATCGCCGAGGCCACCCAGCGGGCGCTGAGCGGCGACACGGCAGAGGGCAAGACCTATGAGCTCGGCGGCCCCTCGATCTACAGCTACGCCGAGCTGATGGCGCTGGTCTCGCGCGAGACGGGCCGCGGGGCATTTTACGTGCCGGTGCCCTTCTTCGCCGCGGCGGTGATGGCGAAGTTTCTGCAGTTCGCGCCGATCCCTCCGCTCACGCCAGATCAGGTCAAGCTGCTCAGGATCGACAACGTCGTGGCTCCGGATGCGCTGGGGCTCGCCGACCTCGGCGTCGACGCGACGGCGGCCGAGCTCATTCTGCCGACCTATCTGCGCGACTACCGGCGCGGCAACACCGAATCGGCACCGGTGAGCGAGACCTGAATCGCCCTTTCCCGCGCCGGCGCGTCACGACCAGTAGTGGAGCCAGACCAAAACGGCCCCGCCAAGCAGCAGGCGGTAGATCACGAACGGCGTGAAGCTCACGCGTCTCAGCAGGGCGAGCAGCAGCGCGATCGCGAGCAGTGCCACCACGAAGGAGAGCGCCGCAGCAAGCGCCGCGCTGCCGATAACGATCGGATCGCCCTGCTGCCAGACGTCGTAGCCAGCCACCACGCCGCTCGCCGCGATCACCGGGATCGACATGAGCATCGCGAAGCGTGCCGCCTCCGGCCGCTCGTAGCCGAGCCAGCGCGCCGCCGTCATGGTGACGCCGGAGCGGCTCGCACCGGGGATGAGCGCGAGCACCTGAGCAAGCCCGATGAAGAGGGCGTGGCCGAGCGTCATGTGCTCGACCTCTCGCACGGTGATCCCGATGCGATCGGCGAAATAGAGCAGGATGCCGAAGCCGATCGTGGTCCAGGCGACGACTTCCGGGTTGCGCAGCATCTCGTGCCCCAGCACGTAGATCGCGCCGCCCACGAGGATGACGGGGATCGCCGAGACCACCACGTAGAAGCCGAGCGCCCGGCCCAGGCGCCGGTCCCGCCGGCGCCAACGCCCGCCGATCCAGCCGAGGATGATCTGCCCGAGATCGCGCCAGAAGTAGACCAGCACCGCCGCCAGCGTGCCGACATGGACCGCCACGTCCATGACCAGCCCCTGGTCCTGCCATCCGGTGACGAATGGCACGAGCACCAGATGGCCGGATGAGCTCACCGGCAGAAACTCGGTGATGCCCTGAATGATCGTGATGACGACGATATGAAGGAACGGCACGGGCGTGCTGCTGCCTCAGTGTCGACCGACTCGGGCCGCGGCGCGCTTATACCATCGCTGGTCCGATCAGGCACGGTGCGCTGCCCGCGACATATCGTCGCGATTCGACACTAAAATTCTCCGAAACTTTGGTCGGACCGGTCGGGCTGAAATTCGACTCGGCGACCCGCGCGCTATTCAGACAGTAACACTGTCTTATAACGTTGATTTGTCTGGCGCATGTACCGGCTTGCCGCTATAGTACACAGGGGCAGCGGCGCAAGAGCGGTGCCGATAGCGGCCGCCATGCCAAAATTCTGGGGAGAGAGCGCGTGGGCGCAGACATGCTCAAATTCGTGACGCTGGAGCAGGAGCACCCGGACAAGCGGGCGCCGGCGCTCCGCCGCCGCGACTGGGGCGAGGTCTACGAGGACTTCCGGCCCGAGGCGGCGGCGGACCAGGCCGCGCGCTGCTCCCAGTGCGGAGTCCCCTTTTGTCAGATTCACTGCCCTGTCTCGAACAACATCCCAGACTGGCTGATGCTCACCGCCGAAGGGCGGTTGGAAGAGGCCTACGAGATTTCGTCGGCGACCAACAACATGCCGGAGATCTGCGGCCGCATCTGCCCGCAGGATCGCCTCTGCGAAGGCAACTGCGTGATCGAGAAGGGCTTCGAGTCGGTCACCATCGGCGCCGTGGAGCGCTACATCACCGACACGGCCTTCCGCAACGGCTGGGTCAAGCCGCCGAAACCCAGGGCGGAGAGGCCGCAGTCGGTGGGCATCGTCGGTGCCGGACCGGGCGGCCTGACGGTCGCCGAGGAGCTGCGCCGCATGGGCTATCAGGCCCACATCTACGACCGCTACGACCGGGTCGGCGGCCTGCTGATCTACGGGATTCCGAACTTCAAGCTGGAGAAATCCATCGTCCAGCGCCGGGCCGACCTGCTCAACGAGGGCGGCGTGCATATGCACCTCAACGTCGAGGTCGGGCGCGACTGTTCGCTCGTGGAGCTGCGCGCGCAACACGATGCAGTGGTGATCGCGACCGGCGCCTACAAGGCGCGCGATGTGTCCCTGCCGGGGATCGGCCTCGGCAACATCTTCCAGGCGATGGACTACCTCACCGCGAGCAACCGCAAGGGGTTGGGCGATGCGGTGCCGGCCTTCGACGACGGCACGCTGGACGCCAGCGGCAAGAATGTCGTGGTCGTCGGCGGTGGCGACACGGCGATGGACTGCGTGCGCACGGCGGTGCGCCAGGGCGCGCGGTCGGTGCGCTGCCTCTACCGCCGGGACCGCGTGAACATGCCGGGCTCGATGCAGGAGGTGCGCCACGCCGAGGAAGAGGGCGTGGAGTTCGTCTGGCTGTCTGCGCCCGAAGCCGTGCTCGGCGATACGACGGTCCAGGGCGTGCGCGCGGTGCGCATTCACCTCGGCGTCGCCGACGCGAGCGGGCGGCAGACGCCCCAGCCCATCCCGGGCTCAAGCTACTCCATCGACGCCGACCTGCTCATCAAGGCTTTGGGCTTCGACCCCGAGGACCTGCCGACCTTCTTCGGCGAGCCCACGCTGAAGACGACGCGCTGGGGCACGCTGCTGATCGACTGGCGCACCATGATGACGAGCCTCGACGGCGTCTTCGCCATCGGTGACATCGTGCGCGGCGCCTCGCTGGTTGTGTGGGCGATCAAGGACGGACGCGACGCCGCGCGCTCTATTCACCGCTACATCCAGGCGAACGCGGACGAACGCGATGGCGTGAGGGAGGCAGCCGCATGAAGGAGCGACAGCACCATCCCCGTGCCGCCGAGGCCGGCCAGGGCTTCGGCCTCTACGACCCCTCCTTCGAGCACGACTCCTGCGGGGTCGGGTTGATCGCCGCGCTCGACGGCACACCGCGGCGCGACGTGGTCGAGGCCGGCATCGCAGCGCTCAAGGCCGTGTGGCATCGGGGCGCGGTCGACGCCGACGGCAAGACCGGCGACGGCGCCGGCATCCACGTCGAGATTCCGCAAGACTTCTTCCGGGAGCATCTAGAGGCGATGGGCCAGAGCCCCAGAGGCGGACGGCTCGCCGTCGGCATGGTGTTCCTGCCCAAGACCGACCTCGGCGCGCAGGATATTTGCCGTAGCATCGTCGAGACCGAGATCCTCCGCTTCGGCCACGGCATCGTGGGCTGGCGCCAGGTGCCGATCGATTCGTCGGTGATCGGGGAAAAGGCGAACGCCGCCCGGCCCGAGATCGAGCAGGTGATGATCGTCAACCGGCGCGGCGTTGATGACGACCAGTTCGAAATCGACCTCTACATCATCCGCCGGCGCATCGAGAAGCAGGTGCTCGACCGTCACATCACCGG
>JAJDVB010000177.1 GCA_022826345.1 Alphaproteobacteria bacterium
GATGCTGCGAGAGATCCCGAAGAGCTGGCAACGGGGCCACCGGGACGACGCGGCGCGCGACGGGCTGGTCCGCGCGCTGCGCGAGGTCTCGGAGCTCGACGCGGGCCGGGCGGTAATCGACCTGCTGAAACGCGGCGTCTCTGCCGACTCGATATGGGAGGCTCTCTTCGCCACGGCCGCGGAGCTGGTGTTGAGACGGCCCTCGGTGGTTCCGGTGCACGCCCAGACATCCGCCAACGCATTTCACTACGTGTTCCGGCACGCGCGAGCCGAGGACACGCAGCTTCTGGCGCTCTTGCAGTCGGCGGCCTTCATGCCGGCCTTTCGGCGCCGCGTTGGCAACACACAGCCCGGTCTGCGCATCGACGAGCTGGAACCTCTCGCGGTCTCCGGCGACGGCGCGGACGCGCTGCGCGAGGCATTCTCCGAACTGCCGCACGATCGCTCCGCCGGTGCTCGCAAGGCGTTGCACTACCTGCAACAGGGCGGCTCCGCGGACAGGTTCGTCGCCAGTACACGCCGGCACTTGGCTCGCAACGGCCGGCGGTCGCACGACTTCAAGTTCACCGAGGCCGCCCTGGAGAACTACAGGGTCATGGCGCCCACCGCATGGCGGGACCGGATTCTGTCGGCCTCGATGGCATACTTCACAGGGTCCGCAACGGCACCGAGTCCCGTGGCTCAAGAGGCGCTGCAGTTGCTTGGCTAGCGCACTTTTCGTTCAGACACGATCGCAGCGAGTTGCCGCGGGTGCCCAATCTTCGTGCGGTGTTGCCCGAGCTTCCCCCACCTCACCCCGGCCCTCTCCTCCCCCTTTTCATGTTCCCTCAAGCGCATCGCGCGCTCATGCGCGCGTTTCCGCGCGACGCGCTCGCTCCGCGAGCTTGGCTCGGGGGAGGAGAGGGAGAAGGGGCGGTGCCGCGCTTTCTTTCCCCCTCCTCCTGAGAGGAGGGGGCAGGGGGAGGTGGGTGGCGGGACCGCCGTGAGCCCGTCAGGTCGGAAAGTGCTCTAGGGGCGACCGGGATTCTCGGGACATGGCCGGAGACGACTGGACTTGCCCTAACCATTGGATCACCGGTTGCGAGAAAATCCCGGCTCATTTGCCTCAGCGCCGGCCCGTCAGAGTCAGGCCGGAGTCAGTCTGTCCGAGGGATCGGCAATCCGAACAGGAACCGCCGGCTGCTCGCCAGCTCGCGGCGGCGCTTCAGGTCCATGGTGCAGTCCTCAGCGCCATCGAGCGCGCGCACGGCGCTCTCGTAGAGCGGCAGCGCTGCGGCGACGGCGATGGATGGCCGGATGCGCTCCACGGTGAAGTCCAGTTTTTCGCGCGCCTGCGCGATGGTGTAGCGGCCGTCCCGCACCCAATCCACGGTGATCCAGTCCAGGGTCTCCAGGAAGGAGAGCGAATCCGCCGCCTGCACGAAGTCGGCCTCCCAGCCGCCGCCGATCTCGTGGCGCAGGATGAGCCGGCGCACCCGGCGGATGAACGCCTCGTCCGGCGCCGGCGTGCGACCGCGCAGCCATTCCTCCACGATGTTCGCCGAGCGGGTGGAGTGCGCGAAGAGATAGTCGGGATCGTCAAAGCCGTTGGTCGGCGTGCTGGACGGGCCGCCGGGGAAGAACCGCTCGGCATCGTGCGTCAGCGCCGCAAATTTCACCTCGGGCGAGGCCTCCGGGCAAATCTTGATCGCCCACATCCGCGTCGCAATCAGGTGCTCCAGCTGGTAGAAGCCGTCCAGCCACGCCATCGCATCGTCTTCCAGCGGCGAGAGGCCGGCGTTCGCATAGCGCCCGCGGGCGGGATACTCCATCTCGGCTATCTCATCCTGGCTCGTGGGCCGCGCGGGCGTCCCGTGCCGCTGCCAGCGCTTGCCAGACGCGCTCCGGCGTGAGCGGCAGGGTCGATATCTCGACGCCGTCGTCCGCCAGCGCGTCGCAGACGGCGTTCGTGACCGCCGCCGCCGGCGGGATCGTGCCGACCTCGCCCACGCCGCGCACGCCAAAGGGCGTGACCGCAGACGGGACCTCGGTATGCAGCAGGTCGATGGGCGGCACGTCCATGATGGTGGGCGCGAAGTAGTCCAGCATGCTGCCGCTCACGAGCTGGCCTGTGCTTGCGTCGTAGCGAAGCTCCTCCGCCAGCGCCGCGCCCAGCCCCTGGACCAGTCCGCCCCGCACCTGGCCCTCCACGAGCGGCGGGTTGACCACGACGCCGCAGTCGTGCGCCATCACGAAGCGCTCCACGTCGAACTCGCCGCTCTCGGGATCGACCGAGACCACGGCCGCGGCGGTCCCGAAGGAGAACGACGCGTGCGAGGGCTCGAAGTGCGCGGCCGCCTCCAAGCCCGGCTCCTCGTCCTCCGGTATTCCTTGCCCGATGATCGCGCGGGTGAAGATGTCGGCGAGCGGCACGGTGCGGCCGGGCTCGTTCGCCACGTGCACGGCGCGCCCGCTCACCTCCAGCGCGTCCGGCGTCGATTGCAGGACCATGGCGGCGATGCGCAGCGTCTTGTCACGCAAGGCGTCCGCGGCCTCGCGGATGGCGCCGGCGGCCGCGATCAGGGTGCGCGATGCAAAGGCGCCGGTGTTGAGCGGCGATGCGCCGCTGTCGCCGGCGTGGACGGCGATGGCTTCGTAGTCGATGCCGAAGACCTCGGCGCAGATTTGGGCAAACGCCGTTTCGCTGCCCTGGCCGAAGGTCGAGACGCCGGTATAGAGGTCGATGCCGCCGGAGCGGTTGGCCCTCAAGGTCACGCTCTCGTGGGCGCCGAAGCGCGAGCCCCGGCCCGCCAGGAAGCGCGCGCTGGCATAGCCCGTGCGCTCGACGAAGGAGGCGAAGCCGATGCCTTTCAGCCGCTCGCCGTCCGGCTCCTGCCGCTGCATGGCCCGGTGGGTGTCGTAGTCGACCGCGTCGGCGGCCATCTGCAGGGTCTTGAGATAATCGCCGTTGTCGTAGACCGCGCGGCTCGGCGTGGTCCAGGGCAGGTCTTCCGGCCGCAGCATGTTCTTTCGCCGCAACTCCAGCGGGTCGACCTTGAGCTTCCGTGCCAGCCGGTCGATCAGGACTTCCAGCGCGAAGTTGACCTCCGGCTGGCCGTAGCCGCGATAGGCCCCGATCGGCGTCTTGTTGGTGAGCGCGACGCGGCGCTCGACCGCCGCATCGGCCACCTTGTAGGGGCCCGTGAAGACCACGCTGGAGAGTTGCGCCGAGCCGTAGGTCGAGTTCCATGCGCCGAGGTCGGTGGTGTACTGGTTGGTGATCGCGACAATGCGGCCGTCGGCTTCGGCACCGATGCGGATGTCGAACACGGCCTCGCGCGCTTGCGTGCTGGCGCGGAAGAATTCCAGGCGGTCCTCGATCCACTTGACCGGGCGCCGGAGCGCCATCGCGTGCAGCACAGCCAGCACGTCCTCCGGGTAGAGGCCGAGCTTCATGCCGAAGCCGCCGCCGACATCCGACGCGATGACCCGAACGCAGCCCTCGTCCAGCGGCAGGCACTCCGCCAGCTGCTGCCGGATCAGGTGCGGCGTCTGGGTGGAGGCGTGGACCTCCAGCGTGCGGGCGCCCGCGCGCCAATGGGCGACGATGCCGCGCGCCTCCATCGGGAGCGCGCTCACCCGGTTCACACGGAAACGCCCTTCCACGACGACCGGGGCTTCGGCCATGCGGCTCTCCGGCTCGCCGGCGCGGTCCACGTTGCTGGTCAGAAGGTTCGAGGACAGCGTCTCGGGGTGCAGGACGGGCGCATCGTCGGCGAGCGCGCCCAGCGTATCGGTCACGTGCGGCAACGGCTCGTAGTCGATGTCGATCAGCTCCAGTGCGTCTTCGGCGATGGCGCGGCTGGTCGCGGCCACGCTCACCACCGGCTGGCCCTCGTGGATCGCCTTGTCGCCCGCGAGCGCATAGTAGGGCAGCAGCGGCGCGCCGGGCACGGGCCTCAGCACCGTCAGCGGCTGGCTCGCAGCCCGCACGTCGGCGCCCGTCAGGATGTGGCGGACGCCGGGGAGTGCACTTGCCTCGCTCACGTCGATTGCGCCGATCGCGGCGCGGGGGAAGGGGCAGCGGCCCACCGCCATCTCCAGCTGGTGGGCCAATTGCACGTCGTCGGTGAAGAGGCCGTCTCCGCGCAGCAGGCGGTCGTCCTCCTTGCGTGGGAGGGCGGCGCCGATCAGGCTCTGGCGGGGCGTGTTCACGGCGCGGCCTCGGGCTCGTCCGAGCCCAGATACTCTTCCACCGCGCGCAGAATGTTCTCGTAGCCGGTGCAGCGGCAGAGCACGCCGGCAAGCTCTTCGCGGATCTCCGCGCGGGAGAGCGCGCGTCCGCTGGCCTTCAGGCTCTCCGCCAGCATCAGGAAGCCCGGCGTGCAGTAGCCGCACTGGAGCGCGTGGTGCCGCTTGAAGGCTTCCTGCGCGGCATTCTGGCGGTCGCCCTCGGCCAGGGATTCGACCGTCGTCACCTCGGTACCGTCGAGCTGCACGGCGAGCATCAGGCAGGACTTGATCGCGGCGCCGTCCACCAGGATCGTGCACATGCCGCAGACGCCCTGCTCGCAGCCGACATGGGTGCCGGTCCAACCCAGGCGATGGCGCAGAAAATCCGCCGCGTGCATGCGCACCGGCGCCTCGGCCGAGACCGTCTCGCCGTTCAGGTGGAAGGCGATGGCCAGTTCATCGCCGCTCAACGGTTGCCTCCCCGGGCCGGATCTCAGTGCATGGCCCGTCTACGGCCGAAAGCGCCTGCTCCAGGTTGCGGGCGAATTCGGCGGTCACCTTCGCGGCGTGCTTGTTGATCACCGCGCTGCCGACGGTGCCGAGCACGCCGGCGAGCGCCACCTCGCCCTCCACCGCGACACAGGTCTCGCCGCCGGCCTCCGTCAGCGTGACCGCGTTCTGCGCCCGGAAGTTGCCGACCGCGCCGCGCACCGCCTTGCCGGTCGCCGTGAATGCGATGCGCGTGCCGGCGACGCGCTCGGTGATGCGGACCTTGGCCTTGAATGTCGTCGACATCGGCCCGAGCTTCTGGGTCGCCCGGACGGAATAGCCGTCATCCTCACCGTCCAGGGGCTCCGCCTTCTCGACGCCGGGCATGCACTGCGCAACCTCCAGCGGCTGCTCGAAGAAGCGCCAGACCTCCTCGCCGCTCGCCCGGACGCGGAACTCGTGGCGATACTTCATCGCACGGTCCCTCGCGCCGAGGCACGCAGGTCGCGCAGCACCCGCGCGAGGTAGATCGGCACGAGGTGGGCGCGGTATTCCGCCGAGCCCCGGACATCGTCGGGCGGGTCGATGGCTTCGAGCGCGGCCTCACCCGCTGCCGCGATGTCCGCGTCGTCGAGGCGGCTTCCCTCCAGCAGAGCCATGCTGGCCTCGGCCAGAACCGGTGTGTCGTTGACCCCGCCAAGCCCGATGCGAAGCCCGCTCCAGCGGCCGTCGTCGGCCACGTGTCCGGCCGCCGCCACCGAGAGCACGCAGAAATCGTTGTGCCGGCGGCAGCACTCGCGAAAGGCGAAGCGCGGCGGATGCTTGGGAAAGCGAACTTCCGTCAGCACCTCGTCGGGGGCGAGGGTGGTGGCGTAGGCGCCCTCGTAGAGATCAGTCATCGCGATGGTGCGCGCGCCGGATGGCCCGAGGGCGGTCACCGTTGCGCCGAGCACCAGGCAGCCCAGCGGCATCTCGCCCGTCGGGTCTCCCTGCACCAGGCTGCCGCCAATGGTGCCGCGATTGCGCACCTGGCGATCGCCCACGAAAAACACCATCGCTTTGACGAGCGGCAGACGCTCTGCGACGAGCGGCGAGAACTCCAGCGTGGAGTACCGGACCAGCGCGCCGATCCGCGTCTCGCCCCCCTCTGCCGTGAGTTCCGCGAGGTCGGTGAGCCCGTTGATGTCGACCACCGCGTCCGGCCGCCAGAGCCGCATGTTCATCATCGGCATCAGGCTCTGGCCGCCGGCCAGAACGCGGGCGCCGCCGTCGTAGTCTTGCAGGCAGCGCACCGCTTCGGCGATGTCGCTTGGGCGGTGGTAGGCGAAGTCCGCGCTCTTCACGGCTCTCGCTGTCCGGGGCCCGCCGTCGCCACTCGGCCGCCCGAGAGCCGGGCAAGCACATGCCCGACCGCGCTTCGGCTCTCGGAAACCAGCGTGGCGCTCTCGCGCTGGCTCCACACCGTCTCGGGCCGGACCTGGAGGACCCGCACCGCGCCGTCGGCGCCGATGGCCCATTCGATGTCCTGCGCCGCGCCACGATGGGTCTCGATGCGCTTGGCGAGCCGGGCCAGCGCGAGCGCCTTGGTGTCCTCGATGCAGGCTGCGCGTTCCCGCTCGGGCGCGAGCGGCATCAGGCGCACCGTGCCGGCGGCGGGATCGAAGCCGTATTCCTCCGATTGCGGCACGATCTCCCGCTGGACGATCTCCAGCGTCACCTTGTCGACCGTGAAGCGGCTCGGCGTCACGTCGCCCTTGACCACGCCCTCGCCGAGGCCCCAGCAGGCCTCCGTGACGATCTTCGAGCGATCGCCGTTCAACGGGTCGAGGGTGAACATGACCCCGGCGGCCCGCGCCTCGACCATCTGCTGGACGCCGACGCAGATGCCGTCGCCGCCTGCGGCTGCCCCGTCGCCGCCGCCGGCCCGGTAGGAGAGGGCCGTATCGCCGAACATGCTGGCCCAGCACGCCCGGACATGCCGCAGCACCGCGTCGGCGCCCGCGATCCAGAGGTAGGTGTCGTATTGGCCGGCGAAGCTCGCGTCGGCGAGGTCTTCGGCCTCCCCGCTGGAACGCACGGCCACCGGCACATCGTCCCGTCCCGTCCTCTCTTCAAGGATCGCGTAGTTGCGCCGGATCGCCGTCTCCAGCTTGTGCGGCATCGGGGCCGCGCCGATGGCCTCCACCAGCCGCGCCCGCGCGCTCCCGATCTCCGCCAGCGCCGCGCGGATGGCGGCCTCCCGCACAAACGCGGCCTTGTCGTCGAGGCCCGCGTGGGCCATGAAGACGCGATAGGCGGTGGTGGTCACGCCGAACCCCATAGGGACGGCGAAGCCAGCCGCCCGCATTTCGGCGAGGCTGGCGAACTTGCCGCCGAGCAGCGGGTTTCCCGGTGCCCCCTCCTGATCCAGCCACAGAATGTGGGGATCGTCGGTCACGACGCGGCGCGCTCCAGAACCGTCACCGTGCCCTCGTTGCCGTCGACCTCCACCCGATCGCCGGTCTTGATCGTCGCCGTGGCGAACCCCACGCCGACCACGGCGGGGAGACCGTACTCGCGCGAGATGATCGCGGTGTGGGCCATCATGCCGCCCACGTCGGAAACCGCCGCGCCGATGCGGCCGAAGACGGTCGCCCAGCTTGGCGCCGTGATCCGGCAGACCAGAATCTCGCCCTCGTTGACGCTGTAGAGGTCTTCGGTGCGGGTGATCACGCGGGCCGGGCCGGCCACCTTGCCGGCGGATGCGGGCACGCCTCGCAGCACGTCGCCGGCCGCGGCGGGATCGACGCCAAGCCACTCCTCGATCGTTTTCTCGGTGATGCCCCAGAGCATGATGGTGATGGGCTCGGTGACGACATCCGGCGGGGTTCCCAATGCCGGTGGTGGCGTCCACTGGCAGAGCGAGTCCCGGATGCGCCGGCGCCGTTGGACGACGGGCCGCCAGAAGACCTCGCCGCGCGGCGGCGTGCCCGTGGCCCAGCCGATCAGCAGGTCGTAGAGCGCGTCGTAGACCTCGTGGCGGTGCAGGTAGAAGAGGTCCTCGCGGTCGTCGAAGAAATCGTGCGCCACGAAGACATCCGCGAGCTCCCGCACCTTCGACCAGAAGATCGTGTGGTGCCAGTGCTCGACGTAGAAGTTGTGGTCCTCGACGTAGGGGAAGACCTTGCAGGTGAGCGCGAGCAGGCCGTCGAAGGCCTCGCGGTCCTGGTCCGTGGGCAGCAGGGCGCGGTATTCCGCCGTCACCCGGCTGCGTTCCGCCAGCAGCTTCTCCAGTGGGCGGCGGATGTCCTCGCCCCGCTGCAGCGCTTCCACATAGCCGCGCAACGCGATGAACGGCAGCCGCAGGTCGTCGATCCACACCGGATCGGAATGGTCGTAGCCGACGCCCGTGGAGAAGTGGAACCAGGGCTCCTTCGCGGTCTCGAAGGCTTCCAGCCATTCGGCCCCGCCCGGCGCCTCCGCCATGGCGGCCAGCATCGCATCAGGATCGTCGTGCTGCAGGACGGCGTCGGCGAGCTCGCGTTCCACCGCCAGTTCGGCGAGCTCGCGGACCTTGTCGTCCGGCCGCAATAGCAGGTTGTCGATGCCGCAGACGATCTGCGTGAGCGTCCGGTCGGTGATGCCGGGGAACGCCTGCTGGCAGAACTCGCGGAAGGTCAGGTAGGCGCCGTAGCCGAGGTTCAGCATCTCGAAATGGTAGGAGCCCATCTCGAGCATGTTTTCGATCAGCCGGTTATAGGCGCTGAGCAGGTCGTGGGAGGAGTAGACGCCGCGGTGGCCGAAGACGTTCTCCTCGGGCTCCAGCTCCGGCAGCGGGCGGAACTCGATCTGGTTCAGGCGCGCGATGCAGTCCTTCGCCTTCTCGACCCAGTTGCCGTAGATCTCGTCCCAGTTCTCGAAGTAGTGGCCGGCGCGGCGGGCGAAGTGCTCGTGCCGCGCGGCGATCTGGTCGGGGTCGGTGACGCTGTTGGGGCTGACGTAGATGTAGCCGTTGACCAGGCGTTGATCGATCCCCATGGCCACCGGAATGGGCCAGACCCGACTCGCCATCTGGCTGGCGGCCACCCACCAGTTCTCGGTCATGATGGTGTCGAAGGGATAGAGCGGCTCCGGGTTGTGCATCCCGTCGAAGAACCAGAACTTCCCCTCCTCCATGGCGCGGCGTTCGTCGCTGATCAGGCAGTAATAGGGATAAAGCTCCTCCCAGCCCTCGGCGCCGTCGGGCGTGGGCAGCTCGAACGGGCTCGGGAAGCCCCGGTTGGGGGGAGGGGCCGCCCCGGCCGCCTGCCCGGTGTCAGCGCTCTCCGGCATGTCATTCATGCGTGGCACCTCGCATCCTGCCGCCCGGCATCATGCCACGCGCGCGCCCAACGGATCACGGCCATCGGGCGGGGCCGATCGTGCGCCGGTACTACTCCGCGGCGGCCGCGACTTCCTGCGGCTCCCACTCGGGGATGCGGCCGTCGTAGTAGGGCATCTGCTCGACCCGCGGTGTCCACGAGCCGTCGTCGATGCACGCGCGCACGTGGCGCGCGATCTCGTCCATGGTCGCGAACCAGACGCCGCCCTTCTTCTGCAGCGCCTCGATCCAAGCGGCCACGCGGCGCATCCGCGCGAGCCTGCCGGACACGAAGGGGTGCCAGACCGTGATCAGCATGCCGCCATTCTCGTACATGGCCTCGAACTCGGAATCGAAGACCCGCATGGCCTCGTCCGGCGACTTGATGGTCATGGTGTAGTGGAAATCGAGGCTGTGCATGTAGTGTGGCCAGTCGTCCATGCCCCAGTGGGAGGGCAGGCAGATGACCTCGCCCTTGGGCGTGTTCAGCACGTAGGGCACGTCGTCGCCCATCAGGCTCGCGTCGTAGAGCATGCCGCGCTCGGCCAGCAGCGTCGGCGAATGCTTGGACGCGTTGTAGAGTGGCGCGCGCCAGCCGCTTGGGGGCCGGCCGGTCATGCGCTTGATCACGTCGATCTGCCGGTCGAGCCAGTATTCCTGCCGGTCGCGGGATTCGTCGTTGGGGTTCTCGTGGAGGTAGCCGTGGGCCGCGATCTCGTGCCCGCCCTCCAGGATCGCATCCACCAGGTGCGGATACCGCTCCATGCACCAGGCCGGATAGAAGAAGGTCTGCTTGATGTTGTAGTGCGCGTAGACCTTGAGAATCCGCGGGATCGCCACCTCGTCGTACTTCAGGAACGAGTTGGCCGAGAGCATGTTCTCGGCCTTGTCGGGGAAATCGAGGTGCAGGATACTGTCGGTGTCGATGTCGAAGGTGATGGCCACGGCGCAGCGCGCCCCATCCGGCCACGGCACCGGGTTCTCGATCAGCTTGAGCGTCATCGCTTCCCTCCTCGCGGCAACCGTTGCGGCGACCTTACACGTGGCATAGGGCGAATCCAAGGATACGAAATTCGTGAATTAGCAGGCTCGCATTGACGGTTTTCCATCGTGAAGCTAGAGTACTTAGAGGATTTCGGCGGACTCGGGCGTTCTCGAAGCCGGAATCCGTGGAGTGCGCTGGAGGGCCGCATGAGCGCCTCGAAACCATCCTCGCAGCCGAAGGGGAGCAACCGGGAGCCACGGCTTCGCGCGCTGGCGGAGGGCGAGCCCGCGCCGGTCATGGGCCTGCGCCAGGTCGGGATGGCGGACCTGCAGGGCGATGCGGTCGCTCCTGCCTCGATCCCTCATATCGAGGGGCTCAACCGGGAGATCGTCGCCCTGCTGCAGGAGGACGGCCGGATGCCGTTCTCCAGCATCGCGCGCACGCTCGGCGTCTCCGAGGGGACCGTGCGTTCCCGCGTCGGCCAGATGCACAAGGCCAACCTGATCCACTTCATCACGGTGGTGAACCCGCTGGCGCTGGGCTACACGGCCTGGTCAATGCTCGGCATCAAGGTCGCCCGCGCCGCGAGCGCCCATGAGGTGGCGTCCCACTTCCGCGATCGGCCGGAGGTCGTCTACGTCATGCGCGTCGCCGCGCGCTTCGACCTGCTGGCTGAGGTGGTATGCGGCTCGCCCGATGAGCTGCGCGAATTCCTCGACGCCCATTGCTACGGCTCGGACGACATCGCCCAGGTGGAGCCGATGATGGGGCTGGGCCTCTATAAGAGCCTGTTCAAGTGGGACAAGCCGCTCGGCGCCGGCGATGGTCGCGGCAAGGCCGCCGGGCGCAACAGCCGATAGCGGCAGCGCAGAAGAAGAAAAAGGAGACGACCCGCCATGAGCAAGCGCCGCATCATGCCGACCGAACACTGGGACTGGAGCATGCCCGTTACGCTCTCGCAGGGCTGGCGGCTGGGGGATCTGGTCGTGGTCGGCGGGCAGATTTCGGCGGACGCAAAGGGCCGCACGGTCGGCGGCGACATCGAGACCCAGACCCGCAACATCATGGCGTTCATCGGCCGCGTCCTGCACGAGGCCGGCGCCGATTTCGCCGACGTGGTGAAGCAGAATGTCTACTACGTGGTCGACGACGAGAGCCCGCCGGCGGACGAGATCGTGCGACGCATCGACGCGGTGCAGGCCGAGTATTTTTCCGCGCCGGGTCCGGTCACCACAGAGACGCCTGTCTCCGGCCTCGCCTACGAGGGGCTCCTGCTGGAGATCGACGCCTTCGCCGTGGTGGGCGGGGACAAGCGTCCGCTCACGCCCGAGGACCACTGGTCGCGCGCAAACGGCATCGCCTGCGTGCAGGGCTGGCAGGCGGGCGACTGGGTCTTCGTCGGCGGCCAGCGCTCGCTCAACGGAGACGGCTCGCTCAGGGATGCCGGCGACATCGCAGCCCAGACCCGCAACTGCTTCAATGGGATGGCGGGCGTCCTCGCCGAGGCCGGCGCCTCGATGAACGACCTGCTGCGCCTCAACACCTACTATCGGCAAGAGACCACGGGCGACGACGTGACCGCGTTCTGGGAGGCGCTGACCCGAGTGCGCATGGAGCACCTGCCGAATCCGGGGCCCGCCGGAACGGGGCTCAGGGTCAAGGATTTCTCCCACGAGGGCGAGCTGATCCAGCTCGAAGGCGTCGCGCACCTCGGCCAAGAGCGCCGCCGCATCATGCCGGCGGGCCACTGGGACTGGAGCATGCCGGTGCCGTTCTCCCAGGGCTGGCGAGTCGGCAACGTCGTCTTCGCCGGCGGTCAGATCTCCGCCGACCAGAAGGGGCGGACGGTCGGCCCCAGCGACATCGCCCGGCAGACCGAGAACGTGTTCGAGAGCCTGATCGCGGTGCTCAAGGAGGCCGGCGCCGAGATGAGCGACGTGGTCAAGCTCAACACCTATTACCAGTACGACCATGGCAGTGACTCACCCACCGCGTACTGGGAGAAGATGACCGAGGTGCGCCGCCGCTACTTCCCGCCGCTCGGGCCGGCGGCGACGGCGGTCCGCGTGGACGGCTACGCCTTCGAGGACCTGCTGATCGAGATCGAGGCGATCGCCGTGGTGGACGAATGATGCGGACAGGTCGTTCCGCCCACAACCGCCGGCCTCCGGGGTGACATGAATGGCGCAGGGGCAAGCCGGGGGCACGCCGCCGTCCGATGCAGCATCGCATCCGGGCGACGCCACACCCGCGCCGGTTTTCAGGCCGCCCCGCCAGCCCTTCCTGGAGGTGCTCGGCTCCCTCACGCAGCGGCGCACCGTGGTACTGGGGGTCGCGGGCGTCATCATCTTCTTCGCCGTCTGGGAGGTCGCCCACTACGTCACGCCGGAGGAGAAACAGCGCTTCCTGCCCGCCGTCGAGCAGGTGGTGGCCGAGATCGCCTACCTCTTCGCCGAGAAGAACTTCATCGCCGACGTCGGCACCAGCCTCTATCGCATCTATGCGAGCTTCTTCGTCGCCAGCCTGATCGCCGTGCCGCTCGGCGTTTTCATGGGCTGCTTCGTCAAGGCGCGCGCGCTCATCAGCCCCACCACCGGGGGCTGGCGCTATCTGCCGGCGGCCTCGTTCGCGCCGCTCCTGCTGGTGTGGTTCGGGCCGACCGACTTCGCCAAGATGGCGCTGCTCTTTCTCGGCTGCTTCTTCTTCCTCGTGGCGCTGATCCTCGACAACACGCTCGCGGTACAGCGCGAGCTGATCGAGTCCGGCCTCACCATGGGGGCCAAGCGGCGGCAGGTGGTGGGCATCACCTTCCGCGCCGCAGCGCCGGCCATCCTCGATTCCATGCGCAACATGATCGCGGTCGCCTGGACCTATCTGGTGATTGCCGAGATCATCGTGGCGACCGACGGCATCGGCGCGGTGATGATGCGAGCCGCGCGCTTCCTCCACGTCGACATCATGATGGGCGGCATCCTCACCATCGGCGTGCTCGGCGTGCTGACCGACATCACGTTTCGCGTCGCGAGCCGCATTCTCTTCCCGTACCTGCGGGTCAGGCGCTAGGGGGCGGCGGGATGGCGGTCTTCGGCCTAGGACGAGCGGCGGCGGCTGAGACGGGTGTGAATGCGCCGGTGCCGGGCACACCCCCGCTCCGCGCCAACCGGGTCACCAAGACCTACCTGAAGGGCAGCGTGACCGCCCTCGACGATGTTTCCTTCGACGTCCATGCCAACCAGGTCACGGCAATGATCGGCCCGTCGGGCTGCGGCAAGACCACGATGCTGCGGCTGATGGCGGGGCTCGAATACCCCTCGCGCGGGGACGTGACCATGTTCGGCCGGCCGATCATGGGGCCGGGTCCCGAGCGCGGCATGGTGTTCCAGGCCTACACGTCGTTCCCCTGGCTCACGACGCGGGCCAACATCGAGTACGGGCTGAAGCTCCAGGGGCTCTCGAAGGCGGAGCGGCGCGAGCGCGCCGAGCACTTCCTCGAGCTGGTTCATCTGGAGGGGTTCGCCAACGCCTATCCGGCCGAGCTTTCCGGCGGCATGAAGCAGCGCGTCTCCATCGCGCGCACGCTGGCGCAGAACCCGGCGCTGCTGCTGCTGGACGAGCCGTTCGGCGCGCTCGACGCCCAGGTCACCTGGGAAATGGAGGAGATGATCATCGAGATCATCGAGCGCGAGAACAAGACGGTGGTGGTGGTAACCCACGACATCCAGGAGGCGATCTACCTCGCCGATAGGATCATCTTCTACACACGCCAGCCGGGGCGGATCAAAGCCGACCTCCCAATGGCGTTCAAGGAAGGCCGCCGCTTTCAGAAGAAGGAGGAGATGCTCGTGCATCCAGGCTACGTGGACATGGAGCGGCAGCTTTACGCGATGATGCGCGAGGAAATCCGGGGACGGGTCAGCTAGGGCCCGCCTCCACGGTCAACCCGAAGGAAAGGGAGAAACCAACATGCTGTGGCGAACATCCATCATGACACTGGCAGCCTGTGCGCTTGCGCTCGGTATCGTCAGTGCCGCGAGCGCGAAGGACACGGTCCGGGTCGCGCACTTCAGCTGGCCGGGCTACGGCTTCCTCCATATCGCCAAGGCGAAGGGGATGCTGCCCGAGAACATGGACCTCGAAATCTCGATCATCGAGGACCCGGTGCAGAGCATGGGCCTGCTCGCGAGCGGCCAGCTCGACATCGTGACCAGCACCATCGAGTTCGGCCCCATCGCGCTCGCCGAAGACATGCCGGTGAAGCTGCTCGGCCTTACCAACCTCGGCAACGGCTCGGACCGCATCATCGTGGGCCCCGACATCAAGGAGCCGGGGGACCTCAGGGGCAAGAAGGTCGGCGTCATCGAAGGCGGGCTGTCGCAGATCTACATGGCGATCTGGCTCGAGCAACAGGGCATCAAGTGGAACGAAGTGCAGATGGTGAACCTCTTCCCGGATGCCGCCGCAGCCGCGATGATAGCGGGTCAGCTCGACGCCGCAGAGCTCTGGGACCCCTACGGCCCGCAGGTGCTGGAGGAGCTTCCCGGCTCGCGCGAGATGAGTCATTCCGGCGAGGAATACTGGCTCAAGGAGGGCCTGATCGCCGACGCCATCTTCGTCTCCGACGCGTTCATCGCGGAGCACCGCGACCTGCTGGTGGCACTGATCAAGGCCCGCTACGAGGCGGTCGAGTGGTGGCGCGAGAACCCGACGGAGGGTAACGCGATGATCGACGAGGTGCTGCAGTGGGGCGTCGCGGAGATAGAGCCGATCCTCGGCGGCGTGAACAACCCCGACGACGGCACGCTCTATATGTACACTCTGGAGGAATCGGCGCAGTTCTGCGGCGTTGCCGAGGGCGAGCCGCCCTTCGGCCAGCGCAACGGCCAGCTCACCGACCACTGGGAGCTCACCAACAAGTGGTGGTTGACCTTCGGCCTGATGACCGAGACGGTTGATCCGGCGGTGGGGATCGATTGCTCGATCCTCAAGGACGCGCTCGGCGGGTAAGGTTGGGGTGCGGGCGGCACCACCGCGGTGCTGCCCGCCTCGCCCGGCACCGACCAGGGAGACGATCGAATGGCGCTGCTTGAGATGCACGAATGGTACGACCTCGCGCGGGATACCAACTGGACTCCCGGCTACGTCGCCGAAGAGGAGATCTTCCCGCCGGACTTCAGCGATCCCTTCGGGATTCCGGTCGAGCAGTGGGAGACCTTCGACGAGCCCTACAAGGTCTGCTACCGGGACTATGTCGAGACCCAGCGCGACAAGGACATCGGCGCCTATTCCGTGAAGTCGGCGCTGGCGCGCGCGGACTTCTTCAAGAAGGCCTCACCGCACTGGAAGGCGCTGCTCGCGCTGCACTTCAGCCCGATCGGCTTCGCCGAGTTCCATTCGGCCTCCGCCTTCGCCCGCATGACCCGGTTCTCCCGCGCGCCGGGGATGCGCAACATGGCGACCTTCGGCACCCTGGACGAAATGCGTCACGGCCAGATCCAGATGTATTTCGCCTACGAGTTCATCAAGCACGACGGCGTGTTCGACTGGGCGCACAAGTCGTCCAAGACCGAGAACTGGATCATCATCAGCCTGCGCCATGCGCTAGACGACATCGAGCACACGCGAGATGCCATCAGCGCCGCGATCATGACCAACTTCGCCTTCGAGCAGGGCTTCACCAACCTGCAGTTCATCGGCCTCTCGGCGGACGCCGCGAAGGCCGGCGACCACACCTTCGCCACCATGCTGCAGAGCATCCAGACCGACGAGGCACGGCACGCGCAGATCGGCACCCCGCTCATCAGCATCATGATCGAGAACGGGCGCAAGGCGGAGGCGCAGCAGCTGGTCGATATCGGCTTCTGGCGCATCTGGAAGCAGTTCTCGGCCTTGAGCGGCATCTCCATGGACTACTACACGCCGCTGGAGTTCCGCGAGCACTCGCTCAAGGAGTTCATGCACGAGTGGGTGGTCGACCAGTTCGCCCGCAACATGAAGGCGATCGGGCTCGACCTGCCGTGGTACTGGGACTACTTCCTCCACGATATCGAGACCTTCCACCATTGCCAGCAGATCGGCATTTACGTCTATCGCGCGACCCAATGGTGGCGGCCCATCGCCTGCGTCTCGCCGGCCGAGCGCGACTGGCTCGAAGAGAAATATCCGGGCTGGAACGACACCTACGGCAAGTGCTGGGACGTGGTGATCGACAACATCCGCAATGGCCGCTTCGAGAAGACGGTGCCCGAGGTCCCGCCGCTGATCTGCAACATGTGCGGGCTGGAGGTGACCGGAATCGCCGGCGTCGGCCGCCGTGCGAACGGCCGCACGTGGAACGCGACCGACTTCCACCTCGACCACGAGGGCCGGCGCTATCACTTCTGCTCCGAGCCCTGCAAGTGGGTCTTCGAGCTGGAGCCCGCCCGCTACCAGGGGCACCGCAGCATCATCGACCGCCTGCTGGACGGCACCGTGCCGCCGGGCCCCGATGGCTTCTACGAGTACATGGGCCAGAGCGTCCCGGAGCGCGGCGTCTGCGGCTACGACTACCAGTGGATAGACGGCTACGACGTGCCGCGTGCCGCGGCGGCGGAGTAGGGGCGCGCAATGGCCGACATCCCGCTCGCCGTCCTGCTCGAGGGCGACTACGGCTACAAGGTTCAGGTCTTCGACACCGACGACACCATGGCGGCGCTGGCGGAGAAGGTCGCGGACCAGGTCGCAGGCGTCCTGGTGGCGCCGTTCCCGCCCGGGGCGGTTCTCGAGGTCCGCGTGCAGGGCAGCGACGAGCCGCTCCCCGACGAACTCACCATCGCCGATGCCGGCTTCGTCGAGATGGAGTCCCTCGAAATCTACCGCGCCGGCTGAACAGGTTGCGAAAGGAGTAGTCGAGAATGACGACGGCAGACGACGCCGGCAATCTGGTGGGCCCCGTGATGCGCGCGGGCGATATCGCGGACGCGGTGCTCGAAGCGATCCAGGAGGACAACGAGGGGCGTGAGGTCTTCACCGAGACCCACGCATCCTACGTCAGGATCAAGGTCGCGGACGAGTGCTTCGTGCGCTTCGAGACGGTGGGCGAGGTGCTCGGCCGCACCGTCACCCGCGGCGACATCGAGGCGAACATGCCGAGCTTCGCAGGGTTCATCCGCACCGAGCCGGACGGCATCCGGTTCGTCGCGCGCTAGGGGGTAGTACCGTGACGGTCGAAGTCAAAGGCATGAAGACGTGGAGCGGCCTCGCCAAGAGCCGGCGGCGGCCCAGCGAGTACGAAGTCGTCACCACCAACCTGCAGACCCGTACGCGGTTCCCGGACCAGGCCTACGAGCTCTCGCCGGCGCCGCTGCTGGGCATGAACGAGTTCTACAAGGTCAACGTCTCGGAGAGCCCGCTGCAGCACCCGGACTGGGAGGGCTATCGCGATCCCGACGAGATGATCTACCGCGTCTACACGCGGATTCAGGACCAGCAGGAGCAGTACGTCGACGGCCTGCTCGACGAGCACAACGAGATCGGCCACGACGCGACGCTCTCCGACGCTTGGCTCGACGTGCTGGAGCGGCTCTACACGCCCCGGCGCTTCCTGCAGATGGCGCTGCAGATGGGGGCGGCCTATCTGGTGCAGATCGCGCCGGCGAGCACGATCACCGCCTGCGCCGGCTTTCAGGACGGCGACGAGTTCCGCTGGCTTTCGCGCTGTGCCTACCGCGCACGCGAGCTGCAGCGGGCGCATCCTTCGCGTGGCTTTGGGGAGACCGAGCGCCAGACCTGGGAGGAGGAGCCCGCCTGGCAGGGCTTCCGCGCGCTCTTGGAGAAGACCCTCGCAACCTACGACTGGGGCGAGCACTTCGTCGCGCTCAACCTGGTGGCGAAGCCGGCGGCGGACGAAGCGCACCGGCAGCTCGGCCGCATCGGGCGCCGCTTCGACGACGGGCTGCTCGGGCTGCTGGCCGACAACCAGATGCGGGACAGCGAGCGCTCGCGGCGCTGGAGCGCGGCGCTGGTCGCGTTCGCGCTGGAGAACGAGGGCAACGCCGCTGTGCTCAACGACTGGATCGAGAAGTGGATGCCGCTCGCGCGCGATGCAGTCACCGCCTACTGCGGCGCCCTGCCGGAGCAGGACGACGCGGCGGACATGGCGCTCGCCGCGGTCGAGGCCTTCCACCGGAGCCTCGGCCTCGACGCCTGATTGGCGCGAGACTGAAGGGTCTCGCGTTCGGTACAAGGTCGTGCCAATCGTCTCGCGTAGGCTTGAGAGGGTGCGCGCGCGTCAGCTAACGACGTGAACGTCGATCAGAGCCACGCGGACCATGACAGTGGTAAGAAATGCGGGTCAATTGGGAGTGTTGGCCGAGGCGAGGTATCAGCTCGCCCGGTGAATGGGTTGCGCAATTTGACCGCTTGGGTGTAGGACAAGCCCGACTTGGGGCAGCCCAGATTCGACTATGGGCGTGGGGGGCAGACGACTCGCGTCCACCGCACATGCTCACCCTCCGGTGTGCGTTGTCCTCTCAGTGGAAGCACATTTTTTCTGGTCGACATCGAGGAGCCTTCAGTTGGCTATCGGCTCCGGAATTCACCACTTGTAAGGAGTGATAGTATGGCCACTCGCGTAGTACCGTTTGAAGAACGAATACTTCCGTACTTCTTCAATACTAGTGGCAAGCTGTGTGCTGAAAGACTTTCGTCCATGATTCTAGTGATATTTGCGTGGGCTGGAACACTACTCTACGCATTCTCAAATGAGGCATGGCCGGGCATGCCTGGATTAATCTTGTCTTTGCTTATTGGGGGATTCGTTCCCGAGGTTCGTTTCGTAGTCCAACAAGCAGGAAAACGCCCGGCTTGGGGTGGGCTGAACCCGCTTGGCTGGGCTACCGACTATAATGGGCATCCATCTACACACCGTGTGAAAGTGATCGTCAGCGCTTTCCTCGGGGGCTTTGTGATCCTTGCCAGTACATTCGGGGGCACATCAGCGTCATCTTCAGGTGTAGAACTGGTCGGCCTCTGTCTCTTCTTTGTTCCTCAGGTGTTTACCTTGATCTTCGAAATAATTGAGCGCCGCGGCACTGTGAGGGGCTCCTCCAAAGTATAGCAAGAGACGAGTTGCAATATATAGATGCGTGGCCGCAGAGTCAGATGCTGCAAGTGGTGAGTATTCTGGGCTACACCCTCACCACGGGATGATCGTGCGCTCGGGCGCGTGCCAGAAAGCGGGCTGGGCGCCGGGTTCGACAGGCTCAACCTGATCGATCCGCTCGATCAGGGCAGCGGCGGCGTCCTCCGGCGGTCGTGCCTCGTGGCGCTCGTCCTCGAAGGTCATGGCGGTCGCCACCATGCCGGGGTGCAGGACGACGGCGGCGATGCCGCGCTTCGCCAGATCGTGGGCGAGGTTGACCGCCACCATGTTGGCGGCGCACTTGGAGATGCGGTAGCCGTAGAGCCCGCCCGAGCGGTTGTCGCCCAGCGAGCCGATCCGGCTGGTGATGAGGGCGACCGTCGAGCCCGGCTTGAGGCGGCCCAGCAGCGCCTCGGTTACGCGCAGGGGCCCGAGCGTGTTGACCTCGATCTGCCGCCGGATAGCGTCGTAGTCGAGCGCGCCGAGTGTGTCGCGCTCTGCGATCCCGGCGTTGTTGATGAGAACATCAATGGTGGTGTCCGTGCCGGCGAGACGCTCGGCGAGTCCTCGCACCGCCTCGTCAGAGGTTACGTCCACGCCGGGCACGACCCGGATTCCGAGCGCCCGTAGCGCGTCCGACTCGCCCAGGCAAGCCGCGATCACGTCGTCGCCGCGCGCGTGACAGGCGCGGCAGAGCGCGTTGCCGATGCCGCGGTCGGCGCCCGTGACCAGGACGACGCTCACGGGGAGACGACCGGCGGCCTAAGCGCTATCCGACGTACTGGCCCGAGAGACACCCACAAAACCCCGAACCCCCACACCCAAGTCGTGGGGGGACGAAAACGGCGCCCCCACATTAACCAATACACCCCGCCCGGGAGG
>JAJDVB010000054.1 GCA_022826345.1 Alphaproteobacteria bacterium
CGACGGAGAGGATTCGTCCTGCGGAATCGGGAACCCTGGCTGCGGCGAAGTCGGCGGCCGCCGGGTCGGGATCCCGCGCGCCACCGCCTGCACCGAGGCGAAGAAGAAGGGCACCGAGATCTTCGTGATCGCGGCCATGAAACCGGAAAACATCTCGAACCAGTTCGGCCAGACCCTCCGTGCCTGCTCGAGCGCATCCGATGCCGAATACCCGGCCGGAACCAAGCGCCCGGGGACAAACTACGTCTTCCTCAATAACCACGACCCGGCCGATATCAACGCCGCGTTCGCGGAGATCGCAGCGCATCTCCGGACCCTGCGGCGGACCCTGTGATGACGATGCGAACGGACCTCGCGATCGCTGCGCCCCTGTCGGCCGCCCGGCCCCGTCCGTCTGCCCGCATGGCTCCTGCCGAAGGACGGGCGGAGGCCGGGGCGCCGGCCGCCCCCGCCGCCTCCCGCCCCCGCGCCGAAGAGCGCAGCCGCTGGCTCTACGGCCCCGTGGTCGACTTCCTCTTCATCGGGTGGACGTTCATCAACATCCACCACTACTTCATCGACAACGTGATCTGGCGCCGCGACAACCCCGAAGCGCGCCGGTATCTGTTCGGGAGTGGAGCGAGATGAGCGCACCGGCGACCACCATCGCATCCGGGACCGGCACGTTCCCTCGACCCGACCGGCGGCGTCACGTCCACAACGGCTGGATCGACTTCCTGACCCTCGGCGGCGGCAGCCTCGTCGTGCTCGTCGCGCTCGCCGCCTTCTATCCGAGGGACGATGCGGCGCGGGCCGTCCTCGCGTCCACCGCGCTGGTGCTCGCCTTCTTCCTGACCTATCCCCACGTCGCCCACTCCTACCAGCTCTTCTACAAGGACTTCCTGAACAAGGCGTTCTCGCCGGAATCGGCCCTCGCCGCCCGCTACCGGTTCGCGGGCGTCCTGCTTCCGGTCGCGATGGTGGTCTTCTTCGCGTTCGCCCTCGCTCAGGACAGCCTCGCGCTGCTCGGGCTCGCCGGCAACGTGACCCTGCTCATGAGCGGCTGGCACTACGCCAAACAGGGCTTCGGGATCCTGATGCTGGACGCGGCCCGCAAGAGCGTGCGGTTCAACGCGGGAGAGCGCAAGCGCCTGCTGTGGAACACCCACCTCATCTGGGTCACGTTCTGGCTCATGATCAACGACACCCTGGTGAAGCAGGAGATGTGGGGGATCACGTACTACTTGGTCGATGTCCCGGAGTCCCTGCGCACCGCGATGCTCGGAGTCGTCGTCCTCTCCGCCCTCGTCATCGGGTACGACTTTTTCCGCAAGTGGCGGGTGGAGCGGGCGTTGCCCGTCAACGGGATCGTCGCTTACGCCGCGACCGTATACGCCTGGGTGCTGATCGGACGCTTCGATCCCGTCCTCCTCCTCGTCGTCCCCTTGTTTCACGGCCTCCAGTACCTGAGCGTGGTCTGGCGCTACCGGCTGAACGCGGAAGAGGCGCGGCTCCGCGCCCGCCCGTCCGTCGCGAGTCGCGGGCGCGAGTGGTTTCGCACTACCCGGGCGGGGCTCGCGCGGTTCGCGGTGGCGGGTGGACTGCTCGGCGGGCTTCTCTTCTGGGGAGGGCCCAGCGCGCTCGATACTCTGGTGGGCTACGACCGGGCCATCTTCGGCGCCGCGCTGTTCTTCTTTATCGGGTGGACGTTCGTGGGCATCCACCACACGTTCATGGACAACGTGATCTGGCGCCGCGAGAACCCTGACTCTCGCCGCTATCTGTTCGAGGCGTCGCGGTGATGCGCACCGGGGCCCACCGCACACCGCCCGGCTCCGCCGTACCTCACATCATTCGGGGCGATGTGTCTCGTGTGGGAAGACGCGACTGTGCGTTTCCCCGCCTCGCATCGTCACCCCATCCGGCCGCCCGCCCTGCTGGGCGGGCGGCCAAACCCACACCGGCGCTGGTATCGCCGGCTCACTCCGTAGTACTCCCTCCACTGAAAGGAGCAATGCAATCATGAAGAAGCACACGTTCACGCACAAGTCGCGGCGGTTGCGCCGTTTCCTGCGGGCCAATGAGGCCGTCTCCGCCCTTGAGTACGCGATCCTGGTCGGGGTCATTTCGGCGGCTATGGTGGGTGTCTTTGCAACATTCAACACGGAAATTCTGGATGCGATCAGCACGATCGGAGCTAACGTTGATGCCAACATGAGTACGGTGGGTCAGGCTGCCCCGTTCTGAGGCACAAGGCACCGTCGGCACGAGGCGTGCACCGCTTCGTCAGGAGTGAAGGCATGAAGTCGTCTCTTGAGGCCCCGATCGTGGTCATGGACATAACGATGGGATTAGTCACCACGCTCACAACCTCAAGTTGCGATATAGGAGCCGCGCTCAGCTAGATCGACTGCAACCTCGTGTCGACGGCGTCGAACACCGGCACCAGCCTTTGAGGCTGGTCAGTCGTTTCCCCTCCACGTGGCGGAAGAATATGCGAGGGCGGCCGTTTGGCTGCCCCGGATCAAAGAACAGGTGTCGTCGGAGCGACGGGGTCGGTGGCGATGACAAGCCCCCGATTACCAACGGTGCGGGAAAGGCAGGCGTCATGGTGACGGCAACCGTCAGGGTTTCACTTCGGATTCCTGAGTGAAGCGGGCACCGCGATAACCGGCGTCCCGGAGAAAGAGTACGAAAGCAAACCCGCAGTGAGTGGTGGTCATCCGCCCTCATGAAGTGAGCGAGACGGCATTGTGGAGAAATGCACCTCGTAGCCGCGTTTCCGCTTGGCAGGGTCGAGATTCAATGAAGATGATTCAAGTCTCAGCAGAGACCGCGATGGAAACGAAGCGTGCCGAGCGGTGCGCTCGCCCCGTGTGGCTGTACGGCGCCGGATTCGACAGCGCCTTCATCCTCGGCGGGATTGCGCTCGCCCTGGTCTCCGGTATCGCAATCGTGATCGAGCCGTCGCTGTTCTACCCGATTCTGCTCCTCGATCTGTGGGTGCTCGGGTACCACCACGTCATCGCCACCTTCACGCAGCTCTGCTTCGACCGGGCGCGATTCGAGGAGCGGCGAGGTCTGATCGTGCATCTCCTGCCGGCGGTGACCGTGGCGACCCTCCTCGTCGCTTGGCAGGTCGGGCTCTGGGTCATCGTGACCATCTACTTCTACTGGCAATGGTGGCACTACGCGCGCCAGAGCTGGGGCGTCTCGCGAGCGTATCGACGGGCCGACCCTGAAGCGCTGTACGAGGCCGGGTGGCTCGACCACGCGATCTTCTACTCCATTCCGGTCTGGGGAATCCTGCTCCGATCGAGCCAGGACCACGCGCACTTCCTCGGCCTGGAGCTGTGGACCCTGCCCGTCCCCGTGCCCGTTGCGGACATCGCGGGATATGTCGTAGCCGCCCTGATGATGGTGTGGGCCGCGAGGCGGCTAGTGGCCATGGTCCGGGGGCGGCTCGCCACGGTCCACACCCTCTACATGCTGACCCACATCGCGATATTCACCATCGCCTACGTATGGCTGGACGACATCACGTTTGGCTACCTGATGATCACCATCTGGCACAACTGCCAGTACATCCTCTTCGTGTGGATGCAGAACCGCCGGCGCTTCCAGAAGGGCATCGACCCGCAGGCGCGTTTCCTCTCCTGGATCAGCCAGCCCGGCCGGCTCTGGCTGTACCTGCTGACCTGCATCGCGATTGCCGCGGTCGTCTACGGCGGCCTGCTCCGAGCCATCGACTGGCTGTTCTTCGCCAGCGTCTCCGCCACCCTCGTGCTCTACCAGATCGTCAACTTCCACCACTACATCGTGGACGCGCTGATCTGGAAGACCCGAAAGCCTGCCGCGACCCACGTCCCGGCCCATGCGGCCTGACGGGTTGGATGCCGCAATGGCCTTCCTCTACTTCGGTTACGGCTCGAACATGCTGACGGAACGTCTGCGTGCGCCTAAGCGTTGTCCGAGCGCGAGGTGCATCGGCGTCGCCGAAGCGACCGGCTATGTACCGGAGTTCAGCAAGCCAAGCGAAGACGAGTCGGGAAAGGCGACGCTCAGACATGCGGAAGGGATCAACCAAACCGCCTTCGGTTCCTCTGTCGGCAGTAAGTATGTATGTAACGCCGCGTCAGCGTCAGCCTGGCGAGGCGCGATCTTCCGCCGCGGCCGTCTCGCACAGCCGCGCCACCCGAGCGAGCAGCTCCTCGCCGCTTTCGTATTCCAGAATCTACTCGCCGACCTCACCCAACTGCTCCGGGTCGGGGATTCTTTCCAGTTGCTCCGCGAGTCGGTCTGCGGTCTCGGGACCGAACTTCCGCGCCGCCATACGGCGCATGACCTCGGTCTGGCCTTCCACCCGGCTGCGCGCCATCCGCGGCGGCGCCCATTCGGCGAGCCGCTGTTCCGCCCATCGCTCGACCTGTTCGCGCATGATTTCATTCGGCATGGTCTTCCCCTCGTTCAAGTCGTCGAGAATCGACAAGTCCAGCTTCGGCAACCCGTGTCGTCTGCGCGCCTGCTTGTACCAGGCGAGGAAGGCGCCCAGCAACCCCTCCTGGTCGGGCGACGACGCCCGACCGACCACCGTCGTCAGCACCTCCGACACCGTCTCCACACTGCGGCAGTGCGCGAGCCGAATCAGCGCCGCCATCAGATTGGGCTCTTCGGGCAGTGCGTCAGTATAGGCGGCCACATCGAGCAGGAAATAGCGCTGCGACGGCTGGTAGGGAGCGAAGTCCTTACTGGTCGGGACGCACAGCCCCGCCACGTCCTCCTCGGCCCACCACTGCACTGTCCCATGGTAGAGCACGATGGGGAGCACCGGAGGGAGGGGTTCGGGCTCGGCGCGGTGCCGGTCGAGACCTTTGGCTTGGAGCGGAACCCGTGAGTATCACGCCGCTCGGAATGGATCGCCGCAACTTCTCCGTCACACAGGCTGTCGGGAAGCCTGCTTCGTTCCCGCCGTCCGTCTCCGTCGTGGTCCCGACGTTCCGGGAGGCGGCAGGTCTTCGCGCGCTCGTCGAACGGGTGCAGGGCGCACTTTCCGGGTACGGGTCGGAGTGGGAGCTGCTTCTCGTCGACGACGATTCCGGCGACGGCTCCGAGGATGTGGTTGCGGCGCTCGGGAGGAGCGCGCCGGTTCGCCTGTACGTGCGCCGCGAGCCGCCGCGGGACCTCTCGCTCTCCGTCCTGCTCGGCATCCGTCTCGCCCGTTTCGATCGGGTGGTGGTCATGGACGCCGATCTCTCCCACCCTCCGGAGCGCATCCCGGATCTGCTCGGCGCCCTCGACACGGGTGCGGAGCTCGCCCTAGGCAGCCGCTACGTCCCCGGAGCATCCGTGGACCGTGGCTGGAGCCGGGGCCGGCGCTTGAGCTCGCGCCTCGCGACCACGCTCGCACAGCCCCTCGTCACCTGCGCCGACCCGCTCTCGGGCTTCTTCGCCGCAGACCGCCGCCGCCTGCCGGCGCCCGAGCGGCTGCGCCCCGGCGGCTACAAGATTGCGCTGGAGCTCATGGTTCGCGGACGGCTGCGGGTCACCGAGGTGCCCATCGTCTTCAACGACAGGCGCATCGGCTCCAGCAAGATGAGCTGGCGCACGCTGGCCGCCTATCTCCGCCAGCTTGCGCGGCTCTACGGCTTTCGCCTCGCCGGCGCCATGCACCGAAGCGGACGCGGACCGCGTCGATTCGACGACGCCGGAACCGGAGCGGCGCCGTGAGCGGCGAGCGGACGCCCCAAGGGGAGATGCCTCCGGCGACCCCACCGCTCGTTCCCGTGATCCTGTCCGGCGGCGCCGGTACGAGGCTCTGGCCGCTTTCGCGAGAGCACCATCCCAAGCAGTTGCTCCCGCTGCTCGGCGACGACACCCTCCTTCAGGCCACCGCGCGGAGACTTGCATTTGTCGAGGATGCGCAGCGTCCCATCGTCGTGTGCAACGAGGCGCATCGGTTCGTGGTCGCCGAGCAACTGCGCGCTGTCGACGTATCGCCGGGCGCAATCGTGCTGGAGCCGATGGCCCGGGACACGGCACCGGCGATTGCCGCCGCAGCGCTCGAGGTGCTCGCCCGATGCGAAGAGGGCGACGACCCCGTTCTCCTGGTCCTGCCCTCCGACCACCTGATACGGGACGATGCCCGGTTTGCCGATGCGGTGCGCCTCGCGTCGAGGGAGGCGGCTCTGGGATGCCTCGTGGCGTTCGGCGTCGTCCCCACCTACGCGGAGGTCGGCTACGGCTACATCATCGCAGGCGAGCGCACCGGTGCGGTCGGCGGCGCCTGGGCGGTGAAGCAATTTCGGGAGAAGCCTGACGCGGAGACGGCGGCTTCCTGGATCGAGTCCGGCCACTGCTACTGGAACAGCGGCATGTTCGTGTTCGGCGCCCGGTCCTTTCTGCGCGAGCTGGGCGTTCATGCGCCGGCCATCCGCAACGCGGTCGAGAAGGCCCACGAGCACGCGACGCCGGACCTCGAATTCTTGCGGCTGAATGCGCTGGCCTTCGGGCGCTCGCCGGCCCTCTCCGTGGACTACGCGGTGATGGAGCCCACGTCGAACGCCCGGGTGGTGCCTCTGGACGCAGGCTGGCAGGACATGGGGTCCTGGGCGAGTCTCGCGGCGCTCTCGCCCGGCGATGAAGCAGGCAACGTGGTCCAGGGCGATGCCGTCGTGCACGGTACCCGCAACACGTTCATCCACGGCAGCTCCCGACTGGTGGCCACCGTCGGGGTGAAGGACCTAGTCATCGTGGACACCGCCGATGCGGTGCTGGTCGCAGACAGCAGCTCGGGACAGGAAGTAAAGGCGGTCGTTCGGCAACTGGAGCGGGCCGGGCGCGATGAGCACCGCACCCACCGCAGGGTCTATCGGCCCTGGGGAAGCTATGACTCCGTGCATGAGGGCGCGGGTTTCAAGGTCAAGCACATCACGGTTCGGCCGGGTCAGAAGCTCTCTCTGCAATCTCACCGCCATCGAGCCGAGCACTGGGTCGTGGTGCGCGGCGTGGCGCGGGTGACGCGAGAAGACGAGAGCTTTCTGGTTCGGGAGAACCAGTCCAACTTCATTCCCAAGGGCGCTCCACACCGCCTGGAGAATCCGGGGGAGACGCCGCTGGAGCTGGTGGAGGTACAGACGGGCGACTACCTCGGCGAGGACGACATCGTACGGTTCGAGGATGCCTACGGACGGACCGATGTATAGCCCCGGGAAGGTCTGGGCGCACACGCTCGCAGTCGGCTCTGACGCCGGATCTCGCGACGCCGTGTTCCTTCGCGTGGCGCAATGGGCGCAGCACTGCGAATGGCGTAAGGGCCGGGGGCTCGCCCTGCTGGCTTTCGTCGCCTACATCCCCGCGCTGTTATTCGGCGGCTTCGTCTCGGACGACTGGATCTTCGTCGCCGAGCCGCTCGTGCGCCACCTCGATGGGATCGTCTCCATCTGGCTCTCGCCCTCGGAGATCCGTCACGAGGACCACTACTGGCCCGTCACCTATACGACCTTCTGGATCGAGCACAAGCTCTGGGGGTTCAACCCCGTCGGCTACCACACCATCAACATCGCGTTGCACGCGCTGAACTCCGTACTGGTTTGGCGCCTGCTGCTCAGACTCGGGGTCCCGGGCGCATGGCTCGTGGGTGCGGTGTTCGCGGTTCATCCCGTGCACGTGGAGTCGGTGGCGTGGATCATCGAGCGCAAGGATCTCCTCTCCGCCCTCTTCTACCTGGGCGCGGTCCATGTCTGGCTCCGGTTCACCGAGGCGCCGCATCCGGGACGGTATCTGCTCTGCCTCGTGCTCTTCGCCGCGGCGTTGCTCTCGAAGTCCATCGCGGTCACCCTGCCGGGCGCCCTCCTACTGCTTCGGTGGTGGCAGGCCGGCCGCGTCACTTGGCGCGATGCCGCATGCGTCGTGCCGTTGTTCGCGCTCGCCCTCGGCGTCACCCTCGCCGACCTCGCCTTCTACCGCGACCGGATCGACTCCGCCCTGGACTACTCGCTGGTGGAGCGCGCCCTCATCGCGGCCCGGGCCCTCTGGGTCTATGCCCATCAGCTCGTATGGCCGGCGTGCCTGCCGGTGCTCTATCCCCGCTGGGAGGTCTACCCGGGTGACCTTCTCGGATGGCTCGCCATCGCCGCCCTCGTCACACTCGGTACGGTGCTGTGGATGGCGCGGCACCGGATTGGGCGCGGACCGCTTGTCGGCGTGCTCTTCTTCGCGCTGACCCTCTCGCCCGTCCTCGGCTTCGTCGACTTTGGCTTCATGCGGTTCGCCTTCGTCGCCGACCGCTTCCAGTACTTGGCGAGCATCGGCCCGCTCGCGGTCATCCTGGTTGCGGCGGTCCACCTCGCCGGCCGGCTCCATCCCCGAGGTCGCGCCGTCGCCGTCCTCACCGCCGCCGCCGTTCTCCTGGCGCTGAGCACGCTCAGTTGGCAGCAGTCCTGGATCTACCGCAACGATCTGGCGTATGCCCGTCACATCGACGCAGTCAATCCTCGGCACCACATTGGCCAAGCCATCCTGAGCCACGAGTTGAACGCTACAGGATATCACGAGGAAGCCCTCGCCGCAGCCCGGAGAGGGGTCGAACTCTCCGAAGGCCAGAGAGGGAGTGATCACGACGCGCAAGCTGCCTTGGGTAGCGCGCTGCTTGCTCTGCATTACCCCGTCGAGGCGGAGGCAGTACTTCGCCGAGCCCTCGCGCGATGGCCTCGAAACCGACTGGGCGGGCCGCGGCTTCAGCTTGCCCGGTCCCTGGTGCGCCAGGCGCGCTACGAGGAAGGGCTGGCGCTCTACCAAGCGCTGATCCGCGAAGACCCCGACGACGACGCGGCATACCTCTACCAGGGGATGGCGCTCCTCGAATCCGGTCGCCACGAGGCTGCGGTCGAGTCGTTCAACCAAGCGCTCGCCGTGGTGCGCGACCTCATCAGGACAGAGCCTCACCTGCACGTCCTGCTAGGTGAGGCCCAGCAGAAGCTCGGGCGTCTCGATGCCGCGGCCGCGCACCTGGACCGTGCGCTTGCGCTCGATCCCGACAACATCTGGTTCCTCCTTGCGCGGGTCGACCTCGCGATCGGCAACGTGCCGCCGACCTCCCGATGGACGGAGGAATTCCATGTTCGGCTCGCCGAAGCGCGGGAGCGGTGTGAGGCCGCGATCGAGCAGGAGCCGGAGTCTGCGTTCGCCCGGGTTGCGCTCGGCGAGGTATTGCAGCGCATGGACAAGTACGAGACCGCGGCGACAGTGCTCGAAGAGGCACTGGCTCTCGCCCCGAGCCGCCCGGTCGCGCGCGATGCGCATCTGGCATTGGGCGAGGTCTTCGAAAAGCAGGGACGTTTCGAGGCCGCTGCCCGGCACTGGCGAAGCGCGCTCGACATCCACCCTCTCGACGCCACGGCACTGGAGCGCCTCGCGGAGCTTCGTCTCCGGGAGGCGCGATACGAGGCCGCCGTGCCGCTTTACCGCAGGCTCGTCGAAGCGACCCCCTTCGTTGCGCAGGCCCACGTGAGTCTCGGCGAGGCCCTGTATCGCACCGGCCAATTCCCCGAGTCGCTTCTCGCCCTTGAGCGCGCCCTGGAACTCGCGCCCGACCTGGAGGCGGCGCGGGACCTTCAATCGCGGGTATTCGAGGCGCAGGCCGCCGCATCGGCAAGCCCCACGGCCGATGCTCGGCAGGCGGCGCGCTCGTGATGCGCGCAGTCAGATCCGTCTTGCCCCCATCGGTGAGGCCGAGCAAGGGGAGTCCGTGCGTGTCGAATCCACGGCACGCGACTCGGGAGAACGACGACCGCCAGGCTCTCCGTGTTCTTCATCGGCTTCGCGCGCACGAGTCTCCGGGACACCCGGGGCATATCGTGGCGTGGGGCGCGGGCGAAACAACCCCCCATCCGAGTGTGCGAGCTCCGCGCGCGGCCCGGGTGCGTCGATGGCTGCGAGACGGCGTAGCTCGCGGGGTTTTCAGTCGGATGCACGGTGCGGGAGCCCGATGGATGCGTGCGGTTCGGCCGCGCTACGGCGACGCATCGGAGACTGCTGGGCGGCTGTTGCGCTTCGGGCTGGTGGGTGCAAGCGGGTTCGCCGTCGACATCGCCTGCTACCTCGCACTGCAATGGGTCGGACTCGACCATCGTGTCGCACGATTCGTCTCGTTCTTTCCGGCGGCGAGCTGGAACTGGCTGCTCAATCGAACAGTGACCTTCCGCGAGCGAGCACCCGACGCCCGTGCGCGCCAATGGGCAAGGTTCGTGACGAGCAGCGTCGCCGGCGCGGGCGTGAACGCCGGCAGCTACGCGGTGCTGACGAGTCTCACCGGCTTCTTCGACCACCACCGGATGCTTGCACTGCTGCTCGGGGTGGGGCTCGGGGGGCTCGTGAACTTCGCGCTCGCGACACGGTACGTCTATCGGCGGCGGGTCGCGGACCCGGGAACCGGACCGGACCGTCCGCCACCCGGAAACCGCGGGGGAGCCGAGCGGCGAGGGGATGAACGTGAGCGAACCCCCATGTGGGCCAGCAAGCCCACCCCGCTCCCGGCCCGCTGACCCGCCGGCCGCCCCGATGCAATCGCTTGCCGACTTGGTGGGAGATCCGGGTGCATCAACCGATCAGGTGCTCGCGGCATTGCGGACCGCAGCCACTCGCGCAGAAACCGACGACCCCCAATCCCGGATCGTGGAATCTGCCGTCCTGCCCGACCGAACTGGAATCCTGCTAGCTGGCAGCTACCCCCGGACAAGGGGTGTCAAGTGAGAGCCAGGACCGGACGCCTCGCCGGCATTTGCCGCGCGACGACGCCGCTTTCGCCGGCGTCACCCCGGCGCGGCGCCGTTCCCGCTGGCGCGGGACTCGCAGAGGCGCGCCACCCGGTCGAGCAACTCCTCCCCGCTCTCGCACTCGAGCAGCCACTCGCCGACCTCGACCGCCCGCTCCGGGTCGGCGATCTCCGCCAGCCGGTCGGCCAGCCGTTCCGCCGTCGCCGCCCCGAACTTCCGTTCCGCCAGCCGGCGCATCAGACCGCTCTCTCCTTCGGCCCGGCCTTCCATCAGACCTTCGGCCCGGCCTTCGCTTCGTCCTTCTGCTCGGCCCTGCGCCATCCACTTCGTGGTCCACTCGTTCACCGATTCGCGCAACACGGTTCCTGCCTCCCTCCAGTCTTTGAGCACCGGCCAGTCCATCCCCTGGCGCCACTCCGGGACGTGAGCGTATCCCATCCATGCCCAGAACGCTCGCACCAGCCCTTCGGCCGCACACT
>JAJDVB010000048.1 GCA_022826345.1 Alphaproteobacteria bacterium
GCTAAACTTTGCGGCATTCAGTCAGCGCTTCGAGGCCAGTTGCGGTTGGCCCTCGATCACCAGACCGCAAAACTGTGGGGACGGACGCCAACCCGTCCCCTCTGGTTTCGGTTGGCCCTCGATCACCAGACCGCTAAACTACGTCACCAGAGCGTGGCATGACGCCACTGGTTGCGGTTGGCCCTCGATCACCAGACCGCTAAACTCTGGTCACTGAAGCGATGCCGTGGGCTCCAGTTGCGGTTGGCCCTCGATCACCAGACCGCTAAACTACACGCGTCTCCATGCGGGCGCTTTCCGGCGTTGCGGTTGGCCCTCGATCACCAGACCGCTAAACTGCGACGGTGGCAGCCGTCGGTATTCACGAGGTTGCGGTTGGCCCTCGATCACCAGACCGCTAAACTGACGCCCTGACCGAGTGACGCGTCGTCCGTGTTGCGGTTGGCCCTCGATCACCAGACCGCTAAACTGTGGTCGAACGTCGGGACCGGCACGACCTAGTTGCGGTTGGCCCTCGATCACCAGACCGCTAAACTCGTGCCTGGCGGCCGGTACGGACGGACTGAGTTGCGGTTGGCCCTCGATCACCAGACCGCTAAACTGCATGGGGCAAGCCATCCGCGAGCCTCACGGTTGCGGTTGGCCCTCGATCACCAGACCGCTAAACTCTCGTGCCGGATGAGGTCGATCGCGAGTTCGTTGCGGTTGGCCCTCGATCACCAGACCGCTAAACTTCACGGCTGCATCAGATAGCCGGGCATCGGGTTGCGGTTGGCCCTCGATCACCAGACCGCTAAACTGACGAGCGGCGGGACGAGGGCGAAGGCCGTGTTGCGGTTGGCCCTCGATCACCAGACCGCTAAACTGATTCGGGTCATGTCCTCACCCCAAGGTCAGTTGCGGTTGGCCCTCGATCACCAGACCGCTAAACTGGACGGCGGTGTTCCACGTGGCACGGCCTGTTGCGGTTGGCCCTCGATCACCAGACCGCTAAACTGATTGGCGCCGGACGCCACCGGATCAGGTGGTTGCGGTTGGCCCTCGATCACCAGACCGCTAAACTCCACATTCCCTCAAGGCCCTGAAACTAGGGCCTTTTTTCTTCTGGCCGGGCGACAATTCGGCCATACGTACATCAGAACAAGACCAGTTGGTCGGGGTTTCTGGGGCTCGGTTCGCGCTTTCTTCCCCGGAAGGTGCGGATGTTCTCATACTGCTTGTCGGTAATCTGGATCATGTGAACCTTGCCCTCCTTCGGCATGGCCAGCTCGATCCGGCGGGCTAGCGCGTCGGCCTGCTCCTTGCCCGCACAGTGCCGAAGGTACACGGAATACTGGCTCATCTCGAACCCTTCATCCAGCAGGTCATGACGAAACCGCGTAGCGGCGCTACGATGCGACTTGGTGCCCACCGGCAGGTCAAAGAGCACGATTAGCCACACGATTCGGTAGCCGCTGAGAGCGGATCCGCTGTCCGCTCGCGGCTTCTTCTTCCGGGCAGCCACGTCATCCTCCAAGCGGCAGCTTTGGCAGCGGAAGGTCGAGCGTATCGTCCGCGCCCGCGTAGGCGCGCGCCAAAGACTGTGCCAGACGTTCCGCGCGGACCATTACTGGACTCATGCCTGCGGCAGTCGGCAGGTCCAGGATCATCACTCGGGCCAGCACTTCCTTGGCGTCGCGGTCGACCTCCTCGACGCCTTCGCGGACAAGACGCCAAACCTCCAGATCCACCACGGGACGGAACGGCTCCATCAGATCGTCCACCAGGACCATGGCGTTGCCCCGGTTGGCGTGCATTAGGCCCAGGCTGGGATGGAGGCCCGCCGCCATTACGGCGCGCGCCACGCCGGCCCGCAGAACGGCGTAACCGTAGTTCAATAGTCCATTCGCTCCACCGGCGTCCCGGTCGCGGCGGAAGTCCGTACCCATCAGCTGTGGCCAGTACCGACGGGCGGCCTCGGCTTCAACGTTGTCGGGGTCGCCCGACCGCACCTTGCGGGAGAGAAGTTGGAAGCCGCCGTGTTGCGCACCCGCAGCAGCCAGCGTCGCGCCTTGGGCCAGGATTTTCGCGCGCACGATTTGCGCCCATAGGCGTTTCTTGAGCGGTGCTCTGGCGTTCGCCTGATCCGCCATGCGCCCGGCCTGGGCATGGTGGCCTTCCACGGGCCAGACAATGGCCGCAGGTCTGTGGTTCGGGCCGCACAAGATCGTTGCGATGCCTCGTTCCGCCAGTGTCACCAGCGCATGATTGCTGTAAGTCAGGCCGTGAGCGTTGGCGACCACCGCCGCGATGCCTTCGAGCCCGATGCGACCGACCTTCTCACCATCCTCGCTCACCACCAGGAAACCGCGATGGAGTGAAAGGTAGCGGCCGTCAGTCTCCAATTCCACCACGCGTCCCGCCATACCGGATCCTCCACGTGCTTACAACGAGCGAGCAGCTTCGTCCGAAGGAATGCGCCAGATACGCCCCAATTCATCAACCCGGACGCGCTCCGCGCCCCGTTCCTTGAGCGTATTGTAAGAAGCCATAAGCCAACGGAACGGATCTATGTCGTTGGATTCGGCGTGGCGTTTGTCTAGGTTTCCGGCCTCATTGTGCGCGGCGAGCTTGAAGCGGCTCGCGGCAACGTCGAGGCGGTGTACGACCATGACCCGCCTCTTGCCCTCATGATCCAGAGCGATCAAGTCGCCCTTCCTGACCCGCATGACGAAGGTGACGTCTTCGCTGTCACGCCAGCGCGGCCGATGGCTGGATCGGTTGGCCTGGAATACGGTCGTCGCTTCGCCTCGCCACTTGCCGTCGGGCGTCTCGTAGATGTCGACGAAAGCGTTTTCTCCCGCGCTGTAGGCTTTTTCGTGCGGTCGCTCGCCGTGCCTGACGGTGACGAGGTATTCTGGTTTTTCTGGTTTCAGAATGCGGACTCGCCGGAGACCGTCCTTGACGTGGGGATGTCCTTGGTGCGCGGCGTTGAAACTCTCCAGAGCCTCTTTCAAACCCTGGCCTTGTACCGCCTCCGCACCGACATGGGTTTCGACCATCTCCCGCAGACGGATATCCCGGATACGTCCGATCTCGGGCTTGGTGAGCGCTGTCACGTCTTTGCGATAGACGAGGTTCGCACCTTCGCGGTCGGGGTCCTTGACGAGCCCGTAGGCAGTCGCTTCGTGCAGCTTGTCGCTGGCAGCATGATCGGGCCTGTGTGAGACCGTCATGGCTTCCAGCGCCGTACTCAGGTCATCGCGCACGCTTTTCCAAGGCTCTGGAACCGTGATGCGGTTTCGCTCGTCGTCGTAGGCGCTCGCCATGGACAGCAAGAGTGAGCGGTCGGTCAGGCCCGCCACCAGCGCGTCGATGGCGTGATGGCGATGATCCAGACGGTTCTTTCGATCGCCAATGTTGTGATCGTGCAGAAGATCGTTGAGGCCCCATTTGGCCCGGATCATTTCGGTGAGCCGGCCAGGGACGACCCAGACTTTGTGGGGACCGGTGAGCCCCTCAACGTAGTCCTTGGCCAGCCGCGCGAACCACCCCGTCTCGTTGAGTTGGCGAGCGAGAAATCCTCCCTGCTTTTCGAAGCGCTGCATGGCGTCGGGCGCGAAGCGCCAACTCTTGTTCCTGGGCAGGTTCGCGGACCGTCGGGCGATGTCCTCCCACACGTAGCGGCGACCGTTGATCTTCGGGCTGCGACTGAACGCGCCAAACGGCGTGTCCTGGCCCTTGGCCCGGTTAGCGAAGCGCATGGCGACCACCTTGTTGGCCGCGCTGTCGTCCCACGATTCCGAGAACGGGATCAGGTGCTCGATCTCGACCTCCTCGGAGAAGAGACGCTGGATTGAGATCTTCTCGCCGCTGAAGGGGCAACAACGGTCCAATGGGTCGTCCGGGTCAAGCTCCTCCCACAGCCGCAGCTTCAGCCGATTGCGGGCGTTAGGCATGCGGTCGTGTGCCCTGATGATCGTGTCGCGCTTCTCGTTCTTCTCCTGATTCGCTGCCTGTTCGCGCTCAAGCTCGCGCAACTTGCTCGGAGGCAGCTTGAAGCCGCGCGTCATTTCCACCACTGCTTCGGATGGCGGTCCATGCTCCCTGACGATTGCGTTGACCACGCGACGAAGCTGACCAAGCCCGATGTGGACCGTAGGGTTGGGAAGGCGGCCCCAGCGTTTGATGTTGCCGTTGCGTACGTCGCCGGACCCTGTCACCGCGGCAGGTATCCATTCGCCGTAATATGGCAGGCGTTCCACCACCTCGCCGGTGCGCTTCTCGGAATGACTACCGAATTCCCGGGTCGCCGCCTCGTCGTAGCGAAGTCCCGCTTCCATGTGGGGCAAGAGCCGTTCGATGGCGCGGCGCCCAAGCCGTGCATGGCCCTCGGGTAAGGCGGCGTTGGAGACGCGCCGAGCCGTTATTTCGTCCACCCCGATCTCGCGCTCGAGCCAAGCGACCATCTCATCCTCGTTTTGGGTGGCCAGCAGTCGCTCCACGACGGCACCTTGCCGCCTCCGGTCCATGGCGCGCCACCGTTTGCCGAACAGGTCCTTGTGGCTCAGCTTCGCGGCGGTTTCGTCGCCCTTCAGCTCCTTGCGCTTGTCGCTTTCAAGATTGAAGCGCGCACCCTCGGGTAGCTTCAGCAGCGCGCGCATCCGATCAAAGGTCAGCTTGTTCTTCCCACTCAAGGCCAGCGCCAACTTCTGGCGCTGCTCATCGTCCGGCTTGATCGATTCCCGTCCGACCTCGCCGTACTCCAGGTTGTTGACCTCCTGAAGGATACGGAAGCGTTGGGCCAGAGGATGGGCGCGCGCCAGACGGAAGCCGTCCGCATCGTCCGAATCCTTGGCGGGATCGAGCGCGCACTTGCCGACCGGCTGTTCGCGCAAGGGCCGCTGATGGAAGACGGTCTCGCGCAGCGCGTCGCGCGCGTCGTCCGTCATCTCGGGATGATGGGGTGCCTGCGCCGCCCAGATCGCGTCGAACTCCTGCCCGAGCATCCTGCGCGAGGGGTAGAGATCGTAGGCCACCTTGGCCGCCGTGCCGCTGTTACGCACGCGCACGCCCTGGCGTTCACGGTGACGACGCCACAGGAACTCGCCCAGGGTGCGCGCGCCCTCGGCCTTCATGGCTTGCTCCAGCTTGCCCACGGCCTCCTTGATCGGCCCGGCCTCGTTGGCGCCGCCGTCAGTCTTGCGGTTCGACCTGAACCCGCGACGCTGGTTCAGGTGGAACAGGGCACGGCCCACATGATGCAAAGGAAGTCGGCAATCCAGCGCATCAGCCCGGAGCTCGTAGGGGTCGCGCTCTTCGAGTTGCTTTCTTGCCGCCTCGTCGGCCGGCATGAGTCCGAAGCAGACAAGTTGATCCATCAGCCGCTCGCGGCGTTTCAGATAGCGGTGCCGCCGCCGCCGCATGCCGCGGGCTATGCGGCGCGAGGCGGCATTGGACGCCTTCGATTGTGGATCGCGACCGTCAGGGAAGATGCGTACTCCGCCCGGCCCAAGCCCACAGGGCTTGCTGCCATCGTCAAGCCAGATGACGAACCAGCCGATAGAGTTTGACCCCAGATCGAGACCCAGACGATAGGGACGATTGCGCTCGGTCATGGGAACCTCCAGTATGAAGCTTGGACGAGACGGAAGGACTCGAACCCTCAACCTCCTCAGGGTCACGGGTGGTCAGCCTTTGCCAGAACCCGAGGTGCTCTATCCGATTGAGCTACGTCTCGCATGTGGGATCGCGTGTTTCACGATGATGCTGAGGGTGGCTACCCTTGTCAAATCTATCCCCACACCATCCCTTAGCATTGCGGGCAGCAAGCTTTCTGACTACGATCAACCCACAGTCACGTCAACCCCATGCCAGATTCTGCTAGGGGATCGGTGTGGGGGTTGCGGTTGGCCCCAAGATCACTGTTGCTGCAGTGTTCGGATTGCGGTACGTTCGGCACTGGTGCAAGCACAAGGAGAGTTTTCGCCAACGTAGCGGTCTGGTGATCGAGGGCTTTCCGTTAACAAGCTGAAATATGCACCACATGAGGCGGCCTGCGGGCCGCCTCTTCGCGTTTGCGATTAGGAAATCTGGCATAGTGTCGAAGGGAGATAGTCGCTGCGGGAGTCGAACCGCGCTGCAACCCAGCGACTGTACGCACGATTCTTCGTGGACACGCCTGCCGGTCCCACAATCTGCCCAACACCGCGAGCCGGAATAGCGCGGACCCTGCCGGAGCGTCCGCACCTTGTCGCGATCGCAACCCGGAAGGGGCCTGAAACGGCTTGGCCTCAATTGATCGAATCCGCTTTCATGTTTCCGACCACGGATCGAATATCTCCACGCCCGTGGTCCGGAAGTCCGCCACGTTCCCCGTGACCACCGTCATCCCGTGAACCATGGCCGTCGCCGCGATCAGCGCGTCCCGTTCGGCCCTTGGATCGGGAACATGGAGTTGTGCGCACTTGAGGGCCACAGTGGCATCGACGGGCAACGTGCGCTCCAGGAACTCGGGCAGCACATGCCGATCCATCCAGGTGCGCAGGCGCTCCCCCTGCCCGACGTCCCGCCGCTCGACGCGAAGGATGCCGATCTCCAGCTCCATGAGCGTGAGCGCCGAGTTGTAGAAGCTCGCCGCGTCCCGGCCGGAGATCCACGCCGCAACACGGGCGTCCGCCCTGCCGTCCCCGAGCTTGCGCAACTCGGAGATCACGTTCGTATCCAGCAGGAACATCAGGAGAGATCGGGCGCAGCAGCCTCGATACGCGCACGCGGCGGATCGAAGTCGATATCGGCCAGCCCCGGCATCGACAATGCCTCCACGAGACTGCGGCCCTGGCCCGTCAGCCGCCGGTAATCCTCGATGCTGAGAAGGACGTGGGCGGGCTTGCCGCGGTCGGTGATGAACACCGGCCCCGACTTCGCGGCCTTCTTTGCGCGCGCGACGTCCTGATTGAGTTCGCGGCTGGATACGGTGGTGACGGTCATGCCGGGCTCCGATGTGTATGTAGCGATGTAACTACCATATCGCCGGACGGGCAAGGGCCGGAACCTGGTATCATTTGGGCGCCGACGATCAGCGTGACGGACCTTGCGGGTTGGCCTCGCGCTGAATTCGGGCGCTGCCGTCACGCATGAGACGGTGGCCTCGCCAGCACTGTTTCCCCTGAACATGCGAGCGCCCCGGGTCGGAGCCTGCCGGCCCCGAGCAGCGGCGGCGATCAGCGGTCGCCGCTGTCTCCGTGCGCGACAGGCCTGCCGGCGGCCCACTCGTCGAGGTCCACCACCCGCCATCTCACGCTGCGCTTGCCGATCTTCACCGGCTCCGGGAAGCGCCCGGCGCGCATCTCGCAGTAGATCCAGCTTCGCGAAACGCCGAAGCGCTCCTCGACCTCCTCGCGGCGCATCAGCTCGCGCACCATGGTGTTGCTCATCACAGGTTTCCTCCTTTTCGTCGCGGCGGGGTTCGCATTCCCCGCCGCCTTCTCTCCACCGCAGTCACGGCCGCACCGTCAGCGGACATTCGACGACCGTGTCCGTCTCCATGGCCTGGTGCTCGCAGTCGACGATGGTGCGTCCGTAGGTGTTCCAGATGTGCTCACCCCAGCCTCGGGTGGGATCGTGCAGGGGGACGACTTCGAACTGCACCTGGACCAGCAGGCCGAGAAGGACGCAGGCGGGGAGGCCCGCGGCCATCGCGAGACCCGCCCAGCGCCTGCGCCTGCGCCTCTCGTTCCCGGCCCAGCGCACGAATTCGGCCTTGAAGGCGCGGAGCGCGGCCGCGAGTTCCGCCGCCGCGCTCATCGCCGCGTCCCGGGGCTCCTGAGCCTCGTCCGGCGGTCGCTCGGGCCGCGCTCCTGTCGCGTCAGTGCCCCCGCCGTGCGGGTCGACCGGCTCAATCGCATCTTCCTGCGCAACATGCGGCGGCTCCTGTCCATGTTCGTACTCCGCGATCTTCTCCGCGACATAGCGCGCGAAGAGCCAGCTTTCGCCGCTTGCCGACACAACGCCGCCGCGCTTCTCCGCCGGAGCGGGGTCCGCCCCGGCGTCGGATGCCGGCGGGGCCGGGCCGTCGCCGGCGGGCGCGCTGCCCGCGCCTGCCGACTCATCCCCCGCCGGCTTGCCGCCGCGGGATTCGCCCCGCGGCTCGTGCCGCTGCCCGTTGACGGGCCGCCTCTCCTCATGGTCGTGATCCAGGTCGATGCCATCCGGCATCGTGGGCCTCCTGGCAGTCATTCCGCACCTCCCATGATCGTCGTCGGCCGGCGTGTACCGCCGCCCGCAGCGGAGTTGGCCGCCGCCATCTCCTTGCGCAGAACGTACGGGTTGGGATCGGCCAGGAAACGCGTGTCCGGCCGCTCCCAGTAGTGCGCGTGGTGGAGATGAAGCGCGTCGCGCTTGATGTCTTTCGCCGCCCCGATCACGTACTGACGGTCCGGCGCCATCGTCATCAGCTCGTCGGGCGTCACCAGCCGCTCGCGCACGAGGCTGAAGGATTCTCCGGCCTGCCACTGCGTGTTGCCGGCAACCGCGCGGCTGTCCGAGACGCTGCCCGAGCGGCTCTCCGTCCGGCCCTCGAAGGTGGCGGTGCCGATGGCCTTGGACATCTCCTCCGCGCCCTCCGCGTCGGTGCGCGGAAAGCCGAGGATCTGGACGACCTCGGCAAGATCCAGCAGCGTCTTGCGGTGCTCCTTGCCCCAGGTCGAATCAAGCGCAGAGATCGACTGGGCGAAGCACCAGAAGTGCACTCCCTTGCCGGCGGCCATGGTATAGCCGTCCATCACCGGCTTGAGGTATCCGAGCCTCGGCATCTCGTCGATCACGATCAGCATGTCGCGCTCGAGCGGCCTGATGCCCGCCACGGCGTTGGGGATGGCAACCCAGAGTCGGAGCCAGCCCTTGACGTGCTCGACGGTCTCCTCCGGCACGACGACGAAGAGATCGATGTCGCCGTCTGCCAGCATCAGCGGGTTGAAGCCCCTCTGCTTGGAGGTGTGGGCGAGCAGCTCCGGGTAGTTGAGGAAGGAGAGCTGGTTGGCGATGGTGCTGAAGTTCGACCCGCCTTCCTCCTTGCCCACCTGCGCCTGGCGCTCGACGGCGATGTGGGTCAGACCGCCGGCGAAGCGCTCCGTTCTGCGGACCAGCTCAGCGAACTCCTCCCGCTCCCCCGGCCCCATGGAGAGCATGCGATAGACCGAGCCCAGGGTCTGGAACCCGGGCGGCTCGCGGAAGCGCACCCAGGCCATGTACCCGGCGACGATGGCGCGGGCGGACTCGTAGAAGTGCCGGCTGTTCTCGGGCGCGCCCGGACGCGGCGGGGTCAGCAGGGCGTCGAGCAGCACGTTGATGTCGCGCACCGCGAGGCCCTCGTCCTCGCGGATGAACGAGAGCGGGTTGTAGTTGGAGCCGATCACCTCCGGCACCAGGCACCCCCCGAAATCCTCCCTGTGCTTCCTCACCACCCCGAAGGGATCGATGAGCACGGTCCGCCGGCCCATCTCGCGGCGGCGGCGCGCGGCGATGCAGTACAGCTCGCCGCGCGGGTCGATGGTGACGGTGGAGCCGTCGAAGCCGCGTCCCTCGGGCGAGAGCAGGTTGAGGGCGATGAGGGCGCCCTTTCCGGCGCGGGGCGGGGCGACGGTGATGGCGGAGCCTTCGAGGGACCAGCCGACGAGCGGCGCATTCCGGCCGGCGCCCCACTGGCCCAGCAGGATGCCGTTCCGCTTCGCCAGCCGGCGCAGGAACCGGCGCCCGAGCAGGCTCGCATGTCCGTGCAGGTCGGAGTCGGCGCGGCGGCGGCGGTCGCTGCCACCCAGATGCCGGAAGGTGGCGACGGCTGCCTCGAACCAGAGAATGCAGAGCACCCCGGTGGCGGGCAGCGGCACGACCGCCATCGCCAGGGCGAGCCCGTCCAGCGCCCCGAGCCAGCCCGTGACGGCCCCGAGGGAGGGCGCATGCTGGAGCGGCCGCACCACCCCGGTCCAGAGCGAGGCCCCGGCCACCGCCAGCGCGCCGCCGTAGAGCCCGAAGCGGAGCCAGAGTAAGGAGTCCTTCCGGTCGCCGGCGAAGTAGGCGAGGAACGACGCTCCGACGGCCGTGCCGAGGCCGGCGGCGGTGACGTCTTCCGGCCGGTGTCCGTTGACCAGCCAGGCCGCCCAAGCT
>JAJDVB010000188.1 GCA_022826345.1 Alphaproteobacteria bacterium
TCCGGCCAGATTATCGGCGTTGCCGCACTCATCATCATCCTCCGACGGTGAGACTCGATCACCACAGTCTATGGAGGTTGTCCCGTCCATCACCACAACATATTGAGATAATGAGTCAATTTGGAGCGCGTTTGGTATGAGGACTCCTCCCCATACCCCCCATTTGTAGAATTCCGCCGTGAAGACATTTCCGGTGCTGTCGACCGGTACAAGTCGAAACTCGCCAGTGGTGCTTTGCGTGAATTCGCCGGCGGGCTCAACCGGGTCAGTGGTCACCATCCCCGTATCGCCACCACTACCGCCGCCACCGCAACCGGCGACGAGCAACAACGCGCCTACCAGAACTGCCATACGTCTCATTTCCACTCTCCCCGCAAGTGGAAGCGGTCGTGACCCTTGCGATCGCACCGCTTTGCCGCTGCTGGCGTCGTAGGCGATCATGACACGAACGCCGCACACCGAGCACCGCACTATGGTTCGGGGGTGTCAGTTGAAGAAAGAGGCTCACCCACCTTCCATCGCGACCCAAATCGTCGGCTCCACCCGCCCGCAGCGGCATCCTGTACATGGGAGCAAGTAGACTAAGGCGGCTTTGAGAACCCTCAAAGGAAACTGACAAATACGCCCCCTAGTATACTGGGGGTGAGTGCCGGCGTAGCGGAGTGCACAAACTGAGCGTAGTACTGACAACTGAACTACAAGAGCCGTGTTGCGGAGTTTGTGACAACGACTATTTGTTCCGGGCGACGTTGTCCAACGCCTTGGACCTTGGTAAGATCCAGAATTGAGGTCATGCGGCATGCTGCCTTATCCTTCGTGATCTTGTTGTCGTCCTCATGAGCGAGGGGGTGAAGGTCTCAACTCATTCCTCCACACTCCCTAAAAACGGTTTAGACACACCCGTTAGCGGGGCCAACTGACATGGCAAATACAATCTCAGCACCCACTTCCTACTCCCAACCACCAAAAGCTCCCTTCGATGCGGCACAGCGCAGCCATAGACGAAGGAGACTGGACCGCATTTGACGGGGGTTCACTTTGGCAATACAATACTCACGTCGCACTTTCGTATGCGAATCGTAATCTGCTGTCCGTTCCCGAGGAGCCTTGATTTGAAGGCAAACATTAGAAGAGAGATTCGCAAACCGTTTGTAGTTTCTTCGGATGACATCAGGAATTTGGCTGAAATTATTAAAACTAAGGCAGCAAAATCAAGATAAATATCGATGGTAAGAATGAACTAGCAGTTACACTGTGCCAGGAGATTGAAACGAGAGTAAAGATGATGCGTCCGTGGTATTCCAAATATACGATCATCCGAGGAACCCATATATTCTGGGCACTAACCTTAATTGTTATGGGCGCAGCGATTGGATCAATCCAATTACTGTTTGGGGACAACTCGGACAAGCAGTTCTCTGTTAGTGATACTGTTGCTGCTACTTTCGTAGTAGTATTTATTGTGGGTACAGTAGCATTAGCATGCAGTACTACATTATCAAAATATGTATTGAAAATGCGCCAATGGCTATTTCCCGCCGGCGTTTTCCTGATAGGGCACCAATGCTATATTGATAAAGAAACCGATAAGTGGCGCCGACCTATACTGATCGCATTTTTTGTCACTATTCCTTTAGCTCTTGCTGGTCTGATTTACGAAGTTTTGTAGCGTTCAGTTGCGTCTGCAAGCTGTTGTTACAGATGGGGTAGTCGCGCGACAGTCTCAGACCGATGGTCGATTAGCGACCAGTGCCAGACTTGCGGGGGGGGTAACCGGTATCAGGCCGCCTAGCGCACGAGATCGAGGCAGGCGTCCACGATGTGCCGGGCGCTCATGCCGTAGCGCGCGCGGATGCGGTCGGTCGGGCCGACGACGGCGAACTCGTCGGGCATGCCAACCAAGCGCATGGGCGTCGGCCGCTTGATCGCCAGAAGCTCCGCCACCGCGCCGCCGAGCCCGCCGGTCAGATGATGCTCCTCGGCAGTCACGATGCCGCGCGTCTCCTCGGCGGCGGCCAGGATCGCATCCTCGTCGAGCGGCTTGACCGTGGACATGTTGAGGACACGCGCGCCGATACCCTGCCCCGCCAGCTCCTCGGCGGCAGCCACGGCCGGCGCCACCAGGGCCCCGCAGGCGATCACGGTCACGTCCGAGCCCTCGGCGAGACACGCGGCCTTGCCGAGACTGAACGGCGCATCGACCGGCGTCACCGGAGGCTCCGGCACGCGCCCGCCGAGGCGGATGTAAGCAGGGCCGTCGATCCCGTCGGTCGCCAGCGTCGCGTGCCACGCCTCGTGGGCGTCCGCCGGCACCAGCACCGTCATGTTGGGCAGGCTCCGCATCAGCGCGAGGTCCTCCAGCGCGTGATGGGTGCCGCCCGAGACGGCAAGCGAGACCCCGCTCGCCGCCGCGCCGATCACCACGCGCTGATCGGCGTAGGCGACTTCGTTGCGGATCTGCTCCATGGAGCGCGCGGTGATGAAGGGCGCGTAGCCGCAGACGAAGGGGCGAAGCCCCGTGGTGGCAAGCCCCGCGGCCACGCCCATGGCGTTCTGCTCGGCGATGCCCACGTCGATAACCCGCGCGGGCGCGTGCTCGATGAAGCCCCGGAGCCCGATCAGGTCGAGCGTGTCGGCACCGACCGCCACCACCCGCTCGTCGCGCCTGCCGAGCTCGGTCACCGCAAGCCCGAAGGCCAATCGCGATTGGTTGGCCGCCGCCTTGACCCAGGCGGGCTCGGCCCCGTTGCCCTGCGTGGCCGCGCTCATGCGGGCTCTCCCAGCTCGGCCATGGCCTTCTCGTAGACCTCGTCGCTCACTGCGTTGTTGTGCCAGAGGTAGGTGTCCTCGGCGAAGCTCGTGCCCTTGCCCTTCACGGTATGCGCGATGAGCAGCGAGGGCCTGTCGGGCGCCGCGGGCAGCGCGTCCAGCGCATCCACGATCTCCGCCATGTCGTGCCCGTCGCACTCGCGCACGGACCAGCCGAAGGTGCGCCACTTGTCGGCCAAGGGCTCCAGCCCCAGCATCTCGTGGACGTGGCCGCTCTGCTGCACCTTGTTGTAGTCGAGGATGGCGGTGAGCCGGAGCGGCGCCAGGTGGGCTGCCGCCATCGCCGCCTCCCAGTTGGAGCCTTCCTGCAGCTCGCCGTCGCCCAGCATCACCACGGTACGCCACTCCTTGCCCTGCAGCCGGGACCCGAGCGCCATGCCGAGCCCGACCGAGAGGCCGTGGCCGAGGGCGCCGGTGCACATCTCGACGCCGGGGACCTTGATGTCCGGGTGCATGCCAAACCGCGATTCGTAGGCGTAGAAGGTGTCGATGAACCCGTCGTCGACGAAGCCCGCCTGGGCCAGCACCGCGCCGAGCGCCGTGTTGGCGTGCCCCTTGGAGAGCACGAAGCGGTCGCGCTCGGGCCAGTCGGGCTCGTCGGGCCGGAGGTTGAGGTGGTGGAAGTAGAGCGCGGCCAGCAGGTCGGCCGCCGAAAGCGAGCCCCCCATGTGGCCGGAGCCCGCCGCTCGCAGCGCCCGCCACGTGTTGCGCCGGATATCGAGCGCCTGCTCGCGGAGTGCGCGCAGGAGCGCCTCCCTATTGCTCACCGTCCCGGCCTCCCTCTGGGTCCCCACGCAGTGTGACGCCGCGCGCCACCCTTGGGCGACGCGGCATGCACTCTCTTTACCACGGCGGATTGAAGCAACCACCACCCGGCTCGATCCGAGGGAGTTTGGCGGCCTGGGCGATCACCCGAATGCGCCTTGGACGAACCGTCGGACTGTCCGAACGGGCGAGGTCAGCTCAGGGCTCGGGCCGGATGAAGCGAAACCCTTCCCGCAATTCGGCAATGTCGATGCTTCCCCAGCATCGGGCAGTCAACTGCGCGCCCCTTGGCGGGAAAGCTCCGTGTATTACCTTGATACCCTTGGTCTCGAGAAACTCGGCCACTGGCACGAAGTCGCGGTCGGACGAGACCAGAACTGCGACGTCGTAGTTGTCGACCCAGGCGAGGCTGATCATGTCCGTTGCCATGCGGACATCGATGCCCTTCTCTTCGGTTCCGCGCATGTCGGCACCGCAAGCAGGGCATACGGCCACCGCCGTATGGCAGGTGGGGCACGCAGGCGGCGAACGCCTCCTCTGACGCGGAACGATCGATACGCTCACGCCGGGAAACGTGTCCACCACTCTCGTCGCCCATCGGTGAAGTTTTCGATCCGCTTCACTGGCCGGATCATATGAACCGTAGAAATTCAGTCCTTGATAGTCGCCAGCGCCGGCGGCATCGACGACCGCGGCCGCGGCACGGGAGAGCACCGACCCAAGCCGAGACCAGTCTGTGCGGAAGGCCCCGTCTGCATCCCGCATGGAGAGAGTGTAGTTCCAGAAATCGACGAACACCCGCACGCGATGGCGGGGCCCTGGAGCCGGCTCGTCATTGGGCATCTTGGGATCCACAAAACACAGGGACGCGCGAGGCGTCCCTGGGGTGATGATAATCGGACTCCGTGTCTCCCTGTCTGGGCGGTAGTCCGATGGGTTATGTTGAAGCAAAATCTATGCCCACACGATCGGCTCTGCAACCTGATTCGTGAGCCAGCGCATCGGGGCTCGTCACACCCGTTCGAGCCGGGGACGCAACGCACCCTAGTTCCGCTTACACCGAATTGCTCTTACGCTTGCCGTATGACCGGGCAGGGAAGCCACGCGCCGAGCGCGGCGGACATCGAACAGATCGCGGATCGGGAATACCGCCGCATCCCCGCGTTTATGCGCGAAAAGGTCGACCCGGTGATGATCCGGGTCGTGGACTTTCCCAGCGACGAGGTGCAGGAGGAGATGGAGCTGGAGAGCCCCTACGAGCTGCTCGGCCTCTATCAGGGTGTCTCCCTCGACCAGAGCGGGGTGCACGACATCCGCGAGGATGTCGACATGATCTTCCTCTACCGCCGGCCGCTGCTCGACTACTGGGTCGAGACCGGCAACAGTCTGGAGGACGTGGTCCGCCACGTGCTCATCCACGAGATCGGCCATCACTTCGGCCTCTCGGACGAGGACATGGAACGCATCGAGGAAGCCGGATGACGCGGCGCGCGCCGGTGTCTTCGTCGACGACTACTCGTCCGCAACCGCCAGCGGATAACTGGCCTCCACCTCGTAATGTGCACCGCCTGCGCCGAGGTGGCTCGAGAACAGCTCGAACGAGCGCACCGCAAACGGCCCGCTGTTGAACATGCCGTGGTAGGAGACGAAGTCTTGCATCCGGTGGGCCGGCACGCGCGCGGTAAGGCGCGCGAGGGTGACGTGGGGCGCGAAATTGCGGCCGTCTGGCTCGAAGCCGAGGCTGGTGATGGTGGCCTCGGTGCGCTCGCGCAGGTGCGTGAGCGCCGGGTTCGGCACCACGCCGGCCCAGACGATGCGCGCCCGCCCGCGTGGCGGGAAGTGTCCGACACCATCCAGCGTCAGCGTAAAGGCCTCCGCTTCGATGTCCCCGAGCGCATCTCCGATCTCGCGGAAGGCGCTGCCGTCCACCTCGCCGATGAAACGCAGCGTCAGGTGCATCTGCTCCGCGCTCTGCCAGCGCGCCCCCGGCAGTCCGCCGCGCAACCCCTCCATGCGGCGGCGCACGTCCTCCGGCAGCGCGAGCGCGACGAAGAGGCGGATCATCGGCCGGCGGCCCTCCCCTGCCCCTCAGCCGCCCTTGTACCCGGCGATGACGGCCACCACATGGGGCAGGATGCGCCGCACGATCTCGGCCACGCCGGCCGCGTTGGGATGGATACCGTCCGACTGGTTGAGGTCGGGCTCCATGGCCACCCCCTCAAGAAAGAACGGATAGAACGCCACCCCATGCCTGGCGGCGAGGCGCTCATAGACGGCATGGAACGCGGCTTCGTAGTCGGGGCCGAAGTTGGCCGGCGCCCGCATGCCCGCGAGCAGCACAGCCGCGCCGGAGTCGCCGGTTCGCGTCAGGATCGCGTCGAGATTGGCCTCCATCTGGTCGGTCGGCAGCCCGCGCAGACCGTCGTTGGCGCCGAGCTCGACGATCACGATTTCCGGCTCGTCGGCGAGCACCCAGTCGAGCCGCGCCAGCCCGCCGGCGCTGGTATCGCCGGAGACCCCGGCGTCGATCACCCGCCAGGCGTGGCCCCCGGTCCTGAGCGCGGCTTCCAGACGCGCCGGAAAGGCGTCCTCGCGCGGCAGTCCGAAGCCGGCGGTCAGGCTATCGCCGAGCACGGTGATGCGGGGCTCCTCGGCGGCGCCCGGCAGCGGGTCGAGCAGCAGGAGCCACGCGCACAAGGCGGCTCCGATCCACGTTGCAACGCGGCCGGGGGAGCGGCGGGATGACATGAGCGATCCGGCGGTGGTGCTGGATGACGTGCACCTCACCCTGACCAGCAAGGCCGGTCCCGTCAACATCCTGCGGGGCGTCTCGTTCACCGCCGAGCGGGGCGAGAGCATCGCCGTGCTCGGGCCGTCCGGCGCCGGCAAGTCGACCCTGCTCGCGATCATCGCGGGCCTGGAACGGGCGGACCGGGGCCGCGTCGTCGTGAGCGGCACCGAGATCGGCGGCCTGGGCGAGAGCGATCTCGCCGCCTTCAGGCGCAATGCCGTCGGCATCGTGTTCCAGGCCTTCCACCTGATCCCGACCATGACGGCGCTGGAGAACGTCGCGCTACCCCTGGAGCTCGGCACCCACGGCGACCCCTTCGGCGCGGCGCGAGAGGCGCTGGAGAGCGTCGGCCTCGGCGAGCGCGTTCAGCACTATCCGAGCCAGCTCTCGGGCGGCGAGCAGCAGCGGGTGGCGCTCGCCCGGGCCTTCGTGCCGCAGCCCGACGTGCTCCTCGCCGACGAGCCCACGGGCAACCTCGACGGCGAGACCGGGGAAGCGGTGATGGGCGAGCTGTTCCGCATGCGCGCCGTGGGGGGCTCGACGCTGATCCTGGTCACCCACGATCACGACCTCGCCGCGCGCTGCGACCGGATGGTGCATATCGCCGACGGGCGGATCGTGGCGCCCGCCGAGGGCTGAGGCCCGATGGCGTTTCCTCGTCAGGCACCGGCCTCGTGGCGCATCGCCCGGCGCGAGCTGCGCGGCGGCGTGCGCGGCTTTCGCGTCTTCCTCGCCTGCCTGATCCTGGGCGTCGGCATCACCGCCGCCGTGGGCTCGCTCGGCGAGGCGCTCAAGACCGGCCTCGCGCGCGACGCCCGTATGATCCTCGGCGGCGACGTCGAGCTGGTGCAGTTCTCGCAACCGCTCGCCCAAGAGCCGATGGCCTATCTGGAGGCGAACACCGCCGCGCTCTCGCACGTCGTCACCATGCGCGGCATGGCCCGCGACGAGGACGGCGCGCACCGCTCGCTGGTCGAGCTGAAGGCGGTGGACGGCGCCTATCCGCTGGTCGATCGCGCGCGCCTGGAGGACGGCACGGCGCTCGCCGACGCGCTCGCCGGCGGTGGCGCCGCGGTCGAGAAGGGATTGCTCGACCGCCTCGGCATCGGCATTGGCGACAGGGTCCGGGTCGGCGCGGCACTGCTGACGGTGCGCGGCGTGCTCGTGCGCGAGCCCGACCGGCTCACCGGCGGCATCGCCCTCGGCCCGCGCCTGATGATGGATCATGCGTCGCTGCAAGAGACGGACTTGGTGCGGCCGGGCACCCTGGTGCGGCACCGCTACCGCGCGCTCGTGCCCGAGGGCACGGCCGTCGCGGGGTGGGTGGAGGGCCTGGAGACGGCGTTTCCCGATGCGGTCTGGCGGCTGCGCGACACCCGCGACGCCAACCCGTCGCTCAGGCGCCAGCTCGACCGGGTCGGGCTGTTCCTCACCCTCGCGGGGCTTGCCGCCCTTCTGGTCGGCGGCATCGGCGTCGCCAGCGCCGTCTCCAGCCATCTGCACGGCAAGCTGCACACCATCGCGGCGCTCAAGTGCGTCGGCGCGACGCAGGCCACCGTGCAGCGCGCCTTCCTGATGCAGATGGGCGTACTCGGGCTCGGGGCTATCGCGGCGGGGCTGATCCTCGGCGCTGCGGCGCCGCCGGTCCTCTCCGCCCTCTTCGGCGACACGCTGCCGGTGCCGCTGGCGGGCGTGATTCACGGGGCGCCGCTCGCCCTTGCCGCAGCCTATGGCGCACTCACCATGCTCGCCTTCTCGCTCTGGCCCCTCGGGCGCGCCGCCCGGACCCGGCCCGGCGTGCTCTTTCGTGGCGCCGCCGCGCCTGCCTCGGGCTGGCCGCCGCTGGTGGCGATCGCGGGCACGGCGCTGGCCGCACTGGCGCTTGCCGGCATCGCCGTCGGCACCGCGCCGCGCATGAGCATCGCACTGGGCTTCGTCCTGGGCGCGCCGGTGGCGCTGGCGATCTTCAGGGCAGCAGCGGCCCTGGTGGTCGTCCTGGCTCGGCGCACGCGCCCCCGGCGCCTCCCTGCGCTCCGGCTGGGCTTCGCCAACCTGGCGCGGCCGGGGGCGCCCACGGTCCCCGTCGCGATGTCCTTGGGCACCGGACTCGCGGTCCTGGTCTCGATCGCTCTGGTCGAGGGCAATCTCGGCGCGATGCTCAGCGACCAGCGCAATGACGAGCGGCCGGCGTTCTTCTTCCTCGATATCCAGAAGCAGCAGATCGCCCCGTTCGAGCGGCTGATCGAAGAGACGGCGGGCGTCGACTATGGCCGCCGGGTGCCGATGCTGCGCGGCCGCGTCGTCCGCATCGACGGCGTCCCGGTGCGCGACGCCAAGGTCGCGCCAGGCTCGGAATGGGTCACCCAGAGCGACATCGGCCTCAGCTACGCCGCCGATCCACCGCCCAATGCGGAGATCGTCGCGGGCGAATGGTGGCCCGCCGACTACGACGGGCCGCCGCTGGTTTCGCTCGCGGAAGAGGAGGCGCTCGATTTCGGGCTGGAGTTGGGCGACACCCTCTCGATCAACGTGCTCGGGCGCGACTTCACGGCCGAGGTCGCGAGTCTGCGCCGGGTCGACTGGACGGCCTTCGATATCAACTTCCTCGTGATATTCTCGCCCGGAGTCCTGGAGGGAGCGCCGCAGACGCAGCTCGCCACCGCGCACGCGACACCGCAGGCGGAACCCGTGCTTGAGCGCGCGGTGACGGAGCGCTTCGCCAACATCACGGCGATCCCCATACGCGCGATCATCGAGGCACTGGACGAACTCATGGGGCGAGTCGGCGCGGCGATTCAGGCGGTGGCCGGGCTCACGGTTGCCGCGGGCCTGCTGGTGCTGGCGGGCGCGACCGCCGCCGGCCACGAGCGCCGGGTCCACGACGCGGTCGTCTTCAAGGTGCTGGGCGCCCGCCGGGGGGACCTGCTGCGCGCCTTCCTGGCCGAGCACATCCTGCTCGGCTGCGCCATCGCCGGGCTCGCCATCGGCATCGGCACGCTCGCCGCCTGGGCCTTCGTAACGCAGGTGCTCGACCTGCAATGGCGCTTCCTGCCCGAATATGTGGCCGTGACCGCCGCAGCCTGTATAACCATGACGCTCGTTCTCGGATTCGCGAGCACATGGCGCGCGCTCGGCCGCAAGGCCGCGCCCCTCCTGCGAGTGGAATAGATGTACGGCCACGGAGCCCCCTCGCCGCCGAGGCTCAGGGTGTATGAAACGGTCGGTGAGGCCTTCCGGCTCACCTTCCGCAACTTCCGCACCATGCTCGGGCTCGCGCTGGCGCCCATGGTGCTGGCGGTGCTGCTGCCGGCGGTCATGCGGCTCGACCTTGAGAGCATGGCCTCCGAAGAGCTGCTGGTCATCCACGCGCTCGCCCGACTCTTCCTGCTCTCGATCTTCGCGGTGGCCTGGCACCGCTACCTGCTGCTGGGGACGCGCGATACCAGCGTGCCGATCCAGTTCTGGCCCGGCATGCGGGACGTGAAGTATTTCGGCCGGCTCATCCTCTTCCTGCTGCCGCAGGAGATCATCCTGGTCGCGATGCAGGCGCATGATCTGCTGCTGGTCCTGGTGCTGCTGCTGATCACGCTCTTCGTCGCCGCACCGTTCGCATTGGCGTTCCCGGCGACGGCGGTCGACGACTACCAGGGGCTCCTCGCCGCCCGGCGCAAGCTGCGCGGCGCCACGCTTCAGCTCGTGGGCGCGATCCTGCTCTCCTTCGTGGCGATCACCGTCATCCTGTTCCTGCTGGGCGGCGTGCTCGGATCGCTGATCCTCGCCACCTTCGGCCCCGGCGCGATGGTGTCGTTCTTCAACGCGCTGACCTTCCTCACCGTGGGCATCCCGGTGGCGGTGGTCTCGGTCGCCTATCGCAAGCTCAACACGCCGGTATCCCCGCTCGGGACGGCCGGGAGCCCTCCGCCGGCGACCTGACCGGCCGCTTGCAAGCGCGTTGCTGGAGAAATTGTAATTCGTCCAGGCGTTGAAACTGGACCGCGGGCTTCCTAATATAGTCTTCGAATCCGGCAGTTTTCGGCACTAGAGGACGCTTCGATGGCACTCGGGACGCAAGGCCAGCCGTTCGCTGGCACGACCCTGACACAGGCGCAGGTCGACCAGGGTCTCCGGAGCTACATGCTCCGGGTCTACAACTACATGGCCTCGGGCCTGGCGCTGACGGGCGTCACGGCCTACATCATCGCCAATACCGGGCTCTTCAACGTGCTCTACGGCTCGGGCCTCGGCTTCGTGGTCATGCTGGCCCCGCTCGGCATCGTGTTCTTCCTGGGTATCAAGATTCAGAACATGAAGCACACCACGGCGCAGTGGTTGTTCTGGGCCTTCTCGATCCTCATGGGGGCCTCGCTCTCCTACATCTTCATGGCCTACACGGCGACCAGCATCGTCCGGGTGTTCTTCATCACCATGGGCATGTTCGGGGCGATGAGCCTTTACGGCTACACCACCAAGCGCTCGCTGGTCTCCTGGGGCTCGTTCCTGTTCATGGGCCTGATCGGCGTCATCATCGCGATGGTGGTGAACATCTTCCTGCAGTCAGAGATGCTTCACTTCGTGATCTCGGTGATCGGCGTGCTGGTGTTCCTCGGGCTGACCGCCTACGACACCCAGCGGATCAAGGACGTCTATCGCGAGACCGACGGCCAGGCGGTCATGGTGAAGAAGTCGGTGATGGGCGCGCTCTCGCTCTACCTCAACTTCATCAACATCTTCATCCTGCTGCTGCATCTCTTTGGCGCCGCACGCGAATAGCGGCGGGGCCGGACAATAGCGGAGGGCACCGGGCGGCGAACGCCCGGTGCCCTTTTCGTTGAACGATGCTCGCGGCATTCCAGCGCTCGCTTACCTACTATCCCGACCGCACCCGGCCGACGCCGGCCGAGTCGGACGTTCCCGAGCTTGAGCCGGTCACGCTGGAGACCGAGGAAGGGCTCTCGCTGCTTGCCTGGTATGCCCCGCCCCGCGAAGCCGACGCGCCGAGCCTGATCTACTTTCACGGCAATGCCGGCCACATCGGCATGCGGGGCTTCAAGGTGCGGGCCTATCTCAACGCCGGGCTTGGCGTCCTGCTCACCACCTGGCGCGGCTACAGCGGCAACCCCGGCACGCCGACCGAAGACGGGCTCTACGCCGACGGGCGAGCCGCCCGGGTCTTCCTGCGCGCCCGCGGCTGCGGCGACGACCACCAGGTTCTCTACGGCGAATCGCTGGGCACCGGCGTCGCGGTGCACCTCGCCTGCGAGACCACGCCCGCCGCCCTGGTGCTGGAAGCGCCCTTCAGCTCGGTCGTGGATATCGCCGCAGGCCGCTTCCCGCTGCTCCCGGTCCGCCCTCTGATCGCGGACCGCTTCGATTCGGCCGTCAAGATCGGCAAGGTGGCCGCGCCGCTGCTCATCGTGCACGGCGAGCGCGACCGGACCATTCCCGTGCGTCTTGCACGTAAGCTCTTCAAGCGCGCCCGCGAGCCCAAGGAGGCGGTGTTCATCCCCGAAGCCGACCACGCCGACCTTGTGGACTTCGGCCTGCCCACCTACGTGCTCGAATTCCTCACCCGCCATGGCCATATGCCGAAGCAACAGTGAACACCGAGTCATGAATGCCGAACCGATCAAGAGCGAACGAGACCACCAGCGCGCCTTGAAGGAGATCGAGGGCCTGATGGCGGCAAAGCCCAACACGCCGGAGGGCGATCGTCTGGGATTACGGGTGGAGTGGTTTGAGCTTCGCGGCCCGCTGGCGGCGGCGCTTGGGAGCATTGCGCGGCAGGGGGCATCAGATCGCAGCCTCGGCCATGAGTTTGGGCAGCCGGGCCAGGTTGTAGGCGGCAGCGGTCAGCGTGAACAACCAGCCCACGGTGCGGCTCCCATCCGCCGGCGCACTTCGGCAGCGATGCGCGGAGTCTCGTTGACCGGCTCGTAGCGCCATTGAGCGAGCCGGCCATCAAAGGGCCGGACGATGCCGTCTTCCATGAGCGAGGCGTGGAACTGCGCGAGCCGACGGCTGCGGCCCGCCATCTTGGCGACGTAGACCGGCTTTCCGGTCGATATGGCCTCGCTGATCATGGAGACCGAGTCCTCCGTAACCACGACGTGGCGGGCCAGCGCCAGCATGCCGAGATAGGGGTTGCGGCTCGCCCCGTCCCAGAACCAGGCCTGCGGCAGACGGGCTTTCAGCGCGTCGACGACGCCTGGCTCCGTCCGCCTCGACGGCGTGATCGCGACGTCTCCGTGAAGGTCGGCGAGGCCACGCGCCAGCTCATCGAGCGTCTGTCGCGTGAATCGATACGACCGCGAGCGGCCGCCAAGCAGCACGGCGATGTTGAGATTGCCGAGCCGGCCCCGCCATTCCTCGGCCGAGGTCGTGAGCTTCACGGGCGTTATACGGTGCAGGGCGGCCCGCGACGCCACCACGTTGGGCCCGGCGAGCCCGTCATGCTCCAGCGGGACGATCAGGTCGAAACAGCGGAGAGGCGTTCGCGGGTTCTGGATGTGCACGGCGAAGGTTCGCCCGCCGGCAGCGCGCCTCACCGCGGCCGCAGCCGGAACACTGCGCCGGCCGCAACTGATCAGCAGGTCGGGCCAGGGCTGCGGGAGGCCTTCCTCCACCCCATAGCGCAGGAAGCCCGGCGGCTGCCGATGTGCCGGCGACCACGACCAGGGCCGGCGCAGCCGGACGACGATGCTCTCGAACGGCCAGCCGAGCGCCTCGGCCAACCCCTCCGCCTGAGAGACTTTACCGGCTTCGCCGGTGGTCAACGCCCAGACGGTTCTAACCGACGGGTTGATTGGGACAGGCACACTCGTAACGGTTACGCCGTTCCTCCGTGACGCAATTAATAATGAGGGATCGACGAAGACCGTCGATCCCTCGCGGCAGAAAGCCGCGCCAGGCCGGCTCTCGACTCCCTCGCCAGACGATTGCCATGAGCGGAATTCCGGCAAATGCGGGGACCCGGCCAGTAGGGGCACCTCGCGAAGCTCATTTGCTTTCTCGCCAAATCCGATCGTAAACGGCGTTAATGCCGTTCATTTCCTTCTCGACAGGGAAGTTCTCGCACACATGTTCGCGACCGTTCCGTCCATGTACGGCCGCAAGCTCAGGATCCGCCATATAGCGTCTGATTGCCTCGGCCAGTGCGTCGCCGTCCCCGGCCGAGACGACAGCCCCCGTTACACCCTCCACGATCATTTCCGGATACGACCCGGCATCGCTCGCCACGACCGCGGTTTGAGAGGCCATGGCCTCGAGCGGAGTCAGCCCGAAACCCTCATATCGCGAAGGTGAAACATGTAACGTCAGCCGCCGATACCAAAGATCTGCATCAGATAATTCCCCTAGTATTACAATCCGTCTTTCCAAGCCTGCTCCCGCGATTCGATGTCGTAACGTTTCATAGAATCCACGGTTCCGACGGGTCACTCTCCCCGCCAGAACAGCAGTCCAGTCCGGGTAATCTGGCAACAGGCGAATCATCGCGTCGACGAACAAATCGGTTCCTTTCAGATATCGGATACGGCCAAAACACCCGATTGCGTACCGACCTGGTAGCCCGCTGTGTTCCCACTGGTCGTGCGGACCCACGGGCGGACGAAATCGAGAACAATCCACCCCATGCATGACAACGGTGTGAGGCACAGCCAAGGATTGTCCAGACGGGCCGCTGGTTGCAATAACGGAGTCCATTCGCGAGATCAGGAACCGGCTGAACCAACTGTGCGAACGCTGCGCGGCAGAGGTGAAAACGAGCGTCAACGGTGCTCGAAATGCGGACTTCAGGAACAACCCGATCAGCATTTCGTTATTTCGTCGGGCGTGCCAAATGCGGAGGGGGCGCCGGCGCGGCCGCTTGAGGAGCAAGGGCATCTGCCACCAAGCGATCTTGGGAAGGCCGTTGGGCAAGCCCGGCCCCAGTGTAGCGATTCCGACTTTCTCAGCCTGTTTGGGGATTAACTGAATGATCGTGCTGGTCACGCCCGAGTATCGGCGCTTGAAGTGCGGCGCGACAACATAGATATCGGAGATCCGGACCATACACTTTACTCGCGAGGTTCACACTCGCTGTTCTACCGGGCGTTCCTCGCTCAACAGCAGCTCTTCGTAACGGTTTACTGCCCGAGCGGCGTCGAAGAATTCTGCTCGGGTTTGCAGCGCCTCGCGCCGCGGCGGGTTGTCCAGAACGGAGAGCATGGCGCTTGCAAGCGCCTCCGGGTCTCCCACGGGCACCAGAGGCCCATGTCGACCGTCTTCCAGAATTTCCCGAGGCCCAAAGTCACAGTCCGTGCTGACGACCGGGCACCCACAAACCATCGCTTCGATCAGAACGGTCGGAAGTCCCTCGTTTCGGGATGAGAGCACGAATAAATCGGCTTTTGCGAGAAAGGCGAAAGGATTTTCTGCAAAGCCCGGGAAGTCAACACATTCAGCGATGCCCAGTCTATTTGCCAACGAAAGTAGGCTTGACCGAAAGCGACCTTCTCCGAGAACGATCAATCGCGCCTTCCGTTTGGGCACCACACGCGCGAAGGCGTGAAGAAGAGTGGTAAAATCCTTTCTCTTAATTAGCTTGCCGATGGCCACAATGACTGGACAGTCAGGGCTAACAAGCCAACGATGGCTAACCGGCTCTCTCGACTTGTATTTGATATAGTCGATGCCAATGGGATTATAGACGGTGTGAACCCGGTCACCTGACAAGCTTGGAATCTTGGAGAACTCGCTCGTTATACCACGAGACACTCCAACAACCTCATCCGCGTAGGGATACGAACGGCGCGCTCGATGCAGAAGCCGGCGCGTTAGCGGCCCGTGCAGCGAGGCGACCATTTTCGCTCTATGCGATGTGAGGTGCGTTGCCATTGCTGCCGCTGTCGTCGCGAGAACATGCATGGCCAGAAGCGCGTCCGGTTTCTCTCGATCCATGTATGCGGCAATGCAAATGGCCCATCGAGGTAGCCTCGTACTCGTGAGCAGCGGCAAATGCTTTCGGGACAGACGGCTCGCCGTTCCCAGACGTGGGAAGCGAATGCGCCAAGGAAGAGGATCGGGCGCGAAAGGCTGGTAGATCGAAGTGACTCGGTCCAGATTCAAACGCGTTCTACTGTCGTTTCGGCTTGAAGCATAGAAAATACGCACCCCATTCGGCACTTCTTCAGGATAGTGGCAGACGAGTTGATAAAGGAGCAGGTCGACTTCGTGGCCTCGCTCAAGCAGTCCGGCTCCGATATACAGCGCCTTCCTTTCAGCCCCTTGCCCAGCTAGGCTGGGTGCCACTATGCCAATGCGTTTCCCGAACGATGGGCAAGCTGAACTAGACATACTAAGTATTTGTTATGTATTCTTTCAACTGACCTATTTTCACACTATCCGATGAGTATCGCGGTGTCAATCACGACCATCTATCATGGCACAATACCGCAACTTACGCTGGGCTATAATTTCCAAATTGCGCCGGTTCATTTGCCGCAATGTGCAGCCGAAATCAGGTTAGATGTTTGAAAGAGGAAGAGTTGGGGTGGCGAGACCCTCCACCTGATCCCAGCAAGGAGGAGGCGGCGCGGCGCGGCGGGATACCCCCTGCTACGCAGCCAGGTCCTCGCCGGCCAGCGCCCGATCGATCAACGCGACCGTCTCCGCAAGCCCGTAGAGGGCGATGAACGAGCCCATGCGCGGGCCCTGGCTCTGGCCCAGCAGGATCTCGTAGAGCGCGCGGAACCAGTCACGCAGCGACTCGAACGGGTGGCGCTTGCCGACCTCGTAGACCTCGGTCTGGATGTCTTCGGCGCTCGCATCCGCCGGCAGCGCGGCGAGCACGGCACGCAGATCGTCGAGCGCCGCCCGCTCCTCCGGCAGCGGCGCGCGATAGGACTTCGCGGGCTTCACCATGTCGCGGTAGTAGGCGATGGCGTGGCCTACCAGCGCATCGAGGATGGGCGCGGTCTTCGGCGAGGCACCGGGCACGTAGCGGGCGATGAAGCCCCAGAGCACGGCCGGGTCCTCGGTGTTGCAGACGCTCGCGAGGTTCAGAAGGATGCCGTAGCTCAATCCGCTCTCGGGCGCGGGCGGGTGGCCGGCGTGAATGTGCCACGCCGGGCTTTCCAGTTGCTCAGCCGGTTCCTGCTCCGGGTACTTCGCGAGATGCGTCAGGTGGTCGTCCACGTGGCGCGGGATCACGTCGAAGTAGAGCCGCTTGGCCCGCCGCGGCGCGTTGTACATGTAGAGCGAGAGCGAATCGCGTGGCCCGTAGGTGAGCCACTCCTCGATGGTGAGCCCGTTGCCGCGCGACTTCGAGATCTTCTCGCCGTTCTCGTCGAGAAAAAGCTCGTAGATGAAGCCGGCCGGCGGCCTGGAGCCCAGCGCGCGGCAGATCTTGCCCGAGAGCTCGACGGAGCTGATCAGGTCCTTCCCCGCCATCTCGTAGTCGACGCCGAGCGCGTGCCAGCGCATGGCCCAGTCGGCCTTCCACTGCAGCTTGCAGCGGCCGCCGGTGACCGGGACGGTCATGGTCTCTCCGTCCTCGTCGACGTAGCTCACGGTGCCCGCGTCCTCGTCGCGGGCCGTGATGGGCACCTGCAGCACGCGGCCGGTCTTCGGGCAGAGCGGCAGGAAGGGGCTGTAGGTCGCCTGCCGCTCTGCTCCCAGGGTCGGCAGGATGATCCGCATGGTCTCGTCGTAGTGGCGCAGCACGTCGAGGAGCGCGCCGTCGAACTCGCCCGAACGATAAGCCTCGCTCGAGCTCTTGAAGGTGTAGTCGAAGCCGAAGTCGTCGAGGAAGGCCCGCAGACGCGCGTTGTTGTGGGCCCCAAAACTCTCGTGCGTGCCGAAGGGGTCGGGGATCTGGGTGAGCGGCTTGCCGAGATGCTGCTCGACCATCGCACGTTCGGGGATGTTGTCGGGCACCTTGCGCAGCGCGTCCATGTCGTCCGAGAAGGTGACGAGGCGCGTCGGGATGTCGCGAAGCGTCGCGAAGGCGTGGCGCACCATGGTCGTGCGCGCGACCTCGCCGAAGGTGCCGATGTGCGGCAGGCCGGAAGGGCCGTAGCCCGTCTCGAACAGCGCATGGCCCTTGGCCGGCGTCTTGCCGCCGATGCGCTTGAGCAGCGCCGCAGCCTCCTTGAAGGGCCAGGCCTTGGCGTTCCGCGCCAGCGCGCGCAGGTCGTCTGACGAGTCGGTCATATCCCGTGTCCGAAAGCGGGCGGAACATGCGCCGGGCCGCCCGCGCCCGTCAACCGCTATACTCCCGCGCGATGCCGCCGCCCCTGGAGTCCCGCGAGTCGTCCCCACTGCCTGCCACGCTACCGCTGCCACGTGCACCGGCGCTGGTGGTGGCGCCGCGCCATGCGGTCTGGCTGGACGAGGACGGCGTGCTCGCCAAGCTCTCCCACAAGGCGGCGCGCGAGCGTCTGGCCGCGCCGGGTCCCACACCCTACGTCTGCCACGCCAAGGCGATCGTCCGCCGCCTCGGCCTCTCGGGCCTGACGGCGCTGGATGTGCTGGAACTCTTCGCCTTCGTGCACCCGGCG
>JAJDVB010000215.1 GCA_022826345.1 Alphaproteobacteria bacterium
GACGTGCGCGGTCGCGATCGTGATCCCGCGCTCGCGCTCCTCCGGCGCCTTGTCGATCTCGTCGAACGACACGAACTCCGCGCCGCCCGCCTCGCCCAGAACCTTCGTGATCGCCGCCGTCAGCGTCGTCTTGCCATGGTCTACGTGACCAATGGTGCCTACGTTGCAGTGCGGCTTCGTGCGCTCAAACTTCTCCTTGGCCATCGGTGCTCTATTCCCCGTCTGCCGCGCCTGCGCGGCAGTTAAAAGGACGACACGAGCCGCGCACCGCTGCCGCGGTGTCGGCCGAATACTCTGGAGCGGGTGATGGGAATCGAACCCACGTAACCAGCTTGGAAGGCTGGGGCTCTACCATTGAGCTACACCCGCTCGATCCCAAGTCCCTCGCGCCCTGCGTCGCGCATGCGCGCGCCGCCCGTGTGGTGGAGGGGGTAGGATTCGAACCTACGTAGACATACGTCGGCAGATTTACAGTCTGCTGCCTTTAACCACTCGGCCACCCCTCCGCGCCGAGGTGGACGCGCCCGGGACTCGGAACGGCGCACTATGGACATCCGCGGCCGATTGTCAACGCCCAAAGGAGCTCTCCGTGACGGCCCACTGCGCCATAAGCCACCGCGGCTGCGGCGTCAGCGCGCGCCGGGCGGCCCGTGTACCGGGGCGTCTCGCAAAAGGGATGGAAGTCTTATAATAGGGTGCGTCATGGCACGCAACAGTTCTCGCCGCCCGCGCGAGCGTGGAACCGGGCGCCGGCGCACGCATCAGGAGCAGCGCGCCCAGGCGCGACCCCGCCGTGAGCGGCTCTACGGCGCCCACGCGGTCGCCGCCGCGCTCGCCAATCCGAGCCGCCGCTGCCATCGGCTGATCGCGACGGAGGAGGGTGCAGCGCAGCTGGCCGAGCGGGCGGACGCCCGCGCGCTCCCGCTCGCCGCTCGCGCCCTGCTTGAGGCGCCGCAGATCGTCTCCCGCAAGGACCTCGCCGCCCTGTTGCCGGAGGGCGCCGTGCATCAGGGCATTGTGCTGGAGACGGCGCCGCTGCCGGCGGTCGATCTCGCCTCTGCCTGCCGCGGCGTGGCGCAGGGCGCAGATGGTGCGCGGACCGTGGTGGTGCTCGACCAGGTGACCGATCCGCACAACGTCGGCGCGATCCTGCGCTCGGCGGCGGCCTTTGCGGTGGGTGCCGTGGTGGTTCAGGACCGCCATTCGCCGCAGGGCGCCGGCGCGTTGGCCAAGGCCGCTTCGGGCGCGTTGGAGACAGTGCCGCTCGCCCGCGTCGTCAACATCGCACGCGCCCTCATCGTGTTGAAAGAGCTCGGCTTTTGGTGCCTCGGCCTCGACTCCGACGCGCCCGAGCCGCTGGGGACCGTCTCCGTGAAGGCGCCGCTTGCTCTCGTGCTGGGTGCCGAAGGCCAGGGCATGCGCCGGCTCACCCGCGAACGCTGCGATTCGACCGCGAGCATCCCCATGCCGGGTTCGATGGCGAGCCTCAACGTCTCCAATGCTGCCGCCATCGCGCTCTACGAGGTTTCGCGGCGATGAGCGGGGCGACGAACGGGATTCTCTGCACGCGGCAGCGGGGCGCCGTTCGCCTTGACTCGGCCCGCAGGGCGCGTTTGATGGTGGGCCTTCCGTGATCGCGCACACTTGCAGCGGCCGATCGGCCGGCGTAGCTCAACTGGTAGAGCACTTGATTTGTAATCAAGGGGTTGCGGGTTCGAGTCCTGCCGCCGGCACCGATCGAGGAGGGGCGCGGAACGGCGCCGTTCACGCCACGGATCCACCATGGTCAGCGCCGCCGCCCTGATCGTCGCCGCCGGGCGGGGCCACCGGGTCGGTGGGCCGCTGCCCAAGCAGTACCGCCAGCTTGCTGGGCGCGCGGTGCTGGGCCACAGCGTGCAACGCTTCGCGACGCATGCGCGCATCGACCGGGTCAGGGTGGTGATCAACCCCGCAGACCAGCCGCTCTACGACGAGGCGGTGCGCGAAAGCGGCAGCGCGGCAGACGCCGCGCTACTCGCGCCGGTCGCCGGCGGCGAGACGCGGCAGGACTCAGTGCGTAACGGCCTGGAAAGCCTCACGGACGCGCCGCCCGACCTGGTGCTGATCCACGACGGCGCGCGCCCCCTGGTCTCCGCCGCGGTGATCGACGGCGCGCTTGATGCGCTCGAAGGCCATGACGGCGCGCTGCCCGCACTCGCGGTGAACGACAGCCTCAAGCGGGCGGCGCCGGGCAGCGTCGTGATTGCGAGCGCGGTGCCGCGCGAGGGGCTCTGGCGCGCCCAAACCCCGCAGGGCTTCCGCTATCCCGCGATTCTCGACGCCCACCGGGCGGCAGCCGGCAGCGCGCTGACCGACGATGCCGCGGTGGCCGAACAGGCCGGGCTCTCCGTCGCGCTCACCCCCGGCGATGAGGACAACCTCAAAATAACCACCGAGCGAGATTTCGCCCGCGCCGAGCGCATCCTGGCGGCGCAGGGCGCCCGCGACGTCGCTGCCGAGGCTGCATTCGAGACCCGCGTCGGCATGGGCTTCGACGTTCACCGCTTCGGCCCCGGCGACCACCTCATGCTGGGCGGGGTGGCAGTGCCGCACGCGCAGGGGGTGATTGGCCATTCCGATGGGGACGTTGTGCTCCACGCCATCGTCGACGCGCTGCTGGGCGCCATAGCGGCGGGCGATATCGGCACCCACTTCCCGCCCACCGACGAAGCCTGGCGAGACGCCGAGTCCGCGCGCTTCGTGGCCCACGCGCTCAAGCTCCTGGCGGAGCGCGGCGGCCAGCTCAGCCACGTGGATGTCACGGTGATCTGCCAGCGGCCCAGGATCGGCCCGCACCGGGCGGCCATGCTGGCGCGACTTTCGGATATTCTGGGCATGGATCCGGCCCGCATTAGTCTCAAGGCGACCACGACGGAGCGCCTCGGCTTCACCGGGCGCGGTGAGGGCATCGCCGCGCAGGCGGTCGCCACGGTCTGCTTGCCCACAGAGGGCACCGATGACCGCTGACGCGGAGCCGGCCCGCCTCAACCTGCGCGATCCAGCGGCTCTGATCGCGACCTGCTTCGGGGCGGGCTTCGTGCGCTGGGCGCCGGGGACGGTAGCCTCGGCACTGGCGCTGCCCTTCGCCTGGCTGCTCAGGACCTACACCGGCACGATCGGCCTCGCCATCGCCACCCTCGTCCTGATCGTGATCGGCATCTGGGCGGCCGGTGCCTACGAGCGCCGCACTGGGACCCGCGATTCATCCGCCATCGTGATCGACGAGGTCGCGGGCCAGTTCGTCGCCCTGCTGCTGGTGCCGCCGACCGTTGCCGTCTACGCGGTGGGCTTCGTGCTGTTCCGCCTGTTCGACGTGGTGAAGCCCTGGCCCATCAGCCTGCTCGACAAGCGCGTGAAGGGCGGGCTCGGCGTGATGCTGGATGACATCGTCGCCGGCGCCCTGGCGGCGGTCCTGCTTTGGAACGTCTGGATATGGCTGTGACCTTTCCTGCGGACATGATCGAGCGGGCCGAGCGGCTGCTGGAGGCCTGCCGCACTAAGGGCCTGCGCGTCGCCACGGCTGAATCCTGCACCGGTGGCCTGATCGCCGCCTGCCTCACCGAGATCGCAGGCTCCTCGGACGTGGTGGACCGAGGCTTCGTGACCTACGCCAACGAGGCCAAGCGGGACCTGCTCGGCGTGCCCGACGAGCTGCTGATGCGCGTGGGCGCGGTCAGCGAGGAGGTGGCGCGGGCGATGGCGGAAGGCGCGCTCGCCCGCTCCGACGCCGACCTCGCGGTCGCGGTAACGGGCATCGCGGGCCCCGGCGGTGGAACGGCAGCCAAGCCGGTCGGCTTGGTGCATCATGCTTGCACTGGGCCGGGTGGCGCGGTCCTTCACCGGCGCGTGATCTACCCCGGGGACCGCGGCGCGGTCCGCCTGGCAACCGTCGCGACCGCGCTCGACATGCTGCTCGACTGTGCCGAACGGAGGAGCTAGCGCCCTGGCGGCGAGCGAAACGACCGCTCCTCTGGGCGCGCGCGACGCGATCCTCGCTCACGCCCGCTCGCTCGGGTTTCAAGCCGTGGGCGTGGCAAGCGCCGAGGATGCGCCGGCGGATGGCGAGGGGCTTCGTGCGTTCATCAATCGGGGCTACGCCGGGGACATGGCGTGGCTGCCCCGCACCGCCGGGCGACGTGCGGCCCCCCGCGCGCACTGGCCCGAAGCACGCAGCGTCGTGGTGGTGGGTCTCAACTACGGCCCAGCACACGACCCGCTCGGTCTGCTGGCCACCCGCACACGGGGCATCGTCTCGGCCTATGCCCAAGGGCGCGACTACCACGACGTGCTCAAGGGCCGGCTCCGGCGGCTCGCGCGCTTCGTCGTCGACACATTCGATGCAGAGGTGAAGTTTTTCGTGGACACGGCACCGGTGATGGAGAAGCCTCTGGCGGCCCGCGCGGGCATCGGCTGGCAGGGTAAGCACACCAACCTCGTCTCCCGCCACCACGGTTCGTGGCTCTTCCTCGGCGAGCTGTTCACGACCCTCGACCTTGTGCCCGACGTGGCCGAGGACGACCATTGCGGCACCTGCCGCCGGTGCCTCGACGTCTGCCCGACCGACGCCTTCCCCGCGCCCTACCGGCTCGATGCCAGGCGCTGCATCTCGTACCTCACCATCGAGCACGAGGGCCACGTCGCGCCGGAATTCCGCGAGGCCATGGGCAACAGGATCTATGGCTGCGACGATTGCCTCGCGGTCTGCCCGTGGAACAAGTTCGCACACCGGACCGAGGAGTACGCCTTCCTGCCCCGCGCCGAGCTGACCGCGCCCCGGCTCGCCGACCTCGCCGCGCTGGACGACAAGACCTTCAGGACCATCTTCTCCGGCAGCCCGATCAAGCGCACCGGGCGCGACCGGTTCGTGCGCAACGTGCTGATTGCCATCGGGAATTGCGGGGATGCCACGGTCCTGCCGGCAGCGAAGCAGTTACTCCGCGACGCTTCCCCGCTGGTGCGGGCCATGGCGGTCTGGGCGTCGCGACGGCTCGCGCCGCCAGCCGATTTTACCGCGCTCAGAGATCGCCATGCACCAGCCGAGACGGACCCCGCGGTGCTGGCCGAATGGCACGGCGCCGAGCCCCCAACAGGCGCTTCCGGCGACGCGTGACCATGGTGAGGGCGGGGGGCAAGCGGCTGTTTTGCTTCGGCTACGGGTTCAGCGCCTCGGCCTTGGGCACGCTGCTCAGTCCCGCCGGCTGGTCCCTCGCGGGTACCTGCCGCACGCCCGAGGGCTGCCGTGCGCTGGCGGATGCAGGCGTCGACGCCGTCCCCTTCTCGCGTGAGGCGCCGCTCGAAGACCCGGCGCGGAGCCTTGCTGACGCGACCCATGTACTGCTCTCGATCCCACCGGACGCGGACGGCGACCCGGCGCTCGACTGCCACGGCACCGATATTGCCGCCATCGAGGGTCTGGCGTGGATCGGCTACCTATCCACCACCGGAGTCTACGGCGATACCGGCGGCACCTGGGTTGACGAGGACGCCCCGCTTGCGCCCACCGGTGAACGCGGCAGACGCCGGGTCGAGGCAGAGAGGGGTTGGCTCGCGCTCGGGGACGAACACGGGTTGGCCATGCAGGTCTTTCGCCTGGCCGGAATCTACGGGCTGGGACGCAACGCGCTTGCTACTGTGCGGCGCGGTGAGGCCAAACGCATCGTGAAGCCGGGCCAGGTCTTCTCGCGCATTCACGTGGCCGACATCGCGCAGGTGCTCGCCGCCTCCATCGCCAAGCCCCGCGCGGGCGCTATCTATAATGCGTGCGACGACGAGCCGGCTCCGGCAGCGGACGTCGTTGCGCATGCCTGCGACCTGCTAGGCGTCGCCCCGCCGCCGCTCACGCCCTTGGAAGAGGCCGACCTCTCACCGATGGCGCGGAGCTTTTACGCCGACAACCGGCGGGTCTCAAATGCCCTCATCAAGAGTGAGCTCGGCGTCACGCTGCGCTACCCGAATTACCGCGCCGGTCTTGCCGCCCTGCTTGCCGAGGAGGCCGGCGGGTCCTAGCGCCCTGGCCGGTGGCGCAGACGGCGGCAAGAGTCGATAATGGCGCACGAATGCGCTCGTCGCTTGGAGACAGGGCCGAGAGCCAGCGCTGAGTCGGATGGTCCTCTGGCCGTCGCGGGCGCTGGCCACGTGCCGTGAGGGAGCCGTCCGATGCGTTTTCACTTCCGCGCCTTCCTGGTTGCCATCGCGATCGTCGCCTGTGCCTCTGGCGTTCGGGCACAGGACTACGACGCCGTCGTCGTCTTCGGCGACAGCCTGAGCGATTCCGGCAACGTGGTCGAAGCGTTGCCGCTGGGGTTGCCGGCGGGAAGCAGCTTCACCACCAACCCCGACCCGATCTGGGCTGAAATCGTGGCGGAGACCTACGGCGCGCCGGGAGGACCCTCGCGCGCCGGAGGCACGAACTTCGCCTTCGGCGGCGCTTGCGTGAATAGGGACATCCCGTGCCACGTCACCGTACCGGTGCTCGGTCGGATCGAAATGCCGAGGATCGACCAGCAGATCGATCAGCATCTCTTGACGCGCGCCCAGGGTAAGGCCGATCCGAACCACCTTTACGCCGTCTGGGCCGGGAGCAACGATATCGTTGCCGTTCTCGAGGCCGTCGCGGCGGGCGAGCCCGTCAATCCTCAGACCGCCATCCCGGCGACGGCACAACGCTACGTGGTCGAAATCCAGCGTCTGCAGCAGGCCGGCGCACGTCATATCGTGGTCCTCAACCTGCCCGATGTGGGTCAGACACCGTTTGCCCAGAGCATCCCCGATCCGAGCTTCCCGCCGACGCTGACCGCGCTGGCCGCAGGCTACAACCAGGCGCTGAGCGCGGGCCTCGGCACGCTCGACGACGGAATCGTTCCCATCGATACCTTCGGCCTGTTCAGCACGCTTCTCGCGACCCCGGAGAGATACGGCTTCACCAGTGTCGCCGGGACGGCATGCGCGCCGGTCAGCCGGGAAATTAATTCCATCGTCTGCGCCCCGGCGGGCTCGGGCTCGCCTGTCACCTTCGAGCCCGGCACCAACCGAAGCCATCTGTTCGCGGACGACAAGCACCCCAGCGGCGGGGCGCACGCGATACTCGCAAATGTGGTGACCGCGACCCTCGCGGCGCCAATCCAGGTGTCGCTCGCCGGCGAAGCGGGCGAAGCTGCGGTGGCGGCGCACCGCAGCGTCATCGCGGCTGAGCAACTTTCCGATCGAAAGTACTCGGTCGGGCGTTGGCACAGCTTCGTCCTGGCGCACACGGGCCGGCGGACGACCGAGGCCCCGCCGCGTCTCGGCGAGGCCCAGGTCGACGAGCAGGCGGTGACCCTAGGCTTCGGCCAGCGGGCGTCACGCGATTTCCGATGGGGCGTGGCGCTCAGCCTGGGCCGCCACGACAACGGCGTCGAAGGTGCCGCCCTCGAGAGCGAGACGGCCGTCGGCTCGCTGCACGGAACCTGGCGGCAAGGCGGGCTGCGTCTCATACCAAACGCGCTCCAAATTGACTCATTATCTCAATATGTTGTGGTGATGGACGGGACAACCTCCATAGACTGTGGTGATCGAGTCTCACCGTCGGAGGATGATGATGAGTGCGGCAACGCCGATAATCTGGCCGGA
>JAJDVB010000093.1 GCA_022826345.1 Alphaproteobacteria bacterium
GCGGCGGTGGACCCAAGCCCCGACTCGACGGTCAAATCACGCAGGAATCGCCGTCAAGTGCGCAGGAATCACGGTCAAGTGTTGTAGGAATCGCCGTCAAGTGTCGTAGGAATCACGGTCAAGTGCGGCAAGAATTTGCAGCCGGCTGCGTCGATGAGGGTCGTGCTCATTGCTTGGTCCCGCTTCGGTGGTCAGGTCGAGCGCGAAGCGCTGCGGAAGCGCTCGAATTCCGGATCGGGGATCCCCTCGTTCGCAAACCACGTCCGGAGGGCGTCCCAGTCCAGGATCTGATCGGAAACGGCACCGCCGCCGGACAAGGTAGCCGCAATTCCGGCCTTCCGGAGCGCGTCCGAGACAATCGTCGCCACTTCGACAAGGCTGGCTTCCTTCTCGATCTCCGACATTTCAGAGAGGTTTCCCTCTTCGCCGTGGACGTTGGCGCTGTCGAAAATACTGCTTCAGCGTTGCCTCGGGAATGCCGTTGTCCAAGGTTTCCCTGAGCAGCGATCTCAGACTCTCCAGTGCTCGGTCTCGCGGATTCCAGGTATACATACGGGCGGAGCCCACCATCCGGCTGACGACGATGCCGGCTTGTTCGAACTTCGCGAGTTGCTTCTGTACCTCGCTGAGCGGCATTTCGAAGGTCCTGGCGATCCGGCTGGCATATCCCTCGCCGTAGTTCTCGATGAACAGCAGGACTCTGGTGGCCGCCCTCCCTCCGAACAGGGTTTCCAGAGTTGCCTGTGTAGCCATCGGAACGTCCTGTCCACCTATCTGATAGGCCAATAATACCTCGAAAATAGGTTTTATCCACTACGACTTCGGGTAGATTCGATCACCACGCAGGCGGCGTCGTGGCTTCCCGGGCATGGCGTCCCGTGCCGAGGCTGCCATCCAGCGGCCTCGATGGCAGACGAAAACGGGTGGCGCGCAGACAGGCGAGGACGCCATTCCGCCGAACACGCCGGTGACCGCGACGAGGCCGGCTGCGTTGATGAACGTCGTGCTCATTGCTCGGCCACGTTCCGGGGTTCAGGGTCCATTCAAGTAGCCGCGCCGAAGCGGCTCGGACGGACGCACGCCGTCTCGCACTCGCAAATCCCGCGCAGGACCTTCACGACTTCGCCGGGGCGGCCGACATCAACCGTCGCGATATCCAGGCGACAGTCCGTTCCGGTCACGAACCATCGACGGTTCACCCCCTGACGCGCGCCCATCTCTTCGTGCCAAGGATAGATGAGAACGAGACGCCCGGCGTCGTAGGCGCGGGCGTAGGCGAGCATCTGGTAGATGTCGGACTGAGCCACGCCCATGGTCGTCTTGCCGTCACGTGCGCGGGGCGTGAGGTGCTTCCACTTGGTATCGAGAACGATGGGACGATCGTCCGATTCCTCGATCACGGCATCGGGTTGCAGGGCGAAGAGCGGTTCGCCGTTCGCGCCGGTCAGCGCGCTCCGTCTCCGGTGCTGGAGGTGGACGGTGCGAGGCGCGAGTGCACGTTTGAGGCTCCGTCCGATGAACGCCTCGAAGAGCTCGTTCATCGGGAACAGCAAGGCGAAGCCGGCCGAGCGTCCTCCCGCCGTGCTCTGCCAGTCCCCTGACAGGAAGAGCCTGGCGAGGCGGTAGAGTTCATGGAATGCCGTATTGGTACGGTCGAGCCGCACCGACTCCCGGAGTGGATCGGAAGAGTCGCGAACGAACTCGAAGCGCGCGGCCAGTTCGGCCAGACGTCGAGAATTGGCGGCGGACCGGGCGAGGCTGGCGAGCCGCGTCACTGCCGCCTTGAGCACGCGGTTGAGGGGTGTGTCCTCGGACAGCTCATCGTAGCGACACGCGAGCCGATCCGGCCGCACGACGAGATGGGTGAATTGGCGCTTGACGTCGAGTCTACCGCGCAACAGACCCAAGTCTTCCTCGTACATGACATAACGATGCGGCATCCCTCGGCGAACGGCGGCAAGCAGACGATCCGCGAACAACCGGATCAGTAGCTCCAGCAGGTCATGCCGCTGGGTGTCCAGGGCCGCAAGCTCGCCTTCGGCCACCTGCAAGTCCCACGCCACGGCGAGCATGCGGATGAGCGCCGCGCGAACGTCACTGGCCTCACTGTCGATCTTGGGCAGAATTTCGATGGTCCGGCCGGGTATGGACAGGATGCCGACAACCTGTCCGGCTCTGAGGCCCCGGTGGGTTCGGGTGAGGACGGCTGTCTCGGGCAACCTCAAGCGCCGGGCCGCGCGCTCGGCGGCAGCGTGCAAGCGCCGGGCGCCGCGCTCCGGCAGGCCATCGTTGCCGATCGGCAGAGCCTCCCACTCCCGGAGGGACTCCCATTCTCGGGGTGCGGGCGCCACGGCGGCGGGACTACTCCATGTCGCCGGTATCCGGCGCCGGTGCGGAACGGCCTGCCACGAGCCGAACGTACGCCGTCTCGTCGAATTCCTCCCGCACCGTCCAGCGGCGGCGATTCTCGCCCGTGTCGTCGAAACCGGGCGGCGGAGCAAGCGGCTGCCCCTCGACGAAATCGCCGGTTCCGCCGAGGACGGCGTGGACCTTCTCCCAGTCGTCGTAGAAGTACTCGGCGATGAGCGGAATGATCTTGTGCCGCATGATCCGATCAACGTCGTCCCTGGTGCGCGCATTCATCAACCAGGCATGGCCGATCAGGTGGTCGCGGTCGATGAGCCACTCCAGGCGCTCGTTCATGGTGCGCAGAACTTTAGGCAGATCGATACCCGTCTCCTCCCCGGCGCCCTGCAGGCGTTCCGGGTCGGGGGCCAACTCCTCGAATTCGAACCGGCGGCGCAACGCCGTATCCAGCAGCGCGATGGACCGATCGGCGGTGTTCATCGTGCCGAGAATGTGGAGATTCGCAGGCAGAGTGAAATGCTCGCCGGAGTGAGGCAGGGTCACCGCAACCTCGTTCTCCGCATCCTCCCGCTTGTCTTCCTCCAGCAGCGTGACGAGCTCGCCCATCACCTTCGAGACGTTGGCGCGGTTGATCTCGTCGATGACGAGGACGTGGGCTTCGTGTGGCGTCCTTCGAGCGCGCTCCGCGATGCGCCTGAGTACGCCAGGGGTCGGGACAAGGCGGAATCCGGCCCCATGTGCGACTCCGGCCCCGATCACCGACGAATCCGAACCTCGTGCATCGCCACCCGCGCGGTGAGCGGAGCGTGTGTCCTTTTTCGCCTCGGCCGGGACGGTCTCGGGACGAAGACCCTCGACGAACTCCTCGTAACCGTAGGATTGGTGGAAGGCAATGAACTCGATCCGACCGGCATTGGTGAGTGCGCGATACCGCTTGCGAATTTCGTTGCCCGACCCCTCCTGCGACCCCTCGCAGATCTCGACGCAACGGCGGAAAGTGGTGTAGGTCTTTCCGGTGCCGGGCGGGCCGTAGAGGATCGTATTGAGCGGCTGGCGCGATACAGATTCAAGTAGCGGGCTCGGCTCCCTTCGTTCTCCGGGTGACGGAGGCACCTGAGCATCAACCTGCTGCCCAGTGGATGGAACCGAACCTTTGCCCCATAGTCCCAGCTCCTTGAGTGGCGAAGAGTAATAGTCGATTTCCCTCCCGTATTCTCTTTCCAAGACTTTGCGAAGCTCCCGGAGTGCGCGGTCGAGTGTGCCCGCCGATGGATTCCGGCTCTGGGGCACGAGTTCCTGGGGCAACTGCGCATTCCAGTGATTCCGATCACCGATTCCAGTGTGATGCCGATCACCGTTTCCACGCTTTCCGATCGCCAGTCGGAGCGAAGCGACGCGGGGTGTCCCATTATGGGGTGAAGTGATCGGTTTGGTTCAACGGTGCGCGTGTCTTTCGCATGGATTCTCCTTTGAGGTTGAGTTTGTAGGCGTTGTGGACGAGCCGGTCGAGGATGGCGTCTGCGAGGGTCGGGTCTCCGATCACGGCATGCCAGTTCTGCACGGGCAACTGCGAAGTCACGATCGTGGAGCTCAACCCGTGACGGTCCTCGATGATCTCGAGCAGGTCGCGTCGGTTCTCGGCGCTGAGCTTCGACACCCCCCAGTCGTCGATAACGAGGACGCTGGTCTTGGCGATCGAGGCCAGCAGCTTGGCATAGCGTCCGTCGGCGCGCGCGATGGCCAGCTCGGTCAGCAGCCGCGGCAGGCGCCGGTACGAGGCGCTGTATCCATTGCGGCACGCGCTGTGGGCGAGGGCGCACGATATCCAACTCTTTCCCACGCCGGCCGGGCCTGTGATGAGGACATTGAGGTGGTCGCGGATCCAGCGCCCGTCGGCGAGCGACAGCACGAGGTCCTTGTCGAGGCCTCGGGGTTGGCGGAAGTCGATGTCCTCGATGCAGGCCGGGTGGCGCAGCCGGGCGCGCCGGAGCCGGTTGGAGAGCTGGCGCGAGGCGCGCTCGGTGAGCTCGCGGTCGACGATGAGCCCGAGGCGTTCCTCGAAGCTGAGGGCTTCGACCTGGGATGAGCCGAGCTGCTCGGCAAGCGCCTTGGCCATGCCGGCGCAGCGCAGTTGGTGGAGCTTGTCCACGGTGGGATGAGTCAACATGCCGATTCTC
>JAJDVB010000119.1 GCA_022826345.1 Alphaproteobacteria bacterium
AGACGCGTCGCGAATCGCCATGCTCTGACGCTAGCGCATGGCGAAATTCGTTACCAGCAATTCCTACGGAGCGCGTCTCCAGGCGCGGCCGTTGATGTCAACGCCCAACATGCCATCACTCTATGACCGAAGGATTACCAATGCCCCCATGAACACGAAGCCCGGAAAACGCGTCGCCAAGACCAAGATTACCATCAACAAGCGTGCCGTCGAGGCTCTCAAGCCCGGCGACAAGCCCTGGATCGCGTGGGACGACAGGCTCACTGGCTTCGGCGTCAGGGTGCACCCCACCGGCGCCAAGTCCTTCATCGTCAACTACCGTGCGGGTGACGGCGGCAGGAAGGCGCCAAACAAGCAGGTCGTGCTCGGTCGATATGGCAAGATCGCGCCCGGTCAGGCTAGGCGCCTTGCCCAGACCACCCTCGGCAAAGTAGCCAGCGGCGAGGACCCGGCTGAGGAACGTTCGCAGGCGCGAGGGATGCCGACCCTGGCGGACGCGCTCAAGGACTACCTGGGTGCCAATCCCAACCGCTCCGAGAGCACCAACAAGCTCTACTGCTACGAGGCCGAGCGCTATCTCGGTGACTGGCTCAGCCGCCCACTCGATTCCATCACACGGCGCGAGGTGGAGACGCGCTTCAACCGCATTACCGTGGACCACGGCCGGTCACCGGCCAACCACGCGATGTCTCTGCTGCGTTCCGTCTACCGCCGTCCCTGCGTCGATTTCGAAGGTCTGCGCAACCCGGTCGACCTCTGGCTTGGCGCAGGCGGGAAGTTCCATCGCAAGACGCGACGCAAGATCTCCACGCCCGCCGAGGTGCTGCCCTGTTGGCGAACCGGCATCAAGGCCGAGGTCAAGATGCCGGCCATGAGTGACGCGCTGTGGTTCGGGCTCTACACCGGCATGCGGCTGAGAGAAGTCCTGACACTGCGCTGGGAGAGAGTTGACATGGCGTCCCTCACCTTCCGCGTCGAGCAGACCAAGACCGGCGTCCCTCTTGAGCTTCCGATCACCCGGCAACTGGAACTCATCCTCGAGAGGCGTCGGGCGGCGAGGGCGGCGATGCCGGTCACCGTGCGGGACTGGGTGTTCCCTTCTCCGGCCAGCAAGTCCGGGCATGTCGAGGACCCGCACTATCTTTACCCGCGCATCACGAAGACGGGCGGTGCGAAGTTCTGGTTCCATGCGTTCCGCAACTGCTTCATCACGGTGGCCGAACGGGACTTGATGCTTCCCTCGCCGTTGACCAAGCGCCTTGTGAACCACGCCAGACCCAACGACGTGACGGAGGGCTACGCTGCGGACTGGACGATCGCCCAGCTGCGCGAGCCAGCTCAGAGGGTTGCCGATCGGATAGACGCACTGATGAGCCATGCGCCGGAGGGCACCGCCGAGCAGGATGGGATTTTAGTCGACGCCGCGGCTGGCTGAGATGTGGCCGGTAAGGAACGCATTCTCGATCGTCGCTTCCTCGCAGCTCAGTCCTGGATAGTCCTGGTCCGGGCGTGCTGGCGCTGTCGATCAACTCGCGACCGCGGGACGCGCTGTGTCGCGGCCGGGCGCACGTGAGCGCACGAAGTCTCGCGCATACGCTCTTACAGAGAGGTGGCGGTGATCCGTCCCACGCGCCGAGCAGCTCTCGGGATGCGGCCAATGCATCGGCAGCGAGGATTACGGCCGGCATCGGCCACGACATCCTTTGCGGCAACGACCGGTCCTCCGACTCCTAAGCACCGGCAATCTCGGGAACGCGCGTTGTGGGGTGCTCTGAACATCACGGCGTAGGGACACAGCACTGCGGGAAGCGGCCCAGCCATTCGTTGAGCTTCGACCAGCGCCGCCGTCCCGAAACGTTACGCACTGCAATGGCCACCGCCTTCGTCTGGCCCACCAGCACCACCAGCCGCTTGCCCCGTGTAACGCCTGTGTATAGGAGGTTCCGCCGCAGCATCGCGTAATGCTGGGTCAGCACCGGGACGATCACCGCCGGGTACTCCGAGCCTTGGCTTTTGTGCACGGTCGCGGCATAGGGCGGCACCAGCGTGTCGAGCTCGCCGAGGCCGTAGACGCGATCGCTTCCCTCGAATTGCGCGGTGAGTTCCCCCGTTTCGGGGTTCACGTCGACGACGTGGCCGATGTCGCCGTTGTAGACCTCCTTGCTGGCATCGTGCGGAGCTTGCGCGGGCACGACGGCTGGATCTCGCGGACACGGATGTCCTGTCGGTTCCCGAGACCCCCATGCGGTACTCGCCATCCGTCGCGAGCAACGGCGAGTAGCCGTGATGCCCTTCACCCTGATCCGCGTTCGCTACCCCGATGTCGTTCGCGCTCTTGCTGGGTCACCAATCAGACGCGGACGTCGGGTGCCATCGGTAAGACGCGGGCCGCTCAGACCCTCGGAGAGGCTGTGCACGTGCCGAGGCCCAAGCAGCAGCGAATGGATCGCCACTCGATGCGGGACCGGCGAACCGCCAGCCCTCTTCCGCTGCGAAGATCCTCCCCCGCCACATCGCGGCACCATCGCTTTTCCGATAACCTTCCCGGCGGGCGATCCGGGCGCGGGAGGCGGGGGCCATGAACGAAAGTGAGCGGCAGACCTTGTCGGTCGTGGCCAAGCTGATGGCCCTGACCTGCGTCCGCAACACCAAGCTCGAGGACATCCACGCCGGCATCGTCCCGGTCACCCGCACCGGCGACTACTCCGACGTGACGGTCGTCGACGCCGACGGGCATAAGATACCGTGGCCGCGCGTGTCCCATTTCGACGACGATGCGATGCGCGATCTCATGCGGCAAGTTGTCGACCGCCTCTACACGTTCCATGCGAAGATCGACGATCCGCGCTTTCGGGCCATGCTGGAGTTCTGGCGCTCCTCCGTCCGGACGTGGGATGAGCCGAAGCTGGACGCCGACCTGATGGTGGCTCTCAAGGCTCTCGGAAAGGTGGACGGCGATGAAGGTTGACGCGACTCACGACGCTGCCCCCGCCAACGCCTGGCACTCCGGTGCGATGATTCCCGCCCTGCGCCCGCTCGGCGGACCGACCCGTCGCTCCACCGCTGGTCGGTTGGGTTGCACTACGTCAGTTCAGGGCGAGAAGCGGATCAGCAATCCAATGTTCCCGGCCGATAGTTCGCGTCCCTTCGCAAACTCGGGGTCGAACGATGTTGCCAATTCCCATCCCGTGCAGGCGCCCCGCAAATGATCGCGGGCACGGTCATTCAACTTTCGCGGTCTCCTACATTCTCATGTGTCCGGGAAGGTGGCCGATCACGACCTGCCGTGTCGTCTCGTCCCAGGTGAAGTACACACGAAGGCAGTGTCTTGGATCGCGCGTCCTCGTGTTGTTCTTCAGGTGGCGGTCCAGCATGAGCCTGCGGCCGTCCCACTCCATCGAGAAGTCGTCGCGCGCCTTGCCCTGCCGGTCCCTGCCGATGCTCTTCGTTTCCTGCAGCCGCAGCTCGCGTAGTTCGTCCTCGAAGGCATCGCGCAGCGCCTTGCCGCCGCCACCGCTCTTCATCCGCCAGTAACTTCCTGCCAGCACCCCGACCGCCCTGCCGACCAAGCCCACGTCCTCGAACCCCGCACTCTTGAGCGCCCTGAGCGCGCGTCCGGCGAGCACCACGCGCCCCTCAAAATGCCGCTCCGCCCAGGCCGGAAGATCGGCATAGCTCTCAAGCGCAGGCACGGTCTCGCCTTCCGCCGGGGAGGGAGTCCCTGCGCCATCCACGGCGGCGAGCCGCCGCTGCAGCCGGTGCCTCTCGCGCCGAAGCCCGTCGTTTTCCTGCCCGGCGTTGGCGAGAGCCTGTTCCAGGACGGAAATCCGCTCCTCTGCCGTCCGCTTCGCAGCCTTCAGCTCGGCGATCTCGGCGCGCAGCGCGCGCTCCCGATCACGCGTCCTGCCGCCGATCGCCTCCCGGCCGTCCACGTCCTCCTCTTCCGCTCCCTTGCCGTCCGCCAGGGAGCCAAAGCGCTGAACGAGATCTCCGAGACAGGCGGCAACCTCTTCCAGCGCCTTCTTCGCCGGATCCAGCGAGCGGGGGTTCTCGCGCTCGGCCGCTGCCGCCGCGTGAAGCGCCTCGAGATTCTCCGTGCTGGGGTTCTCCGCGTAGCGTCCGGACGCCTCCCGCAGGGCAAGCTCGTGCGAGCCCGGCTCGACCATCGCGCTACGGAAGCGCTCCGCCTGCTCCCGGCACATCTCCCACTCGGGATCGGGGATGCAGCGCGGCAGGGCGGTGTCCAGCAACAACGCTTGGATTTGCCCCGTCAGCGCATCCGCCTCCCCGGCAGGCGCCGTTTGCCCCGCCGCCTCGGCGGCTCCCTTCAGCAACGTGCGCAGCGCCACGTGGCGGATGCGGGCCAGAGCCTCGTTGCGCACCGTCTCGATCTCGTCGAGTTCGTCCGCGAGAGCCGCAAACTCAAGGACCATGTACGACAGAACGTTCGCCGAGGGCCGATCGTCGTCATGCTCGACGACATACGTCTTCAGCCGGCCGTAGGCATCGGCCATGTCCTTGCGCAGCAAGGCGCATTCTGCGTCGGCACGCGCGGCCAGCCTCTCCAGATGCGGCCCGCCCGCCTCGCGGGCCAGACGATCCACCAGATCGTCGCGCCCACCGAGTCCCCGGAATCGGCTGCGATGGACCGCGTGCCCCACCAGGCGCTCGATCTCGGGCTCATCCAGCCATGACGACATCATGTAGGCGGATTCGGGACCTCCGGAACACCACAGGACCCAGACCGATTGTGCCACCAGGACACGCTCACCCTCCTCCCAGAGCGCCTCCAGGTGGTCGAGAATGAAATCCTCGGGGCCACCCGGCGCGGCGGGCCGCAGCGCCAGCGCCCGCCGGGAGGCCGACTTGAGAATCTGCCGGCCGAGCTGCTTCTTGCGCCCCTTGACCCGGCCGAACAGTTCGAGGATCCGCTCCTCGAACAGCCAAAGAAACCACGCCCAACGCTGCGCGAGGGTGTGAACGGCGCGCCAGAACGCCGCGTCGTCGCTGCCGTCCACCGCCGCCGGCCAGTCCGAATACTCCTCCGCCATCGCCGACGCCAGCTTCCGCAGGTCGGCCCGCATCAGGTGGTGGTTCTCCTTAAGCCACTCCGGCGTCGCGAACTCCGGAAGCATCCCCGGCAGCAGACCGTCTTCCGCGGCTGCCTCCGGCACGCAAGCAATGGGTTGCACCAGGATCGACCCTTTCTTCCGTTCGAGACCGCCGTCGCCCGCCGGCGCGCCTGCGTTGCTCGATGCGGACCGACGACGGTGAAATCACTCCGCGTCAGGATGAGAAGATTCCGGACTGCGTTCAAGCCCGGCAGGACGACGTCGCCGGACCGTCAGCGCCGTTCGTGACACCCCGCAAGCCCGACTGGCTCGCAACCATTGCCTCCTCCGCGTCGGCTGCCTCGCCGGCGGCACCCCTCTGGCGGGAACCGCGCCGCAGCGCGCCTGATCGCCCCTCGCCACTCTCATCGCGCGCTCTCGGGCACTCGCCCCAACGCCGACAAGGGCTAGTGGGCAGCCTCTTAAAAGTGTGGCGTGGCACCCAGAGGTGTCCACGCCGTCTCCCCGCATTCAGGAGCCGCCCATGCCCGACCCCGACACGATCTCCGCCGACTACACGCTGCGCCCCAGCGAGCTCGCAGCCACCCTCAAGGTCCTTGTCGAAGCCAGGCAGCCGGTCATGGTCTGGGGAGGTCCGGGTTGCGGCAAGAGCGAGGTCGCGCAGCAGGTCGCCACCGAAGGCGGCCGCGCCTACTACGACGTGCGCGCCCTGCTGCTCGATCCCGTCGACCTGCGCGGCATCCCCTGGCGCGACAGCGACAACCGCACCCGGTGGGCGCCCCCCGACTTCCTGCCGCCTACCGACAGCACAGATCTCTACCTCGTCAACCTCGAGGAGCTTCCCTCCGGCGTGCCGATGGTGCAGGCGGCGCTGTTCCAGCTCGTCCGCGACCGCAAGTGCGGCGAGTACGAGCTCCCCGAAGGCGCCTCGCTCATGGCCTGCGGCAACCGCGAGGGCGACCGCGGCGTCACCCACCGCATGCCGACCCCACTGGCCTCGCGCTTCGTCCATCTCGAGATCAAGGTCGACCCATCGGACTGGTTGGAATGGGGAGCCGCCAATGGAATCGCGCCCGAGACTCTCTTCTTCATCCAGCTCAGGCCGGAACTTCTGAATGTGTTCGATCCCCAGTCGCGCGAGGCGGCTTTCGCGTGTCCCAGGACATGGGAGTTCGTCTCAAACGTGGTGAACCAGCGGGGGAGCCTCGATCCGGCCGCGGAACGGGCACTGTTCCGGGGCGCGGTCGGCGAGGCGGCAGCGGTCGAGTTCTCGGCCTTCCTCAAGGTCTGGCGCGAGCTGCCCCACCCCAGGGCCGTCATCGACGATCCGGAAAACGCCGATGTGCCCGAGAACGCCAGCGCGCTGATCGCACTCTGCGGCTCGCTCTACCGCATGGCCGACGACGTCAACCTCGGCTCGATCGTCTCCTACGCCATGAGGCTCAGGCGCGAGGTGGGCGAGTTCCTCGTCGGCTCCTGCGTGCGCCGCGAGCCCGCGCTCCAGCACACCGACGCCTTCATCCGCTGGGCTGCCGCCCGGACCCAGTGACCCCTTCTACCCGGGAGACTCCGACGATGAACCTCACCCACGACGCCATGCTGGTCAGCCTGCGCATCACCGCGTGGTCCGGCCGGCTTTACGACCGCCAGGCCTCCAACCACGTCGCGGCCCAGCACGACGCGACCGCGAGCGCCGGGCGCTACAACAAGCGCCTCTTGCCCAAGGCCGCCTTCGCCGCGCTCACCGCCACCGTGAGCGAGGCACGCAGTTCACATTACGCCAACTCGCTTCCCTGGGACGACCAGGGCAGCCGGCTGCTCACCGTCGCCAACTACGAGGCCTACACCGAGCTGATGGACGGGCTCAGGGAGCGCATGGTGCGTGAGCGCGCACGTTTCATCGAGGACTACGACGACAACATCGACCAGGCCCGGCTCGACCTGGGGCGGCTTTTCCGCATCGGGGACTACCCGTCCAAGGAGGCGCTGCAGGGCAAGTTCGGGATCCGCTACCGCATCGTGCCCGTGCCCGACGCCGACCACTTCATGGCCAGGCTCGCGAGCGACGACACCGAGCGGGTCAAGCGCGGTATCGAGCGCGAGATCGAGGAACGCCTGCACGACGCCGTGGGCGATCTTTACCGCCGCCTCGGCGAGGCGGTGGAACGGGTGTCGGAGCGCCTCACCGAGGACGGCGAGGGCAAGCCGCTGGTGTTCCGCGACACGATGATCTCCAACGTCCGGGATCTGGTCGACGTCGTGCCCCGGCTCAACATTTTCGGGGACGATCGGCTCGCCAGCCTGTGCCAGGAGGTGAAGGACAGAATCGCCCACGCCGATCCCGCCACGCTGCGCCCGTCGCCCAACTTCAACCCGAACGTGCGGCGCCAGGTGAAGCGCGACGCCGACGCGCTGATGGAGAAGTTCGCGGGGTATTTCGGGACCCCTGCCGTTGACCGGGAGGCCGCGTGATGGCCACGCGCGCCCGCCGGGAGTCTGCCCGCCGTGTCAGCGACTGCGTGACCGCGCTGCTGCGCGACCAGCCCTTCTTCGGCAGCCTCGCTCTGCGCCTGCCGATCCGGCCGGACGCGGCCCGCGAGACGCTTGCGAGCGACGGGCGCGAGATCCGGTATTCCCCCGACTGGGTCGCGCAGGCCGACGCGGATCTCATCAAGACGGCGATCGGACGCGTGGTGCTCGCCTGCGCGCTCAAGCACCACACGCGGCGGGGCGAACGCGAGCCCGGGCGCTGGCAGCAGGCCTCGCAGCTCGTGACGCACGGGCTCTTGCGCGACGCGGGCTTCAAGCTCCCGCCCGACGCGGAGGCGTGGGACGGGATCAGCGTCGAGCAGGCCTACGACCGCCTGCCCGAGCCACAAGAGGACGGCGGAGAAGGGAAAGACGGCCCGCCATCGGAAGGGGGCGGAAGCGGCGCAGCCGGTCCGCAACCTGACAACGACAATGACGACGGCGGCCCCGACGACGATAACGGCAACGGCTCCGCCGACGCATCCGACCACGGCGATCCTCAGGCCGACGACGATGGCGATGCCGGTCACGGCCAATCCGCCGATGACGGGGACCCGCAGCCCCGAGACGACTCATCCGGCGACAGCGACTCCGGCACGCCGCCGAGTTGCGATCCGTCCGGCACCGGAGAGGTGATGGACGCACCGGCCGGCAGCGGCGACGACGCCGGCACCGGCCAGGCGCCGCCCGACGTCTCCGCCGAGGAGCAGGCCTGGGACGCGGCGATGCACCAGGCCCTCAACCTCGCCAAGGCGCAGGGCAAGGCGCCCGGCGCGGTGGAGGAGACCATTTGCGACGCCCACCGCAGCACCCTCGACTGGCGCTCGCTCCTGCGCCGCTACATGACCGACGCGGCGGCCCGAGACTACAGCTGGAGCGTCCCCAACCGGCGCTTCATCGACTCAGGGCTCTATCTCCCCTCGATCCGCTCCGAGGGGATGGGCACGCTCGCCGTCATCATCGACACCTCGGGCTCCGTGGACAGCGACGCCCTCGCAGCGTTCTGGTCGGAGGTGCGCGAGGTCGCGGCCGAGGTTGAGCCCGAGCGCATCGTGGTGCTGCAGGTCGACGCCGCCGTGCAGGACGAAGAGCACTACGCGCCGGGCGAGCTGCCCGAGCAAATCGTCGTGAAGGGACGCTGGGGCACCGACTTCCGGCCGGGCTTCGCCCGCCTCGCGGAGCAGGGCATCCGGCCCGCCGTGTGCCTGTATTTCACGGACTTGGACTGTGACCGATACCCCGAGGTCGAGCCTCCGTTCCCGGTCGTGTGGGCTGATTACGGCGAGGGCGTTGGCCTTTGGTGCCAGCCGCCGCCCTGGGGCGAGCACATCAGGATCGACGGCTGACGTCGGGGGAGCGGCGCCTACGCCCCTCCGCCGAGCGCCAGACCACCAATCAAGGAGCACGCCATGATGCCCACGGCCACCTGCCAGTATTGCGGATGGAACGGGCCGGCGGATCAATGCGGCCCGCTCAAGAACGCTTGCGAGCGCGTCGAGCCCGGTACTCCGATGCCCGCCGGCGAGTGCCCCAAGTGCAGCGCTTCGGCCTTGCTCGACGAAGCCAGGCAAGAACCCAGCGCCACCATCGTCACCACGCTGGTGCCGGAGCGCGCCACGAAGTTCGGCGTCCGCTCGACCGCGCTGGCCCTCGCCGACGTCATGTGGCTTGCCGCCAACAGGTACAGCTACCGCGTCGAGGACCTCGGATCATCCGGCTTCCGCGTCGCGGTCTACCGCAAGACACCGAAGCGCGACACCCCTCCGCGCGGCTACCTGCGCATCGAGCGCGCGTAAGAGCACGGGCGCCATCGGGGCGTGAGCCTCCGGCGAAAGTGTAAACGCGCGTCGCGCGGAAGTAGCCGGAGTCAACTGGAGGGAATGACCTCGCGGGTTCGAATCCCGCCCGCCCCACCGTTTCCCCCGCATTGCGAGGAGCGACACCATGACCAAGGTAGAGACCGTCACCTGTCGGGAGTGCGGATGGAAGGGGACCGTCGCGCACTGCGAGCCGATCGCGCCCCGCTATCTGCCGGAGCGCGTCGCCGTGGGCGACGTCGTGCCCGCGGGCGAATGCCCTGAATGCGGCGCGAACGCCATGCTCGACGAGAAGCGCGAGCGCATGGGCGACCTGCGCCCCGAGATGGAAGCCCTGATGCTGGATCTCGACCGGCTCCATCGAAACATCTATTCGGGCAGGCTGCGCGCTCCCATCGGCGCGTATCTCAAGCAACTCGCGGATTCCGCCCGCAAGGCGCTGGCGGCAGGGCCGCCTGTTCGCCCCGTCTGCAATGCCTGCGGCGGCACGAACGTCCGGGTGGACGCCTGGGCGCGCTGGGACACTCACTGGCAGCGCTGGGAGCTGCACTCCACCTGCGAGGCGGTCGCCATCTGCGCGGATTGCGACCTCGAGTGCAGCTACGTGATGAAGCCGTTCACGGAGGCCGCGTGATGCGGGAGAGAAGCGCGTTCGACTTCGGCGGCAACCGGATCGTCCGCCAGTCGGAGCCGATGAAGATCGGCAAGCACGAATGGCGGCTCACCCTCTACCGCTCGCCGCGCCGCGAACGGCCCTTTGTCGGCTACGAGTGGCGCCGCGCCGACGGCGCACCCATCCGCCGCTCGTGCCCGGGCGGCACGTACTGGCTCGACGGCTCCACCTGGATGCGCGACGAGGACTGGCCCTCCTACAACCATAACGACGGAGAGTGGGCCGGCATGCCGCGCACCCTGCGCAAGCTCTGGGAAAACTGCCCCTGGGCTCACACGCGCGAGGCGCGCCCCGCCTGACCCTCGCATCCCGTCCGCGCCGCTAACCCGCCGCCTGCAGCACGGCCCGGCCTCCCGCCGCCGGGAGGTCCGGGCAGCCCCGCGCGGGCCGGCCGGCCGGGGCCTGGAGGGGGCAATCCCTCCCCGTCCCACCGGGCCGCACTGCCGCCCTGACGCGCCCCCTGCGCGAGCCACGGAGGAACACCGCATGATGCCTTCGACCGAGACCCTCGGCCGCCACACCGTCCTTGCGGCCATTGTCGCCACCGCCCGCGCGATCGTCGCCGATCCCGCGCGCTGGTGCCACTACCACCACGCCAAGGACGCCAACGGTCACACCTGCGAAGGACGTTCGGACCGCGCCGCCGCCTGGGGCGCCGTCGGCGCCCTCGACCGCGCGGCCGCTGACGCCGGCGTGGCGCACGTCAACTTCCTCGACGCCCAGCAGCACCTGAAGGACGCGTCCGTCATCGCCGGGCGCAAGTGGACCGGCACACCCTGGCTCCTCAGCACCGAGGCCGCGCACGCCATGACCGTGGCGTGTTTCGACGAAGCGCTCGACATCCTGCGCAAGCCGCCCGCTCCCGGCCCGCTCCACGCCCTCGCCGTGGCCCGCACCCTGATCGCCCGGCCCGAGCGCTGGGCGCAGGGCGCCATCGCCCTCGACCGGCGCGGCCGCGCCCTCGTCACCTTCGACGGCGGCTGCCGCTTCTGCGCCGCCGGCGCGCTCGGCCTTGCCAGCCACGTGCTGACCGAGCGCCCCCCGGACGGCAAGCTCGCCGGGTCCCCCTTCGACCAGGCCGAGCGCCTGCTCGACTCCGCCGCCTACAAGCTCGGCGAGTACCCGAGCTACATCGGCCTCAACGAGCACGACAGCCACGCCAAGGTCGTCGCCATGTTCGACCACGCCCTCGACATGGCGCGCGCGGACTCCGCCCCAGACAAGGAGGCAAGCCGGCCATGACCGCCACCGCCCCCTCTCCGCGCGACCTCCTCGTCGAGGCGCGCACGCTCATCGCCCACCCCGAGGCCTGGACCCAGGGCGCCGCCGCGCGCGATGCCGAGGGCGAGCCCGTCGGCGTCGAGCACGAGGACGCCGTCTCGTGGTGCGCCACCGGCGCGATCAACTGCGCCATGTACCGCCATGCGGATTCCCTGGAGGTCCCGCCGCCGCTGCAGCAGGCCCGCAACCAGGCCGGGACCATTCTCACCAGGACCGTGCGGGCGCTGACCCTCGGCCACTACACCGAGGCCACCACTTAT
>JAJDVB010000163.1 GCA_022826345.1 Alphaproteobacteria bacterium
TCATTCGCCCCGCTGGCAAGCTGATCCTGTCAATGAACAGTAACGCGAGACTCGAGGGAGAGCTGCGTCATGCCCTCGCAACGCTGAAGGCTTGTGCCTGAGTTACAACATATGCCCGATTTTTTGCAACAATCGGGATTATTGTGGTACTTTGCAGCGCCTAAGGTTGTTCGGGTGTAGATGTGTACAGAATGTTAATGACCTGACTGCACCGAGGTGGTGATCACCTGACACTGCCGCACCGATTTCTCTACGGATAAAATCGAGAGTTTTGGCGCGGTTAGGCACCCGTCGTCTGATCGATGCAGCGCACGAGGGACTGAGTCTCAAGAGCCGTTCCCGCCTCTCGTGCGGCGCCCGGCATGCTTTGGCGCTGGCGGTGTGTGCTACCGGGCCAAGCGTTCTGGAACGGTTCGGCTCACGCCGCGAGTCGTCCAATCTTCCTGCGAAGATCCTGTTCTGCATCCAGGGAAGCGACTGCCGTTCCGGCAACGTTGGTGAGCCGGGCGAGGTCGAGCCGCGGAATCTCCTGCTGATCCGCGAACACGATGACGGATTCGAACGTCAGGCCGTGAAGCAGGAAGTGGGACAGCATGATGGTCGTCAGCCGGGCCTTGTCGCGGCTTGGAACGCCGTAGAGGAACACCGGCGGTCCGTCCCTGCCGGGGAAACGGTAGTCGACCGGATACGCGGTCGCGTTTGGAACGTCGGGAGGAATGTAGTCGGTATCGACATTGTCCTCGTCGAGCATCGTGAACAGCAAGCCTCTCAGGTCGTCGTAGAACGTGGACGCCACCCGGTCACGGCTCAGAAATGTCAGATCGTGGATCTTGGTCAGGGCCTGACCGAACTGGAAAAGTGCCGCGGCCACGTGATCGGGCGGCGCCTCCATCGAGAAGACGCCCTCCTCCTCGTCAATGCCGCTCTCGCGGACAATCTGCTCGCGTAGCGACGCACGTGCGCCCTCGTAGAAGGAATCGACGTCATGCTCGTAGCTGACGTGCATCAGCGTGTGGCCGCGATCGCTCAGCTTGACGCCCCCGCCCGGCGTCTCGGAAAGATAAATCGGATAGTGATCTCCGTCGGGGAAGGTGAACGGCGATTCCAGCATGAGTACGTCGTCGTGCCGCCGATGAACGCGGACGTGGGCGCACAGCCGCTCGCACAGCAGCCTTTCCAGTTGCGTGTGATCAAGGGCCATCGAACAAGTCCGGCTCGTCAGGCTCCGCGGTCAGACCTCGGATGCCACAATCCTTAATCAAGCAGGCGAGTGCCCCCTCCAGGGTTCTGTACCGATCCGTTGCGTCGGCGTGGCCGTCGACCTTCCTGCCGGCGGACATCGCTTCGGCCGTGGCTCGATGAATGTGACAGCAATACCGAATCTCGCCGTGTGCGTGGCTCGCGCCATTGTAGCGAACCAGACTCAGAGCCCTCCCTCCCCTCTGAACCAATGCCAGACCGCATGAGAAGTCCTGGTCGTCATCCAGGTTCTGCCGGAGGTAGATTCTGTAGACGGCGCCGCCTTCAGCCTCTGCGGTGAAATTCCGCTGCCGATGTCGACCGGGTTTCTCCCGCCATTGGGCTCGCGGATTCGTTACCCGTTTCAACGCCGAGCGAAGACCGTCGAGCTCTTCGTTCGACATCAGCGCATCAGTCATCGCACTCCGTCCTTGGACGCGTTTCGGCGTGGCCGTACGGCAGTGTCGCCGAGGCCAGCGAGCATGGTGATACTCGTGGTTCCGCGTCAAGGGTGCAAGCGCCATGGCCAGTGAAGCCACCGGGACTCCTCGAAGGTCGGGATGGTCGCCTGACAGGTCGATCCTCCGGGCCTGCATCGCCGACGCCAACGCCTTGAGCACGATATGCCGCGTCGAGATCTGTCCCGGATTCGAGGTGCGGCCGGTCTGGTTGCCGCCTGCAAGCGGATGCGCGTGATCAAGCGCCGCGGTATAAGTCCCGCTCGTCATGCTGCCCGGTCAGACCTTCATCAAGCGGGCGAGCGCCCCATCCAGTGAGCTTCTCCCGAGCCCAGGGTCCAACTTCCATGACCTTCTCCACTCGATCGTCGACCGGCGGCGCACCTGCGACCGCGGGCGACGGGCCCAGGCGGTCGAGATCGGCGGTGCTCGGGTACTCAAGCCATTGGCGGCCGTCGAGCTTGTTGCCGCCGGAATTCGGGCTGCGGCCGCCCCACTGCTTGAAGAAGAACGCCACAGTCTGTGCGTGGCATGCGTCGCGGATCGAGCGCAGCCATTCCGCGCGAACCGGTCGCGCTCCCGGCCCGCTCTCGCCGCCTGCGATGACCCAGTGGATCCCCGAAAGATCGAGCGCTCCGAGAGGGCCGAGCAGCGGCTCGAGCGAGAGGAACCGGAGCGAAGCGTTGGTTCGCTTGAGGTGCCGCAGGCGGCCCAGGGTCCTCGCGTTCTCGATGGAGGTGCCGAGCCAGATATGCGGCGGTGCCGGCTGCCCCGGATAGCGTGCATTGACGAAGTTGCGCATTCGCGAGCTTCGCTTGGTCAGCACCTGGTAGACGTGCCGGTCGGCCGTCTCCACAGTGTCGAACACTCGTCCGATGTAGTTCCGTGGCACGCCTTCGTGGAACAGATCGCTCATGGAGTTGACGAAGATGAGCCGCGGGCGCCGCCAGGTGCGGGGTTGATCCACCCGTTCGGGTCGAAGCGTCAGGTCGAACCCCGGCTCGTAGGGGTGTCCGGCAACGGGTGTCCGGCAACGCCCCGAAACCGTTCGGCGAATCGTTCGGCGTAGCAGTGGTCGCAGCCGGCGCTCAGCTTCGTACACCCGGTCACCGGGTTCCAGGTGCTCTGTGTCCACTCGATGGAGGTCTGTTCGGCCATGTTCGTTCGGCTTCGCTAACCCACGGATTGACGTTGGCGATGGTGCACCGGACGGTTCCGGGGCGGACAGACATTGTGAAGAGGATTCAAAGCCAAGAATACCAGACAAATGACTGACATGAGCGTTCATGCACGGCTCGCCGACCCCCCGTTCCCGGTGGCGAACTGTACGACCTTCAGTGGAGCGCGACGTGACGCAGCGACAGATTGTTAGCGGCTGCCAAGAAGTGCGCATAAATGGTGCAGATCAGGTCTTGACGTGATCTGCGAAGGGCGACCGAGCACGCACTGACTCGTCCCGGCGACCCCGCCCAGGACGTGTTTCCCACCTGAACCGATGTTGCCGATCCGGAGATGCCGTCGCCGTGCGCCGGTGCGATGACGGCGCTGGGGCGTTGGGGTGAGATCGCAAGGGCCGGGGAGACCGGCGCAGCCTCGGACTGAATGGACTTGGCGGTCACGTCCGAGGCTGCGCCCAGATCCGCACATGCGTACGGCTCCGAGTGCAGTATTGCCCGGTGATCGCGGATCGTCCAGCCCTCCCCGCCGGGGGGAGCGATGGACGATGCCCGGCTGTTTCTGTGTGCCCGGTGCCGGCGCCAGGTGCTCATCTGCTCGCGCTGTGATCGGGGCCAGCAGTACTGCGGGGCGGGCTGCAGCGACCTCGCTCGACGTGAATCGCTACGCGCGGCAGGACGCCGGTATCAGCAATCTCGACGCGGCCGGCACTGTCATGCCGAGCGCCAGCGCCGGTACCGCCGCCGGCGCTGCGACGGGGTCTGCCAGGAGAAAGTGACGCATCACGGTTCCGCAGCGTCGCGATGCGGTGCTCCACTCCTACGCCAACGAGTTCTCAGGCGCGAGGCGAGCCCGTCGATGTCCCCCAAGCCGGTCACCGAGCGAGCTCGCGCAGCGAGCGCCACTTCCACGACGCAGTGCCACTTCTGCGCACGCCCGGTCAGCGAGTTCGTGCGCCTTCACTGGCGACGCTCGCCGATTCGTCGGCGAGTGCGCCCCGGTGAGCGGCGCTGAGCGCACCGCACCATGGCGATCAGCGACGAACTCCGGGCGCAGATCTTGCGCTACCACTTCGTCGAACGCTGGCGGGTGGGCACCATCGCCTCGCAGCTCGGCGTCCACCACTACACCGTCGAGCGGGTCCTGAGCGAGGCCGGCGTGGAGCGCGAGCGTCAGCGCCGGCGTCGGCCCTCGAAGCTCGACCCCTACATGGCGCTCATCACCGAGACGCTGGAGCGCTTCCCCACCCTGACCGCCGCGCGGCTGTTCGACATGGTCAAGGCACGCGGCTACACCGGCGGCCCCGACCACTTCCGACACTGCATCGCGCAGCTGCGCCCGCGCCGGCCCCGGGAAGCGTATCTGCGGCTCCGGACCCTGCCTGGCGAGCAGGCCCAGGTCGACTGGGCGCACTTCGGAAAGCTCACCATCGGACGCGCCGAACGTCCTCTGATGGCGTTCGTCCTGGTGCTCAGCTATTCCCGATATCCCTTCGTGCGCTTCTACCTCGGCGCCTCGCTCGCC
>JAJDVB010000198.1 GCA_022826345.1 Alphaproteobacteria bacterium
ATGGCGCGGCGCGCGACCGCCTCGGCGTCGAGGCCTTCCACATCGATCAGCGCCCGCGCGGCGGCCAGCGCGTACGAGCCGCCGGAGCCGATGCCGATCAGCCCGTCCGCCGGCTCCAGCACGTCGCCGGTGCCGGTGAGCACGAGCGAGGCCTCGGCGTCTGCGACCGCCATCATCGCTTCCAGCCGGCGCAGGTAGCGGTCCGTGCGCCAGTCCTTGGCGAGCTCGACGCAGGCGCGGGTGAGCTGGCCGGGGTGCTGCTCCAGCTTGCCCTCGAGCCGCTCGAAGAGGGTGAAGGCGTCCGCCGTGGCACCTGCGAAGCCCGCGACGATGTTGCCCTCGCCGAGGCGCCGGACCTTGCGGGCGTTCGCCTTGATGACCGTCTGCCCGAGCGTGACCTGGCCGTCGCCCGCGACGACCACCTGGCCCCCCTTGCGGACGGAGAGCACGGTCGTCCCGTGCCACACCGGCCCGCCGCGCCGTTCTTCCTCGCCCATGTCCTCCTGCCGAACCCGCTGTGCCGCGCCGCACCATGTGGGCATTCCGCGCGCACGGTCAAGGGCGGGGCGGGAATGCCGCGCGCTCGGCCGGGTCGCGCGCTCATGGGCGCCCGAACTTGACGGACTCGCGTGTACCCTCTAAATAGCCCGCTCTTTCCTCCACGGAGCGAGACCCATGGCACGCCGCTGCGAGCTGACCGGCAAGGGCGTCCTGACCGGCAACAACGTGAGCCACGCCCACAACAAGACCCGCCGGCGGTTCCTGCCCAATCTGCACGACAAGGCTCTGCACAGCGAGGCGCTGGGGCGGATGGTGCGGCTCAAGGTCTCGACCAGCGCGATCCGCACGGTGGAACGCCACGGCGGCCTCGACAACTACCTGCTCAAGACCTCGGACGACCGGCTCTCCCAGGGTGCGCGGCGCATCAAGCGCCAGGTGAAGAGCGCGCGCGCGGCCGCCGAATAGCTTTAGTCGTTCCCTCAGGCGCCGGGCGCTCGTATCGCTGCCCCACCTCCCGCTGTCGCCCTCCCGAGTCTTTTTCTTTTCCCTCAATCGCCGGGCGCTCGCTCCGCTCGCTTGGCTACGCGCCTTAGGCGCATCGTGCGCCTGCGCACGTGACCGTGCGACGCGCGGTCGCGCCGTCCGGGCCTGCGGCCCGACCCCAATGCACGTTAGCCCCCCGTGTGTCCGCGTGCGTTGGCCGGCCGCCAAGCGCGCCGTATAGTCCGCGGCCATGAAGGCGAGCGTGCCCGCGGCGCTGTGGCTCCCCATCGCCGCGATGATGGCGGTGATCGGGGTCTCCAACGTCGCCGTCCAGCACGCGATCAACGACTGGCTGACCTGGGGCGCGTTCACCTACCCGCTGGCGTTCCTGGTGACCGACCTCACCAACCGGGCGTGGGGGCCGGCGCGGGCGCGCACGGTGGCCTACGTGGGCTTCCCGTTCGGGATGGGGCTCTCCATCGTGCTCGCGGTGGCGGCGGACATCCCGCTGTGGGAAGGCGTGCGCGTGGCGCTGGCCTCGGGCTTCGCCTTCATCTGCGCGCAGCTCTTCGACATCGCGCTGTTCCACCGGCTGCGGCGCGGCCTCTGGTGGCGGGCGCCTCTGGTCTCGTCACTCTCGGCCTCTGCTTTGGATACCGCGATCTTCTTCAGCGCGGCCTTCGCGCTCACGGGCCTGCCGTGGGTGACCTGGGCGCTCGGCGACTTCGCCATCAAGGTCGGGATGGCGGCGGTCCTGCTCATTCCCTTCCGGCTGCTCATGCCCGTCATCGTCCCCTCCCTCTACGGCGACCCCCAACCTCAGGCGAACCGATAGCCCCATGACCGAGAACCCGTTCCCCAACCTCCACGTGGTCGACCACCCGCTGGTGCAGCACAAGCTGAGCCACCTGCGCGACAAGACGACGTGGACCCCGCTGTTCCGCGATCTCTTGCGCGAGATCGCCCTGCTCATCGGCTACGAGATCACCCGCGGCCTGCCCATGGACTCGCGCACCATCGAGACGCCACTGACCGAGATGGAGGCGCCCTTCCTGCGCGGCCGGCAGCCCGCAATCGTGCCGATCCTGCGCGCGGGCCTCGGCATGGCGGAGGGGCTGGCGGAGCTGCTGCCGACGGCGCCGCTCGGCCACATCGGGCTCTACCGCGACCCCAAGACGCACCGCCCGGTCGAGTATTACGTGCGGCTGCCGGCGGACACCAACCGCCTCTTCATCCTGGTCGACCCGATGCTCGCCACCGGCTACTCCGCCTCCTACGCGGTCGACCTGCTCAACCGGAACGGCATCGACGACAGCAACGTCCGCTTCATGGCAATGGTCGCAGCACCTGAGGGCATGCGCGCCTTCAACGAGAAGCACGCGAGCGTCGAGGTGTGGGCCGCAAGCCTCGACGAGTGCCTGAACGAGAAGGCCTATATCGTGCCCGGCCTCGGCGACGCCGGCGATCGCCTCTTCGGCACGGACTAGAACTATTTTCGCTCACGGCAGCCGGCCTCCGGCCGGCGCCTCCGCGAGGGCGCCGCGGTCGCGGCCTGTCGCGAGCCCGTCAATAACGGGCTCGCTCCCGCTTCAGTCAGTTTGCCGCCTTACGCTTCTCTCTCGAATCCAGGAAGGGCGTGATCCGGCCGCCGAGGCTCTGGCCGGTCAGGTCCTCGGCGATGGCGACCGCGCGGCGCAGGCCGCCCACGTCGATACCGGTCTCGAAGCCGGCCTCGCTCACCATGAACACCAGGTCCTCGGTGGCGAGGTTGCCGGTGGCGCCCGGCGCAAAGGGGCAGCCGCCGAGGCCGCCGATGGAGCTGTCGAACTTGCGGATGCCGCACTCGATGGCGACCCAGGTAAGGGTGAGCCCCATGGCGCGGGTGTCGTGGAAGTGGCCGGCGAGGCGCTCCGGCCCGTAGCGATGCGCAAGCGTCTCGAAGAGGTGCGCCATCTGCGGTGGCGTGCCGGCGCCGGTGGAATCGCCCAGCGCAAGCTCGTCGGCGCCCGCGTCGAACATGCGTGCCGCGAGGTCGAACACGGTCTCGGGCGGCACCACGCCCTCGTAGGGGCAGGCGGCGACCACCGAGAGATATGAGCGGGCGCGGATGCCGTCCGCCTTCGCGCGCCTGATCACCGCCTCGTTGACCCGGATCGCCTCGTCCAGCGACATGTTGATGTTGCGCCGGTTGAAGGTGTCGGTGGCGGCGAGCACCAGCGCCACGGTGGTGACGCCGGCGTCCACCGCGCGCTCGTAGCCCTTCTCGTTCGGCACCAGGGCCTCGTAGCCCGCGCCCCGATCCTGCGGCAAGCTGGCGAAGATATCCGAAGCATCCGCCATCTGCGGCACCGCCTTGGGCGAGACGAAGCTCGCGGCCTCGATGGATTGGAGGCCCGCGTCGAGCAGGGCGTCCAGCAGGCGCAGCTTGCCCTCGGTCGGCACGACGCGCGGCTGGTTCTGGAGCCCGTCCCGGAGCCCCACCTCGTGCACGGTGATGACTTCACTCATCGTTCATTTCCCTGCGTCTGTGCCTGCAGTTCAGGCTATCACACCTGCTTCCCTGAGCCGGGAGAGATCAGCGTCGCTCTTGCCGCATAGGCCGCTCAACACTTCGTCCGTATGCTGGCCGAGGAGCGGCGGCGGGTCGTAGCTCTCGCCCGGCGTCTCGCTCAGCTTGATCGGGTTGCCCGTGGTGCGGAAGGAGCCGCCCTCCGGGTGCTCGATCTCGACCACCATGTCGCGGGCCTGCACCTGCACGTCGGTGAGCGCGTGGGCCACGTCGTTGACCGGTCCGCAGGGCACACGGGCCGCGCGCAGCCTCTCCAGCCACTCGTCGCAGCCGCGCGCCGCAAGCGCCTCCGTGATCGCGCCGACCACCTCCTCCCGATGGTCGCGCCGGCCCTCGTAGCCGTCGAAGCGCGCATCCTGGAGCGCCGGGCTCCCCAGCACGTCCCTGAGCCTGGCCCACTGGTCGTCCTTCACCACCGCGATGATGAGCCACCGGTCCTTGGTCCGGAATGTATCGTACGGCACGTAGACCGAATGCGCGTTGCCGAACTGGCGCGGCACATCGCCGGAGAGCAGGTGCATCGCGGCGATGTAGCTCAGGAGCGAGACCTGGCAGTCCTGCATGGAGAGGTCGATATGCTGGCCCCGCCCGGTGACCTCGCGCGCGTGCAGCGCCGCCAGCATGGCGACCGCGCCGAAGAGCCCGCTGGAGAGGTCGCCCATGGGGACGCCCGCCCGGATCGGCGGCCCTCCGGCCTCGCCGGTGATCGACATGCCGCCGCCATAGCCCTGGGCCACCACGTCGAAGGCGGTGCGGTCGCAGTCCGGCCCCTTTTCGCCGAAGCCGGTCACGCTGCAGGTGACGATGCGGGGGTTGAGCGCGGCGAGCGTCGCGTGGTCGATGCCGAGCCGCTCAGGAACGCCCGGGCGGAAGTTGTTGACGACGATGTCGGCCTTCGCCGCGAGCTCGTGGAAGAGAGCGCGGCCCTCGTCCCGCTTCAGGTCGATGCCGACGCTCTTCTTGTTGCGATTGAGGGTGCGGAAGTAGGGCCCCATGCCCTTGTAGGCGTAGCGGGGGTCGTCGGCGAGCAGGCCGCGGGTCATCTCGCCGCTGCCCGGCGGCTCCACCTTGATGGTCTGGGCGCCGAGGTCGGCCAGCAGCATCGTCGCGAAGGGGCCCGACAGCATGTGCGTCAGGTCGAGCATCACGATGTCCGAAAGAGCCTTCATCGGGGGCGTCGGGCGTGCGCTGATGGGAAGGGCGCACACTCTATGGCCCGCGCCCGCGGCCGGTCAATGCGCGCCGCCCAGATAGGGGTCGCTGGTCGTGTCCATGTCACCGGGGCGCATCGCCGTGCTTCGCCGCGTCCAGTCGCCGCCGGAAGCCGGTGTCCCAACCCCCATACATGCTATTGGCCGCCGCCGACCCCCGACTTCATGCTATGTCGTCGTATCTCGAGATGACCAACACTGCGCCATTCGAGTTCCTGTGCTTGAGCCGCGATCTTTCGCAGCGGCGGGTGATCGAGCGCGTGCTGGGTCGAGAGGGCCGGGTCGACTGGATTCTGCTTCGCCCGATAGGCCTGCGCCGGTATGAAGAAGCGCGCGCAGTTGCCGAAAGAGCACTGCCCAATGCGCCAAACCAGCCGTCTGGCTGGCTGATGCGAACGCTCAAACTGTGGCACCTCAGAGCGCAATATGCCGGTGCACGGCGGCTGTTCCAGCGCCGCAGGGCCGCCGTCGCCGTGGCTTGGGGCGCCAGCGACGGAGGGCGTATGGCCTTCATGGAAGGTGCACGGGCTGCTGGCGCGCAACGGCTATACCTCGAACTCGCGCCGCTACCCGGGCGGATTACGGTCGACCCGCGCGGGGTCAATGCGCTCTGTTCGTTGCCCCGAACGCTCGAGCCCTATCTGGCATGGGCCGACAAACATGCACCCGACCGAAAGGCATGGCGCGCGGCGCGGGGCGACATCCGGCAGCGCACCGCCTCCCGATCACGGGTCAGCGATGACGGATTGCCGTCCCTGGATGAGCCTTTCCTTTTCGTACCGTTACAGGTTCCCAAAGACACCCAGGTCCGGCTGTTTGGTGGCGAGTTCAAGAGCGTCGATGTCTTTGTGTCGTCCCTTGCGGCGGCAGCCAGTTCGCTGCCCGATGGCTGGCATCTGCGGCTCAAGGAACACCCCTCGACCCAGGTCTCGGTTGTCGAAGCGGTCCGCGCTGCCGGCACGTCCCGGATCTGGCTGGACAATGACACCGACACGTTCGAGCAAGTCGCCGCGTCGCGCGGTGTGGTCACGGTCAACTCCTCGGTCGGGATCCAGGCGTTCTATTTCGACAAGCCGGTGGTGGTCTGCGGACAGGCCTTCTGGGCCATCCCCGGAATTGCTACACCGGCGCCTGACCTGGAGAGCCTCAAGGACGTCTTTGCCGAGGCCGAGACACTTGATTTCAATACGGACGCTCGCGACGTCTTCATGAGCTACTTGTCCTCGGTCTATTTCCCTGCGACTGACGGGATCGGATCGGCCGCAAGCATCGCTGAGCGGCTGGCCGGGCCGGATGCGTACGGCTTCTGGAAGGTCGGACCAAGAGCATCAAGATTGTAGAGAACCCGCGAGTTCGGCTCGGACAAATCGGCGATCCATCGCGGCCCGAAGGAACAAGCACGTCTTGCCCGTCAAGAACGGGGCTGCCTCGGTCATCGCGGATCAAAGAACCGCGCTAAATTCGCCAGACAAATTGCAGCGCATCTCCTTGCTCACCGCTGCGGGTTTCGTCGCGCTCGTAGAAAGGTGCGGAAAACCGAGTTCAGCGTGCTTTGCCGGTATCGGCCCTTGGTGAGGTGCCGGATTTGACACACCCCCGAGAGTTCGATGGGCACGCCATGCGTGCCGAGTAGCCACCGGAACGCTGAGTCTTCATAGCATTTGCGCCAGTGCTTGGCTGGCTTCTGGTAGACAGGTATCGACTCGCAGTATCCGAACGCGCGTGCGAGGTCCCCGTGCACGATCTGATAAGGGCCCATTGCTCTCTTCGCCGGTCCCAGGCGATACGGGAACGCTTGCAGCGGAAGGTCAATGAGCGCTGGACCCGTTCGACCTCGCTGCAAGACGGGATCCTTTTCCAGCAATAGCGCGGTTGCATGAATCGAGGCAGGAAAGACGAGCATGTCGTCCCTGTCCTGAAGTAGCTCCGCCAGGGAATCCAAGCACCCCTCCCCGAAGACGACATCGGCGTCAGTGAACCAAACCCAATCGGCGGTGCTGCGCTTCGCCGAAAGATTGCGACCGATGCCACGCCGAAACAGGGATTCGTTCGGCAACGGCTGCCAGTCCCATGTGATGCCTGGAAGCTCAATCTCTCCGAAGAAACGCAGCACCTCCTGGGTTTGTTCATCTTCGGGGGAGTAATACACCGTCATCGTGAGGTCGCATCTCGAGCTTCGATGAACAACGAGAGAGCTGAGCTGATAGGTCAGGAAATGGCCGTAGCGCCAACAGTGGCTCACGATGTGCAGGCGAAGCCGGCCCCGGCGCTTCGCTCTGGGAATTCGCACGGGATCGACCCGGCGAAACCAGGAGACGGGAAGGAATCGCCTCGCGACGAACTGGTAAAGCAGCACGGCGCCCAATTCGCCGATGTCCGATTTCAGCAAATCCAATTCTCTGCGAGTGATTCACCGCGCCCGCGTACAGCCCACAACCAGAACCGATTCCAGTGCGCCGACGCATTCCTGTCGGCAGCAATTCTACGCAGGTTGTTCGTGCATCGTGGCTCAAGCCCCGCCGCACTCATGCGCCGGAATGGCTCATTTTGCAACACAAGCGGCAGGAACGAACGCACCACGTAACCGCGCGTGGTTGCGTCGGGCGGGCGAAAGATTGGTTGGGTGTCAACGCGGCGGCAGCCGGCCTCGGGCCGCATGGCGGCGCCCCCCGTGATACCATCGCCCGGCGGTGGAGCGTAGGGAGGAAAGCATGGCGGCGAAACCGGTCGGCTGGGGCATGATCGGCACGCGGGGCTGGAGCGACATGATCCTCGGCCCGGCGATCAACGCGGCGCGGGGCGCGCGGTTCAAGGCCGTGCTGTCGACCAAGCAGGAGAACGCCGAGCGCTACTGCGCGAGCCACGGCGTGGCGCAAGGCTATACGGATCTCAAGGCCTTCCTCGCCGATCCCGCCATCGACGTGGTGTGGATCGCGAGCCCCAACCACCTGCACAAGGACCAGACCATCGCCGCGCTCAAGGCCGGCAAGCACGTGCTCTGCGAAAAGCCCATGGCCATGAACCAGGCCGAGTGCCGGGCAATGATCCGGGCCGCAAAGAAGGCCGAGCGCCTGCTCACCATCGGCTACAACAGCCGCTATCACCCGAGGCTCGATGCCCTCCGCGCCCAGTGGCAGGGCGGCCGCTTCGGCGCGCCGGTGCACATGCACTGCCAGTTCCGCTACCGCTATCCCGAGGTGCCCGACGACTGGTGGCGCCTCGACGACGCGAAGTCCGGCTGCTGGGTGCTGGGCGATATCGGCACCCACTTCATCGACCTGCTGCGCTGGTTCAACGGCGAGGCCAGGACGGTGCACGCCCACCTCGCCAACAAGGCCTACGGGCGCTCCGCCGACACCGCCGCCGTCTCCATCGGCTTCGCGAACGGGGCCGTGGGCACCATCACGGCCTCCACCGCCGTGACCACCGGCGGCGGGTTCGAGCTGCTCGGCAGCGAGAGCTGCTGCACCATCGAAGGCGGCTTCGTCGGCATCCCAGGCACCATGACCACGGTGCGCAAGGGCGGCAAGCCGCGCACCGTCCCGCTCGCGGGCCACGACACCTACAAGGCCCAGGTGGAGAGCATCACCCGCGCCATCGCCCGCGGCACGCCGCTAGCGGTCACGGCTGAGGACGGACTCGCCAACGTCCGTGTCATCCAGCAGGCGCGCGGGTGGTAGAGGGGCGCTGTCCGTACCTCGCCCTCTCTTTCATTTCCCTCAGGCGCCGGGCGCTCGCTCCGGGCCTGACGGCCCGGTAGGGCGGAGGGGGAACGTAGGTGGCGCCGCCTGCTCTCCCTCTCCTCCCCGGCGGGGAGGAGAGGGTTGGGGTGAGGAGGGGGTGTCCCGCACCGCGCGGCACGCGAGCCGACTGAGGCGCGGGCGTCAATCGAGGCCGGTGCCGCTCTCGCGCAACGCCGCCACGGCCGCGCTGTCGAGGTCGAGCCAGTCGCGCAGGACCGTCTCGCAGTCCTCGCCCAGCATCGGCGCCGCGCGCGGATAGTCGACGGGCGTCTCCGAGAACTTGATCGGGTTGGCCGGATAGTCCACCTCGACGCCGAGGCTGTGGGGGACGCTCACCCTCATGCCCCGCGCCTGCACGTGCGGGTCGGCGAAGACCCGGTCGATGCTGTTGATCGGCCCGCAGGGGACGCCGACCGGCTCCAGCAGGGCGCTCCACTCGTCGAGCGTCCGCTGCCGCGTGATGTCGTTCAGCGTGGCGATCAGCTCCACGCGGTTCTGCAGCCGGGCGACGTTGGTGGCGAAGCGGGGGTCGTCGGGAATCTCCGGGTGGCCGGCCACGTCGCAGAACTTGCGAAGCTGGCTGTTGTTGCCGATGGCGAGCGCGAAATGCCCGTCGCGGGTCTCGAAGACGCCGTAGGGCACCATGTTCTGATGCTCGTTGCCGGCGCGGGCCGGTGCCTCACCCCCGACCAGGTAATTCATGGCCTGGTTCGCGAGCCAGGCCACCTGCGTGTCAAGCAGGGCGAGGTCGATGTGCTGGCCGCGCCCGGTGCGCTCGCGGCTCGAGAGCGCGGCGAGGATGGCGGTCGCCGCGTACATGCCGGTCATCAGGTCGGCGGCGGCGACTCCCACCTTCTGCGGGCCGCCGCCGGGCAGGTCGTCGCGCTCCCCGGTGATGCTCATGATGCCGCCCATGGCCTGGGCGATCAGGTCGTAGCCGGTGCGGTGCGCGTAGGGCCCCGACTGGCCGAAGCCCGTGATCGAGCAATAGATCAGGCGTGGATTGACTTGCTTGAGCGCGGGATAGTCGAGGCCGAACTTGGCGAGCCCGCCAACCTTGTAGTTCTCGATCAGGACATCCGCTTGCTCGGTGAGGCGCCTTACCACCGCCTGCCCCTCGGGCGCGGCGAAGTCGAGGGTGATCGAGCGCTTCCCCCGGTTGGCGGACATGTAATAGGCCGCGTTGTTGGTGGTCTCGGCCCCGGCCGCGTCGCGCAGGAAAGGCGGCCCCCAGGCGCGCGTATCGTCGCCGACGCGAGGCCGCTCAACCTTCACCACGTCGGCGCCGAAATCGGCGAGCAGTTGACCTGCCCAGGGGCCCGCGAGGATGCGGCTCAAGTCGAGCACCTTGAGGCCCGCGAGCGGGCCGGTTCTGTCTTGATTCATGGATGATGCCTAGGTGTGGTCCTCGCCGCCGGCGATGATCTCCAGCGCGCGGAGGTTCTCCCGCGTGGTGCGGTCGAGAGCGATGCCGCGCGCGGTGGCCGCGTGGGCGGCGCGGCGGACGATCGTGTTGAACCCTTCGATCTGCGAATCGATCCTGAGGCTCCGGCGCCCGGCCTTGAGCGTGAGCTGCATCCAGCCGCGATCGCGCTTCCGCCTGGTGGAATAGTAGCCGAGGGTGCAGCGGGTCAGGCGCTCCCAGGGCAAGCGCCGGCGCACGAGGCCGTGCACGGTGATGCCATCCTCGCTCACGCCGAGCCACGTGCGGTGCCTGAGCAAGGTGCGCACGCCGTAAACGGCGAAGAGCGCCGCGAGTGCGCCGAGCACCCAGGCGGCGGGACCGCCAGACGCCGCCAACCCCAGTGGGCCGAGGGTGAAGAGCAGGCCGAGCCCGGAATAGAGATAGTCGAGCAGGACCGCGCGCGGCGGGTAGCGGTGGCGGCTTTCGCCGGCCTCCGCCGCCTGCGCGCCTTGGGCGGTGCTCTCGGGCAGGGCCTCGTGCACGGGTGCGCTCACCGCGAAGCCCCGAGCCGCTCGCGCCTGATGCGCACGCCCGCCGCCTCGCGGTCCCAGCTATCCGCAGTAATGCCGTCTGCGCGCAGCCTGTGCTTCTCGATCTTCTCGGTCGGCGTCTTGGGTAGGGCGTCGACGATGCGGACATAGCGCGGGATCATGAAGTGGGCGAGGCGCGGCTCGAGGAATTCCAGCAGCGCTGCCGGGTCGAGCTCCTGCCCCGGCTGGAGCGCGACCACCGCCATGACCTCGTCCTCGCCGAGCTCGCTCGGCACCGGCACCACGGCGGCCTCGCGCACCGCCGCATGCGCCGCGACCTCGGTCTCCACCTCCAGGGACGAGATGTTCTCGCCGCGCCGGCGGATCGTGTCCTTCAGGCGGTCGACGAAGTAGAGGTTGCCGTCCTCGTCCACGCGGCCGGCGTCGCCGGTGTGGAACCAGCCGTTGCGCCAGGCTCGCGCGGTCGCCTCCGGCTCCTTGTAGTAGCCGTGGTTGATGGCCCAGGGCGTGTCCGCCCGCACCACGATCTCGCCGGTTGCGCCGGTCGGCACCTCGCAGTCATTGGCATCGACCACGCGGAGCTCGCAGCCCGGCCGCACGCGCCCCGCGCTCCCCGGCACGGTCATGGGCACGGTGGTCATCACCGGGCAGCAGAGCTCGGTCATGTTGTAGATCGAATAGACCTCCAGGCCGAAGCGCTCCATGAACGCGTTCACGTCGTTCACCAGCGGCACCATGCCGACCGTGCGCAAGGGGTGGTCGCGGTCGTCCGGTCTGGGCGGCTCCTTCTCCAGGAACTGCGCCATGACGCCGAGCAGGAACACCGAGGTGACCCCGGTGCGGCGCACGGTCTCCCAGAACGACTGCGTCTTGAAGTACTCCACCAGCGTGATCGAAGCGTGCTGGCAGAGCATGCCGTAGGCGATGGTCGCACCGCCCAGGTGGAAGAGCGGCAGGCTGATGAGGTAGCGATCCTCCGGCGTGATGAACTGCCAGGTGTCGGGGCCGAAATTCGAGAAGGCGTGGCAGTAGGAGCTGAGCACTGCCTTCGATGGCCCCGTGGTGCCGGAGGTGAAGATGATCGACTGCGTGTCCCAGGGCTCGATGGGGCGCTCCAGGGGGGCCAGCGACCCGCCCTCGGGGTGAAGCGCCGCATCGTCCAGCACGGCGAGGCCCTCGATGGCGGGCGGCGGGCCGCCGACGGCCACCAGGGTCTCCAGGCTGGCGTGGCCGATGGCAGCAAGCCTCGGCGCCAGCTCCGCGTGGGCGATCATGATGCGGGCGTCGGAGCGCGCCACCACGTGCTCCAGCAGCCGGCCCTTGTAGGCCGTGTTGATGGGCACGTAGACGGCGCCCAGGTAGTTCGAGCCCAAGAACATTCGAAGCGCGTCGGCGCCGTTGGGGAGCCACGAGAGCACGTGGTCGCCCTGGTGGACGCCCAAAGCCTGCAAGGCGATGGCGGTCTCGATCACCTCCGCGCGGGTGCGGGCGTAGCTCCACGCCGTGCCATCCTCGAAGATGCAGAAGACCTTGTCAGGCGTCGCCGCAGCCAGCCGGTCGAGCAGGTAGCGCAACACGCACCTGTCCGCAGCCGGGACACGCGGATCGCCGTGGGACGCTGCCGTCGGGTGTTCCACCGCCGTCGCTCGCTCTTGGCCCGTCATCTCAGACGGCCCCCTTGTAGCCCGGAGCCGCCCCGCGATTAAGCACCAACCGCCACGCGTCGCTGGACGATTAGGGTAGCTGCGCGCCCCCTCCTCACCCCGGCCCTCTCCTCCCCGAGGGGGAGGAGAGGGAGAACGGGCGGCGCCTTCTGCGTTCCCCCTCCGCCCTACCGGGCCGTCAGGCCCGGACGGCGCGACCGCGCCGCGCGCGAAGCGCGTAGCCAAGCGAGCGGAGCGAGCGCCCGGCGATTGAGGGAAATGAATAAGTTCGGAGAGGGTCAGGGTGAGGGGGGGGGGACAAGAGAATCGTCGCGGATTAGCTGTCGGAGAGCGCGGCATCGAGGGCGCGCTGCAGCGTCGCCGCGGCGCTCTCGATCCCGTGTTCTTTCTGCGCCCGTGCTGCCGCGGCTGCACCCATCGCCCGCCGGCCCTCGGCATTCGCACATAGCTCGACCACTGCGCCGGCGAAGGCCACGTCGTCCTGGCGCGGCGTGAGCAGCCCGGTCTCGCCACTGGCGACGACCGCGGCAGCGCCGGGCCAGTCCTGCGCCACGACGGGGAGACCGGCCGCCTGCGCCTCCAGCAGCGCCATGCCGAAGGTCTCCTGGTAGGCGGGCCAGACGTAGAGGTCACAGGCGGCGTAGACCGCTGGCAGCGCGTCATCCGCGCGGGCGCCGGCGAAGACCGCGAGACCCGGCCCGAGCGGCGCCATCGCCTCCTCCACCAGCCAGCGCGCCTCGCCGTCGCCGACGACGAGCAGCTGCCAGGGCGGGTCCGCGATCAGGTTGAGCGAGCGCCCCAGCAGGCGCCAGGACGCCAATGCCGCGCCAGTCTGCATCGGGGCGATTGCCAGAAGCCACGGGCGTGCGGGGTCGAGCGGCAGCGCGTCCGCGAGCGCTCGGCGGGCCGCGTCGCGGTCCACCGCCCGGTAGGGCGCGAGGTCGAGGAAGGGCGCTAGCTTGTAGAGTCGCGCGGTGCCTTGGACGAGTGGCCTGATGCTCTCCTCGTCCTCCGCCGTCAGCGAGAGCACCGCCCGCGCCCGCGCGATGGCGCGCGCCGTGTACGAGAGCCAGCGCGCGTGCGCGCCCCCGGCCTCCGCCCGCGCGTAGGCAGCGCCCACCAGCAGGTAGGGGATGCCAAGCGCCTCTGCCACGGCGGGGCCAATCAGGTCGGGCGCCGTGTGGCGGAGGTCGCAGGTGAGCCACGCCTCGGGTCGGGCGACGGCCGGAAAATCGCGGTAGGCGGTGACGAGCTTGCGCGCGCGCCTCGCGGCTTTTCGTTCGAGCGCCGCCTGCTGGTGGTTGTCTTCGAGACCCTCGTCGCTGCAAAACTCGGTGGGCGCGATGGTGTGGTAGCCGGCGGCCTCCAGCGCCCGTGAGACGAGGCGCATTAGCCGCGGCCCGCCCCACGGGGCGGCGGGGTCGGGACGGGCGGCGGGTGTGTAGAGCGCGATGGGCATGTCAGGCGGCGGTGAGCGGCACCGCCGGCACGGGGTTTGCGCGCCCCACCCTCCATCGGCGAATATCCGGCGCCATCAACAGGGAGGACCCCCGGTGACCGAGACACCCCTCAACGAAGCCGAATTGGCTGCGCTTCGCGCCTACGACACGCCGACGATCTGCAACGCGCTGGAGATCGTCTGCCCCGAGCGGCGCACCTTCGGCTTCACGACCGAGACGCTGATCTGCGCCTTCCCGGAGCTTCAGCCGATAGTGGGCTACGCGCGCACCGCCACCATCCGCTCGATGGAGAAGCCCGCGAAGGACGGCGACGCGATGACCGCCGACCGCGTGGCCTACTACCGCTACGTCGAGGCGGGGCACCGGCCCGGAATCATGGTCATCCAGGACATCGATTCCCGGCGGGGCGCGGCGTCGTGGTGGGGCGAGGTGCATTCCGCCGTGCATCAGTCTCTGGGCTGCCTCGGCGTCGTGACCGACGGCGCGGTGCGCGATCTCGACATGATCGCCGACGGATTCCAGCTCATCTCGGGCACGGTGGTTCCCTCCCACGCCTGGGTTCACCTGGTCAGCCACGGTGAGCCCGTGGACGTCTGCGGCATGGTGACTCACTCGGGCGACCTCGTACACGCCGACCGCCACGGCGCGGTCATCATCCCGCACGAGGCGGCGCGCGAGGTACCGGCGGCGGCGGAGCTCTGCATGCGGCGCGAGGCGCCGATCCTCGCAGCCTGCAAGGAGCCAGGGTTCTCGGCCGACGTGATGGAGCGGGTCCTGCGCGAGGCGAAGGAGATTCATTAGCCCGCATTCCCCGCCACGCTATCAGCCCTTGACGCTGCAGCCGGCATCGGTGGAATGGAGGCGTTGAAAACGACTCGCATAGCCACTCGGCAGGTCGGCCGGGCCGCGGTATAATCGCGCGAGCGGAGGTACGCATGCGCACTCGAATCATTCACCTCATCAATCCTCAGACCAACCAGTTCACGACGCGCCCGATGTACTTCAACCGGGCACTTTATTCACCGCTGGCGGGTCTGCTAGCGGTGGCGGCGGTGATTCCGCAGGACCGCTACGAAGTCGTGATGACCGACGAGAACATCGAGGACATCGACTTCGACTTGAAGGTCGACATGGTCGGCATCTCGGCCATGACCAGCTATATCAAGCGCGGCTACGAGATCGCCGACCGTTATCGCGCGAAAGGCGTGCCCGTGGTCATCGGTGGCGTGCACGCGAGCTTCATGCCCCAGGAGGCGCTCCAGCACTGCGACGCCGTGGTGATCGGCGAGGCCGAGCTGGTCATGCCCAAGCTCCTGGACGATCTGGATCGCGGCGAGGTCAAGGGCATCTACCGCGCTGACACGCTGCACCCGATGGTCGACGTGCCCATGCCCCGCTACGACCTGGTGAAGAAGAACCGCTACGTCAACCGCACCTTCGTCCAGACCTCGCGCGGCTGCCACCAGGGCTGCACCTTCTGCGCCGAGCCGCTGATGAACGGGCTCAAGTTCCGCTACCGGCCGGTCGACGAGGTGATCCGCGAGATCGAGAACTGCGGACAGCGCACGATCTCCCTCAACGACGCCGATTTCTTCGGCACCGAGGAGCGGCCCAAGGAGGTGATGCGGGCACTGAGGGGGCGCGGTATCCGCTGGCAGGCCGCCGCCACCAGCAAGCTCGCCCAGAAGGACGAGATGCTGGAGCTCGCAGCCGAGAGCGGCTGCTACATGCTGAGCATCGGCTTCGAATCGATCTCGCGAGAGACGCTCAAGCGCGTCCACAAGTACGTCAACCGGCCGGAGCAGTTCGCCGCGCTGGTGGAGAAGATCCACAGCTACGGGATCATGGTCTTCGGGCTCTTCATGTTCGGCTTCGGCGGCGACGACGAAACCGTCTTCGACGAGACGACCAACTTCAACATCGACGCCAAGTACGACGCCTGCGCCTACTCGGTGCTGACCCCCTATCCCGGCACGCTCACCTGGTACGAGATGAAGAAGGCCGGGCAGATTGTCTCCTACGACTGGGACCTCTACGACCAGGGGCACATCGTCTACCGGCCGGAGAAGCTCAGCACCCAGACGCTCCGCGAAGGCCACATGCGGGCCTACCGGAACTTCTATTCGCTCCCCTCGATCGCCAAGCGCTTCCCGCTCACCGGCTCGCGCAACCGGCTGCATTGGAGCATCTACAACGGCTTCTTCCGCCGGGGCGAGGTGACGGGACGGGCGATGGAGAAGCCGATCGCGGATGCCACGCCCGAGCCCACGACCATTCCGGTGCCGCCGATCATGCCGCAGAAGCGCGAATGGCGGGAGATGGTGGCCGAGGGCATCGGCCCGATGCCGGCCCCGCAGACCGAGCGCGAGCTGCGCAGCCAGGCTTAAGCCTGCATACCGCTTGCTCTCTCCGGGTTGGACACTGAAGTCCCGAGCGTTGGCCCGCTCGGCCGCCTGATCCGCGCCTTCTACGATGCCCGGCGGCAGGCTCGCCTGAGCGGCGACCTCAGCCTGCTCACCCCGTTCCTTGCCGTCGACATACGCTGGAGCGAGCCCGACGTGGGCGACCATATGGGGTTTCTCGAAGGGCCGGGGGCGGTCATCGACATGATCGGGCGGGCGCTCGAGGCCACGGATGGCAGCTTCGAGCTCGCTGTCTCCCGCACCATCGAAACCGGCAGCCATGTGGCGGCGCTGATCGTATGGTCGGCGACGAGAAACGGGCGGCAGATCGAGGGGCGGGAGATGGCCGTCTACGAGGTGCAGAATGGCCGTATCGCAGCGGCGTGGTTCTACCCGGAAAACATCGCTGACGATCGAGCATTCTGGGGCGAATAGCGTCGTCCCTGGGTCGCAATTTTCACCACTGTCGTGGTCTGCGCCGCCGGTCCCTGACGGTGCACAGCGGCCTAACTCTCCTGTCCCTAAAGACAATCGTGATTGTCCTTTAGGCCAATAGGGAACGATCGATTGCCACGGGCCGGCCGGGCTGACTATGATCGCTGCCTGGAGGAGTTCGCCGTCCCGGCGGATTCCCGCAATGAGCATTGCGCCGATGAATGAGCGCGATGCAACAGGGAGCAGTCCAATGTCTAGATTGTCGATGTCACTGGCGGCGGCACTCATGGTTGCCGGCGCCCTTGTCCTTGCGCGCGGGGCCGACGCGGCCTGCGGCAAGGTGACCATCGCCGAGATGACCTGGGCCTCGGCGGGTGTCGCGGCTCATGTCGAGGACATCATCCTCAAGGAAGGCTACGGCTGCGATACCGAGATCGTGCCCGGCGACACGGTGCCCACCGTCACCTCCATGACGGAGAAGGGCGAGCCGGACATCGCGCCCGAGGTCTGGATCAACTCGGCGCGCGAGATCGTGGGCAAAGCGGTGGACGAAGGCCGTCTCGTGATCGCCGGCGAGATCCTTTCCGATGGCGGCGAGGAAGGCTGGTGGGTTCCTGACTACGTGGTGGAGCAGAATCCGGAGCTCACCACCCTGCAGGAGGTCATCAAGCGGCCCGACCTCTTCCCCGACAAGGAGGAGCCGGGCAAGGGCCGCTTCTACGGCTGCCCGCCAGGCTGGGCCTGCGAGTACGTCAACTCCAATCTTTTCAAGGCCTACGGGCTCGACGACGCAGGCTTCACGCTCTTCAATCCCGGCTCGGGCGAGGGGCTGGCAGGCGCCATCGCCAGCGCCTATGAACGCGGCAACCCGATCTTCGCCTACTACTGGGCACCGACCGCGCTGCTCGGCAACTATCCGATGGTGAAGCTGGGCGGGATGGTGCACGACCCCGAGACGTGGCCCTGCATCATCGACAAGGATTGCGCCGACCCGCAGCCAAACATGTACGCGAAGTCGGTGGTGCTCACGGTGGTGACCTCGAGCTTCGCCGAGAGCGCGCCCGATGCCTTCGGGTTCGTCTCCAGCGTCTCCTGGCCGAACAACCTGGTGAACAGCGTCCTGGCGTGGAAGGACTCGAATCAGGCGACCACGCGGGAAGCGGCGGAGTACTTCCTCAAGAACCATGAGGACGTGTGGACTGCCTGGGTGTCCGAAGACGTGGCGGCCAAGGTGAAGGCGGCGATGATGTAGCCCGCTTCCAGCGGGTCAGATACCGACCGGAAGAGTCCGCGCCGGCCCGCTCTCCCGCCCCGTCCCGGCGAACCGGATGGAACGCCGGGACGGGGAGCCGCGCCGGCGCGGCCCGGGTGGGAGCGGCATGTCCTCGGGGGAGCAGAACCGGGGAGCCTGAGCCGTGACTGACTGGGTCCTGAATTTTCCCACTCTAGACATTGCCACGCTGCGCGCCGTCCATAAGTCGATCGACGCAGCGTACAAGACCTTCTCGCGCAACTACGGCGATGCCATCGAAAGCGCCTTCGACCCGCTTCTCTGGCTCCTGATCAGGTTCGAGTGGATCCTGCTCAACGCCCCCTGGTGGGTGATCGTGCTCGCGATTGCAGGTATCTGCTACGCCGCGAGCCGGCGCGTGCGGCTGAGCCTCGGCGTCATCGTCGCCTTCCTCGTCATCGGTGTCCTCGGCATGTGGGAGGACACGATGCGCACGCTCGCCATCATCTTCGTCGCCACCCTCATCGCCATCGCCATCGGCATTCCCCTCGGCATCGCCATGTCGCGCTCCAACCGCATGCAGGCGTTCATGACGCCGATCCTCGACGTGATGCAGACGATGCCGATCTTCGTCTACCTGATTCCCGTGGTGATGCTGTTCGGCCTTGGCAAGATACCGGGGCTAATCGCGGTGGTGATCTACGCCGTGCCGCCGGTGATCCGGTTGACCAACCTCGGCATCCGCCTGGTGGACCAGGAGGTGCTCGAGGCGGCGGACGCCTTCGGCGCCGGCACCTGGCGCAGGCTCTTCGGCGTGCAGTTGCCGCTGGCGCTGCCCAACATCATGGCTGGCGTAAACCAGACCATCATGATGGCGCTCTCGATGGTGGTGATCGCCTCGATGATCGGCGTGAAGGGCCTCGGAATGCCCGTGCTCCAGGCGGTCACCAACCAGTACTTCGCCCTCGGCCTCTTCAACGGGGCGGCGGTGGTAGGGCTCGCGATCGTGTTTGATCGGGTGACCCAGAGCTACGGCCGGCGCATCCAGGCGCAGCGGCAGTCATGACCGCGCAGGGCCAGGCGGGCATCCACGTCGGACGCCTCTACAAGGTGTTCGGCGCCGACCCGGCGTCCGTGATGCCGCTGGTGCACGAAGGCATCGGCAAGCAGGAGCTGCTGGAAGATCACGGTCACGTGCTCGGGCTGCGCGATATCAATCTGGACGTGTCCCCGCGCAGCATCCAGGTCGTCATGGGCCTCAGCGGCTCCGGCAAGTCCACCCTCGTCCGCCATATCAACCGTCTCATCGACCCGACCGAAGGCGAAGTCCGCGTGGACGGGGAGGATATGCTCGCGCTCGACGCCGCAGCGCTGAAGCAACTCCGGCGCTACAAGATCAGCATGGTGTTCCAGCGCTTTGCGCTCTTCCCGCACCGGACCGTGATGGACAACATCAGTTACGGCCTGGCGCTTCAGCGCCTTGCCAAGCGCGAACGCGCCGACCGCGCGGCGCGGTGGATCGAGAGGGTCGGCCTGCAGGGCTACGAGAACTCCTATCCGCATCACCTCTCCGGCGGCATGCAGCAGCGCGTCGGCCTCGCCCGCGCGCTCGCGACCGATGCAGACATCCTGCTGATGGACGAGGCCTTCAGTGCGCTCGATCCGTTGATCCGCTCGGACATGCGGGTGCTGCTTCTGGACCTGCAGCACGAGTTGCACAAGACCATCGTGTTCGTCACCCACGACCTCGAGGAAGCCATCGAGATCGGCGACCGCATCGCGATCCTGCGCGACGGCGAGGTCGTCCAGAACGGCGATTCACAGGACATCGTGCTGCGCCCGGCGGACTCCTACATCGCCGACTTCACGAAGAGCATCAATCGCGGCCGCGTCATTCGCGTGGGCTCCATCATGGAGCCGCTCAGGCCCGACCTGTCGGGGCCAGACTGCGCTCACGACCTGACGGTGGAGGAGGCGCTGCCGCTCGCGGTCGCATCGCCGGACGGCGAGGCCCGCGTCCTGAACGGCGAAGGCGAGCCGGTCGGCACCATATCGCTCGGTACCCTGGTCCACGCCCTCGGCAACGAGCGGGAGCGCGACCGGGCGGCGGCGGGGAGCGCCGGGCAGGGAGCCGACGCCGGCTGACGTCTATTCCGCCGCGGCGGCTTCCTTCACCTCCTCGGCGAAGCTTGCGTCGCGACCGTAGGCCGAGAGCCCTTCGGCGCTGACGAAGCCGTCTTCCAGGTCGGCGCGGAGTGCTGCGTCCGCCCGCTCGTGGGGGTCGCCGTAGCCGCCACCGCCCGGCACGCGGACCAGGATCTGGTCGCCCCGGTGCAGCCGGATGTTGACGAACTTGGTCGGGCTCACGGTGCCGTAGACCTCCTTGAAGGTGCGGAACTCCTCGTCCTCGACCCGCTTGACGAAGAAGCCCGTGGGCGCGCCGGCCTCCCCCTTCATCAAACCATAGGGCCCCTCGGTGATGCGGTCGGTGAGCGCGCTCACGCTGATCGCGTCCGCGATCACTTCGAACTGGCGCCAGCAGCCGAGCCCGCCCCGCCACTTGCCGGCGCCCCCTGAATCGGGGCGGATCTCGTACTTCATCACGCGGAGCGGGAAACGGGTCTCGAACACCTCGATGGGCGTCGCCCGGATGGTGCTCGCATGCGCGCAGCAGAGCGCGGTGTTGCCGTCCTTGCCGAGCCGGCCGCCCCAGCCGCCGCCCTCCAGCTGGTAGTGGGTCCAGTATTCGTCCGTATCCGGATGGATGCCGCCCAAGAGCAGGTTGCACGCGGTCCCGCCCTCGGCGGCGCTCACCATCTCCGGCACGGCCTTGGACAGCGCGTGCTGCACCGCCGCGATAATGCGGGGCTGGCCCTCGGTGTTGCCGGCGACGCTCGGCGCGGGGAAGACCGGGTTCGCCACCGTCCCAGGCGGCGCCACCACGCGGAGGGGCTTGAAACAGCCGCTGTTGAGCGGCACGTCGCGGGCGCAGAGGGTCTGCAGCACTGCGGTGCAGCCGGCGGCGGCGGTCGCCACGTAGGTGACGTTAATCGGCCCCCGCGCCTGCTCGTCCGATTCCGAGAGGTCGACCACGATCTCTTCCTCCCTGATGTGCACCGTGGGGCGGAAGTAGAAGCGATTGGTGCTGACCCCGTCGTCCTCGAAATAATCCTCGGCCTTGTAGATGCCGTTGGGGAGCTTGCGGATCTCGTTCCGCATCCAGTGCTCAGCGTGGTCGACGAGCGCGTCGCAGATCTTCTCGAAGGTCTCGACGCCGAGCCGCTTCACCAGTGCGCCGAGGCGCTGCTCGGCGGTGTTGAGCGAGCCGATCATGGCGTGGAAGTCGCCCCAGGTGGTGTTGGGGGTGCGGTGATTGGCGAGCGCGATGCGCCAGACATCCTTCACGTACTCGCCGCGCGAGAGCAGCTTTACCGGCGGCAGCCGGAGCCCCTCCTGAAACACCTCGGTGGCGGTGCTGGCGAAGGAGCCCACCGCCATGCCGCCGATCTCGGCGATATGGGCGATGTTGGCGGCGTAGCCGATCAGCGTGCCGTCGACGAAGACCGGCTTCATCAGCAGGTGCTCCGGCATGTGGCACTGGCCGCGGTAGGGATCGTTGTGGACGATCACGTCGCCGGGCTCGATCGGCTCCTCCATCTCCTTCACGCAGAGCGGCACCGTGTGCAGGCCGGCGCAGATGATCGC
>JAJDVB010000170.1 GCA_022826345.1 Alphaproteobacteria bacterium
GTGCGCGCCAACCTCATGCACAGAAAGCGCATCGACCGCCTCATCGGACCCCATATCCCGCCCCCCAAATGCGACAGACAAACCGCCATACAATGGGCCCTGACCTAAACCGGACAGCAGTGGATCAAGTCCGGGCATGACGCCTCAGTGGAGATACGGGCCGCGCCTGGCATCTGACGGGAGGCCGCCATTGATGGGAACCGGGCCGCACAGCGGCCCGGAGCGCGCGACTGCGCGCCGCGCCGCAGGCGCGAAAGCCAAGCGAACGGAGTGAGCGCCCGGCGTCTGAGGGAAATGGTTAAACCAGCACCCGGCGATTGAGGGAAATGATTAAGCCTCGGAGCGCACGATGCGTTGCGTTCACGGCGGCGTGCTGACACCCTCGCGCCGGCGTTCAGTACAGGAGACGAGCATGACGGGCTACGACGGCTACACCACGATGACGTTTGCGCGCGAGCGGCGCGTGCTCACCGTGACGCTCAACCGGCCTGACGTGCTCAACGCCGTGAGCGCGGCCATGCACGCCGAGATGGCGCGGCTCTTCTACGACATCGCCGCCGACCGCGAGACCGACATCGTCGTGCTGACCGGCGCGGGCCGTGCCTTCTGCGCTGGCGGCGACATGGACTGGCTCCAGAGCGCGGCCGATGACCCGACGATCTTCGACGGCATCGCCGTCGAGGCAAAGCAAATCGTGTTCGGCCTGCTCGACCTGGAGAAGCCGGTGATCTGCCGGCTCAACGGCGATGCGGTGGGCCTCGGGGCCACGGTCGCGCTCTTCTGCGACATCATCATCGCGGCCGAGGAGGCGCGGATCGGCGATCTGCACGTCAACATCGGGCTCTCGGCGGGCGACGGCGGGGCGATCATCTGGCCCCAGCTCATCGGCTACCCGCGCGCCAAGGAGTTCCTGATGACGGGCAAGTTGATCGACGGCGCCGAGGCCGCGGCCCTGGGCCTCGTGAACGAGGCAGTGCCGGCGGGCGAGCTCGATGCCCGCGTTGAGCGCATGGTGGGCAAGCTGGAGCGAGGCGCGACCCAGGCGATCCGGCTCACCAAGGTCTCGATCAACGTCGGCCTCAAGCAGCTCGCACATGGGATGATGGACGCCTCAATCGCCTACGAGACGCTCACCAACGTCTCCGCCGATCATCGCGAAGGGCTCGAGGCCTTCCGCGAGCGGCGCAAGCCAACCTTCGACCAGAGCCGGTGACGGCGATGAAGGCGCGAAGGGCGCGAGGGCTCGACAGCGCGGCAGAGGCGCGGGACGGCGCGGCGCTGCCGGGGTGGGACCTCTCTGACCTCTACCCTGCCCCTGACTCGGACGAGCTCCAGCACGACCTGGAGCACGCGGCTGTGGCGGCCGAGTTGCTGCACGAGGAGTTCGCGGGCCGCGTCGCCGATCTCGACGGCAAGGCGCTGGGCCGCCTGATCGCGCGCTACGAGGCGATCCAGGAGACGCTGGAGCGGCTGACGAGCTATGCCTACCTCGTCTACTGCACGGCGATGGATGACGCCGAGACGGCGCAGTTTTTCCAGACCGTGCGGGAGGAGACCACCGCCACAAGCAGCCGGCTGCTCTTCCTCACGCTCGAGCTCAACCGGATCGAGGACGACGCGCTCGCGGACAAGCTGAAGGCCCGCGCGCTCGCCCGCTACGCGCCCTGGGTGCGGGACGTGCGGGCGTTCCGCCCCTTCCAGCTCTCGGACGAGGTGGAGCGCCTCCTGCACGAGAAGCAGGTCGCGGGCCGCGCGGCCTGGATGCGCCTCTTCGACGAGACCATGGCCCAGCTTCGCTTCCCCGTGAGGGGTGAGGCGCTCACCAGCGCCGACGCGCTCAACCTGCTCTCGGACAAGGACCGCGATGTGCGCAAGGAGGCGGCGCAGGCCTTGGGCACCGTGCTCGGCGAGAACGTGCGCACCTTCGCGCTCATCACCAACACGCTGGCCAAAGACAAGGAGATCGAGGACCAGTGGCGCGGCTTCGAGCGGCCGATCTCCGCCCGCAATCTCGGCAACAGGGTGGAGGACGAGGTGGTGGACGCGCTGATCGCAGCCGTCGAGGCCTCGGCGCCGCGTCTCGCCCACCGCTACTATGCGCTCAAGGCCCGCTGGATGGGCGGGGACCGCCTCGACTATTGGGACCGCACAGCACCGCTGCCGGAGGACGACGACCGGCTCATCGGCTGGGACGAGGCTGTGGAGACCGTGCTCACGGCCTATCACGCCTTCTCGCCCGAGCTTGCGGCCATCGGCGAGGGCTTCTTCGACAACGACTGGATCGACGCGCCGGTCCGCAACGGCAAGTCCCCCGGCGCCTTCGCACACCCGACCGTTCCGGGCGCGCATCCCTACCTGCTGCTCAACTATCAGGGCAAGACGCGGGACGTGATGATCCTGGCCCACGAGCTCGGCCACGGGGTGCATCAGGTGCTGGCGGGCGGCCAGGGCCTCTTGCTGGCGGAGACCCCGCTGACCCTGGCGGAGACCGCCTCGGTCTTCGGCGAGCAGCTCACCTTCCGCGCCCTGCTCGACGCCGAGAGCGACCCCGTGCGCCGCCGGGTCATGCTCGCCGGCAAGGTCGAGGACATGCTGAACACTGTGGTGCGCCAGGTCGCCTTCTGCGCCTTCGAGCGCCGCGTGCACGAAGAGCGCCGCAGCGGCGAATTAACTCCCGATCGGCTCTCCGAGCATTGGCTCGCAGTCCAGAGCGAGAGCCTGGGCCCGGCGCTCCGCTTCAACGACGAGTACCGCCACTACTGGACCTACATCCCGCACTTCATCCACGCGCCGTTCTACGTCTACGCCTATGCCTTCGGCGAGTGCCTGGTGAACGCGCTCTACGCGGTCTATCGCGCCGAGCCCGCGGGCTTCCAGCGGAAGTATCTGGACATGCTGCGGGCCGGCGGCAGCCTCCGGCACCGGGAGCTGCTGGCCCCCTTCGGTCTCGATGCGTCCGACCCCGCGTTCTGGTCTCGCGGCCTCGACGTGATCGCAGGCTTCGTCGACGAACTGGAGGCTGCGTTCTAAAATTCTTCGCCGCCGGAGTGCAAGTCGCTGACGGACGGGCAGGCCGCGTCGTGGATTCCCAACTTACGGATCGTCGAGGATCTTGTCGTGCTCCCCAACGTTACGGAGGATGCAGGTTCCATCCGCAACTTCGAACGACAGGCGAATTCCCTTGCTGACGCGTATGGCCCACGTGTTCTTGCGCGATCTGACTTTTTCGAGTCTCCGGCCGGGAGGAAGTTCGTCGCGACTCAGGAGATCGGAAAGCGCACGATCAACGGCAGTCTTATTCTGGTTGCTGAGTCGACTGTAAGCTTTACTGAAGCGCGGTAAGCGCTTGAATTGCTTGATACCAAGGACCACTGCTCAGCGGCTTTTCAGATCGGCGACAAGGCCCTCTACGTTATCGAACGCTTCGCCCTCGGGCTCCTCAAAGTCCGCGTCATGTTCGATGACAGCCCATCGCAGGTCCACCATCGAGTCGTGCAGCTTTTGAAGCGCGTCGATTGCCTCTTTGTATCCTTCGGACACGTCCTCGGCGTGCTCCGCCGACATCGAAGACCCTTCCGGCGCTCCTTCGTACCCTTGAAGGACGCGAATGGTTTTCTTCACGGCGGCCTCTGCTGTAGCTGAGACCGTTGCCAGCTTATCTGCTGGGTCGATCGGCTTTTCGCCACCGCCCGACTCAGACAAATGGGCAAGAAATTGCTTGATTGCTCGTTCGGCAGTCTGTGCATCGTTGCGAACATCGGTTGCCGCATCGATGGCAGCATCGACTTCGCGCAAATTGTAAAGCGAGAACCGCGAGTCCGCCTGCACCTTGTCGTAGATGACCTCTAGGTCCTCAACGGATTGTTGCACCGCTGGCATGCGTGTCTCCACTTGCACCGACATGGAGTTCCTGTCGTTCGTCTGCCTCCTTCCTCCGTCGATCGGGTTCATTATGCCACGGCGGGCAGGTAAGCGGGCAGCATCCGCCCCCCGCCTATAGAAACACCGTGCCGCCGTCCACCATCAGGGTCTGGCCGGTGACCAGCTTGCTCGCGTCGGACGCAAGATAGAGCACGGTGCCGACCAGATCGTCGGTCTCGAGGTTCTTCTGCAGGCTCTGGCCGGTGGCAACGGCCTGAAGCAGCTTGTCCTTCTTCTCGCCGAAGAACTCATCCGTCCCTTCGGTCAGCACCGCGCTCGGCGCGATGGCGTTGACCCTGATCCAGTCGCGCCCAAGCTCGCGGGCGAGCGCGCGGGTCATGCCGATCACCGCCGCCTTCGACGTCGCGTAGTGGAGCCCGAAGGGCATACCGTAGACCGCGGCGAGCGAGGCGATGTTGACAATGGAGCCGCCGCCCGCCTCGCGCATGGCCGGCACGCACGCCTTGGTGCATTGCCAGACGCCGCGCACGTTGACGGCCATGGTCTTGTCCCATTCGTCCTGCGGGATCTTGTCGAAGCGCCCGCCCTGGATGTCGCCGTAGAGCGCGGCGTTGTTGATGAGCACGTCGATGCGCCCGAACTCGGCGACCGCGTGCTTGGCCATGGTCTCGCAGCTCGCCATGTCGGCGGCATCCAGCGCGATGCCGGTGACCCGCCCGTTGGTCTTGCCGATAGCCTCCACCGTCTCGGCCGTGTCGCGGATATCGGCGGCAACCACCGCCGCGCCCTCGCGCGCCAGCGCCTCGCAATAGGCGCGGCCCAGGCCCCGCCCGCCGCCGGTGACGACGGCGACCTTCCCTTCAAGCTGTGCCATGGGGTCTCCCGCTTCTCTCGGATGTTCGTGCGCCGGCCCGGCCGCGACGGCGCCGGCGGGCCACGACATAGGCCACAACGGGTGCCGCCGCAAGCGGGCGAGCCTTGTTCATTTCCCTCAACGGCGGGCGCTCACTCCGTTCGCTTGCCTACGCGCCATTCGGCGCGGCGCGCGGTCGCGCGCTCCGGACCTACGGTCCGGCCTTCTTCTTGGCAGACGCATCGTCCGCTGCCGCGCGCGGCGCGGTCGCGCCGTCCGGGCCTGTGGCCCGGGAGGGCAGAGAGGGACGTGGCGACGCCGTTCCTTGCACGTGGTGCTAGAATGCCGCCCGCAAGCCCGAGAGCTGGAGGGACCGATGGCGACCGAGATCGTGGAGCTGCCCGAGGGGATCGCGCGCACGCTGCGCCGCAAGGACGACGACGGCGTGACGACGCTCACGCTGAACCGGCCCAAGTCGGGCAACAGCCTCTCCCACCGGCTGGTGCACGAGCTGCAAGACACCCTCGACGAGATCAGGGACGACCGCTCCGTGCGGGTGGTGATCCTGGCGGCGGCGGGGCGGCTCTTCTGCACGGGCCACGACCTCAACGAATCGGTCGAGGCCATGGAGGCGCCGGAGACCAAGCGCGAAGCCACCGCCACGTGCTCGCGCATGATGCAGAGCCTGATCGGCCTGCCCCAGCCGGTGATCGCCAAGGTTCACAGCATCGCCACGGCGGCGGGATGCGAGCTGGTCGCGAGCTGCGACCTGGTCTACGCCTCGTCGGAGGCCAAGTTCGCCACCCCCGGCGTGAACATCGGCTTCTGGTGCCACTCGCCGCAGGTGGCGGTGAGCCGCGCCATCGCGCCCAAGCACGCGATGCAAATGCTGCTCACGGGCAAGATGGTGGACGCCGAGACCGCCTTCCGCATGGGGCTGGTCAGCGAGGTCGTGGAGCCCGACAAGCTGAACGAGCGGGTGGAAGAGGTGGCACGGCACATTGCGTCGAAGTCGGCCTACGCCATCGCCCAGGGCAAGCGGTCCTTCTACCGCCAGCTGGAGATGGACCGCAGCGACGCCTACGACTACGCCGGCGAGGTGATTTACCGCACCATTCAGGCCGACGACGCGCGCGAGGGCATCACGGCCTTCCTGGAGAAGCGGGACCCGGTCTGGAAGGACAGCTGACGCCGCGCTCCCTTACTCGGGGTGAGGCCGCCAGAGGCGCACTCGGGGCAGGCTGCGACCGCTGCCCGGTCCCTCCCGGTGCCAGTATGTCCCGCGCGCCGCCCCTTCAACCAGATCGCAATTGACTTATATGTCAATACGACAGAGTATTGAAGATGCAATCGCGGGGGGACGGCTTCTTGTGTTCGAACCAGAGTTTGACAGCGACGAGTTGGTACGATCCCTTCTTCTCCATCCACAACTTGCAGAAGACATTCGAGAACGAGTTGAAGAATGGGGGCGGCGCGTGGGCCGACTTCAGGGGGACTTGGAATCGTTCGTCAAAGGCGAGCATATATCGCTGAGTATGACGCCGTTTGAGCATAAAGCTGCCTACATGGGGCGTATGGACCCGATTGCAGATGGCATTTGGGAAATCAGAAGTCGCGATCCCAAACCTGGCTTACGAGTCTTTGGAAAGTTTCCCTGTGCAGATATGTTCGTGGCCCTCAACTGGAAGCCGAGGTCAGTTAGATTAGGGCGCAAGAATCCGCTGGGAGACCGGCGCTCCTTGGAATACCAACTCGCGCTCATCGAGACGAATGAGCGCTGGAATGTCGCGCTTCCAGACTTAGCTCCTCTAACGGGAGGAAACTATCGTGACTACGTTTCGGAAAACTCCAGTGAAGTCTGAAATTGCTGGTGACGATCCGCTCTCCGATTATGCACTGGGCTATCTCAATGAGCGGGTACGAAACAGCTTTTACGACTACGTTCTGCGGCGATTCAACGAGGCAGTCGAGCGAGATGGATTGACTAAGGCAAGGCTCGCGAAACGCCTTGGGATTGCGCCCGCACGTGTCACTAGACTACTCGGTGCGCCCGGCAATTGGACTCTAGATACGGTCAGCGAACTCCTGGTTGGAATCTGTCGCGAAGAACTACAGCCTCATTCAGCATCGTACCTTGAACGTGCTCCGAGAAATCTTCAAGCTAGCAATTTGATTTCGTCGATGCCCACCACTCAGCAAGTGGGAGGGGGGAGTCTTGAGTTTGGTGCGATCATATCGCAGATTCATTCTCAAGGTGCGTTAACAGAAATTGGGACGAGTGTCGGTCAGGGTCAAGCGGCAATGCTTTCAGACATAGCAAGGTCGCTATGAACATTGTTGCATTCTCGTCTGGTAGCTTCATAGCGCTTTTTCCCCTAGAGGCGTTCACTCCGCTGGGGGGGCTAAATGAGCGTCACACTGTAGATGCGATAAGAGAGCGGTATAAGTTCATTAATTTTCCTAATATGTCTGCACCCCGTGCAGAACTGGAACAAACCGGCATTGTGTTTGAGTGGGGAGTTTATGAAACTGAGGCTGGACAAATTTCGATAAATAAGCTGTCTATACATAACGATGGGGTTGTGGTCCGATCAAACAAAACGCAACACTCAGAAGCATTCTTCAACGACGTCACGAGTTGGCTGATAGAGGAGCACGGATGTAGGCAGGCTCGAATAAAGCCGCTTTATGTGAGCGAGATAGTTGTCGATTTTGATGTCCCTGTAGCCAACATGATCGACAAGTATGGGGAAATCGCTAATTTACTTGTGTCATATGTGGACAAGAGCAGGGGGGTGAGCGCGGCGGCCGTCAATGTACTTTCATTTGAATTCTTGACTAATGACCCCATGACCGCAGCAAAATTTGTTATTGAGCGGCGTGTAGGCACAAGTGTAGAGGACGAGCGGTATTTTTGTTCGGCACCACTCACGACGAAGCATCACTTAGAGGTGCTGCAAAAAATTGAGCGCTTGTTTTCGTAAAGTGCTATCTGCCCGCTTTTGACAGCCTTCCGTGTAGTCTAGGCTCGATCTTCGCGAGCTGGCATCTTGGCCCGTGGCTTGCCACCTTTGATGCCCTATACCTTCGCGCGAAGCTCCTTCTCGTCGTCCTTACACTCCGTACTCGCTATTCGCACACGGCGACATGCAAGACCTCGACGGCATTTGCCGATCACGTCAGTGAGGCACCTCTACTACCGCGACCCCGTGGTCGGATGATCCCCGTTTCCTTCACGCCAAGAATGCGGGATGAGGGGGCCGTCTCTGGCCGGGCAGGGTTCACTTTAGACCACTACCAAGCGTTTGAGTGGGGAACGGAAGCGCCTTAGTCCCGCGGCGGGTACCAGTAGAGCGGGTCCGGGCGCTGGTAGCCCTCCGGCCGGTAGATCAGCTCCAGGGTGGTCTTGAGCGCGTCCTCGGTCTGGAAGTAGCAGAAGCGCACACCGCGCCAGCCGCCGCTCATGACCCGCTCGAATCCCCGCGAGTCCATGTCGGCGATGCAGCCGTCCATATCCAGGCCCGTGTCCTGCAGCAGGAAGCCCACGTGTTGCAGCCCCTCGCCGTGCTCGTCGAGGAATTCGTGATAGATGCTGGGCCCCTCCAGGGGTTCGATCACCTCCCAGTTGAGATCGCCGGTCCAGGCCAGCGCGAGGCGCATGGAGAACTGGCCGGGGCCGCCGCGGAAGTACCTGTCGGTCAGGTCCGGCGGCCCGTATTCCTGGACCCACCAGGGGCCGATCCCCATGCGGTCGGCATAGTTGCGGATGCAGGCGTCGAGGTCGCGGGTGACGATGCAGATCTGCCGGGTCTGGCCGATGAGGCTGTTGGGCAGGTCGGTGAAGACGTGGTCGGGCGAGACGGCCATGAACGATGCTCCCGTCGCGGTTGGATTTAGGTGCCGGGCGGCTAACGGCCGCCCGGAGCGCGCGACCGCGCGGAGCGAGCGCCCGGCGCTTGAGGGATCACAATTAAGCGCTTTCTATCGCACGCCAGACGCGCTCCGGCGTGAGCGGCATGTCGATCTCGGTGACGCCGCGCTCCTTGAGCGCGTCGAGCACGGCGTTCACCACGGCCGCCGGCGCCGGGATCGCCCCCGCCTCGCCGCAGCCCTTGATCCCGAGCGGGTTCTGGCTGGTCGGCACGCCGTTGGCAGCCAGCGCGAAGGGCGGCATGTCGTCGGCGCGCGGCAGGCAGTAGTCCATGAACGAGCCGGAGAGCAGCTGCCCCGAAGCCTCGTCGTAGACGCAGTTCTCGAACACCGCCTGGCCCAGCCCCTGGGCCACCCCGCCGTGTACCTGCCCGTCCACCAGCACCGGATTGACGATGCGCCCGAAATCGTTGGCCGCCGCATAGTTGACCAGCTCCAGCGCGCCGGTCTCGGGGTCGACCTCGACCTCGCAGATGTGGCAGCCGTTGGGGAAGGTGCCGTCGAAGGTCTCGGTCTGGCCGTTGGCATCGAGCCCCGGTTCCATGCCCTCCGGCAGGTTGGCGGGGTCCTTCGCCTGCGCCGCCAGTGTCATGATGTCGATGGCGCGGTCAGTACCGGCAATGGAGAAATCGCCGTCGGCAAAGCGGACGTCAGCGGGCGCCACCTCCAGGATGTTGGCCGCGACCTGGGTGCCCTTGTCGATCACCTTGGCGGCGCCGTCCTCGATCGCGAGCGCCACCATGTAGGTTGAGCGCGAGCCGCCGCTGCCGCCGCCGCCCGGCAGGTCGTCGCTGTCTCCTTCGACCAGCGTGATCGCCTCGAAGGGGATGCCCAGGCTCTCGCCGAGGAGCTGGGCGTAGGTGGTCTCGTGCCCTTGGCCGGACGCGCCGGTGCCGGCGCTGAGGCTCACCCCGCCGTCGTCGCGGAAGCGGATGGCGACGTGCTCCGACGGATCGCCGATGGTCGATTCGACGTAGGCCGCGATGCCGATGCCGCGCAGCTTGCCCCGCGCCGCCGCCTCCGCGCGCCGTTCGGCGAAGCCCGACCAGCCGGCGAGCGCCAGGCTGTCGTCCAAGTTGCGGGCGTAATCGCCCGAATCGTAGGTGACGTCGAGCGGCACTTGGTACGGCATCGCCGCCGCCGAGATCAGGTTGCGCCGGCGGATCTCGTCGGGCGCGAGGCCGAGCTTGGCTGCGGCCTTGTCCACCAGGCGCTCGACCACGTAGTTGGATTCCGGGATGCCGGCGCCGCGGTAGGCATCGGTGAAGACGGTGTTGGTGAGCACGCCTTCGACCTCGGCATGGATCGCAGGCGTGCGGTAGGCGTTCGCGAGCATGCGCGTGTAGAGCAGGGTCGGTGAGATCGGCCCCAGGTTGGAAACGTAAGCGCCGAGGTTGGCCAGCGTGCGCACGCGCAGGCCCAGGAACCGCCCGTCGGCATCCAGCGCCAGCGCCGCCCGCGTGATGTGGTCGCGCGCTTGCGTGTCGCTCTGGAAGCCCTCGATGCGCCCACAGAGCCAACGCACCGGCCGCCCCAGCTTGCGCGCGGCCCATGCCACCAGCACCTGCTCGGGGTAGGAGAAATACTTCATGCCGAAGCCGCCGCCGAGATCGTGTGCGAGGATGCGCAGGCGGTCTTCCTCGACGCCCAGGATGCCGGCGATGACGGCACGCGCGCCGTGCACGTGCTGGCTGTTGATGTACAGGGTGTAGCGCTCGCTCGCCGGGTCGTAGACGCCGAGCGCGCCGCGCGGCTCGATGGTGTTCACCACCACGCGGTTGTTGACCAGCTCGATCTCCACCGCATGGGCCGCGGCCTCGAAGGCGGCGTCGGTGGCGGCGGCATCGCCCTGCGCCCACGTCAAGGAGAGGTTGCCCGGCGCCTCCGGCCAGATCTGCGGTGCGTCCGCCTCGCGCGCACGCGCGGCATCGACCACCGCCGGCAGCGGTTCGTAGTCCACGCTCACCAGCTCCGCCGCATCCTGCGCGGCGGCAAGGGTCTCGGCCACCACCATGACCACCGCCTCGCCCACGTGGCGCACGCGGTCCTGCGTCAGCATCGGGTTGGGCGGATAGCAGGCGGCGCTGCCGTCCGGGCGTGTGAGCGGGACGAAGGCGTCGGCGATGCAGGGCAGCGTGCCGAGCCCCGCCGCCGCCACGTCCGCGCCGGTGTAGACCGCAAGCACACCGTCTGCGGCCGCGGCGGCCGTCGTGTCGATCGCCGTGATGTCGGCATGGGCAAGGGGCGAGCGCACGAAGCAGGCATGCACTTCGCCGTCGAGCGAAACGTCATCCTGGAACCGCCCGAGGCCCCTGAGCAGTACGTCGTCTTCCTTGCGCGGTGCCGATTGGCCGACCCCGAACCGTGCCATCGCTCCCTCCCCCGGTCTCGTGCGGGCATGATAGGGAACTACGCGATGGGCGTCATCCGGAGGCGGCCCTGCCCGCGCGCGAGATCCCCAGCCCCTGCCCGAATCGGGCGCCTCTGTGCTACCTAGCCGGGAGAATGGCGCGCCCGTGCGGGCGCCCGCGAGCGAGCCAGAGGAGGAAGGGATGACGTTTGAGGAGAAGGTCGAGCGCCTCAGCGCGATCGAGGACATCAAGCAGCTCAAGGCGCGCTACTGCCAGCTCTGCGACGCCGGCTACGACCCCGACGGCATCGCGGCGATGTTCGTGGAGGACGGCGTGTGGGACGGGGGCGAGAACTTCGGCTGCCATGTCGGGCGCGAGGCGATCCACGGCTTCTTCTCGGGCATCTCCAACGACATCGTCTTCGCCGCCCACCTCGTGCTCAACCCGATCATCACGGTGGACGGCGACACCGCCAACGGCAAGTGGTGGCTGATCATGCCGTGCACCACCGAGCTCGGCGGCGGGCCCAAGGAAGCGCGCTGGCTGCTCGCGGAGTACGACGACGACTACGTGCGGGTCGACGGCACCTGGTACTACAAGCACCTGCGCATCGACCTGAAGTTCTTCACCCCGCACAAGGACGGCTGGGTGGAGACTTAGGCCAGACGTCTCCTTGCAAACTGAATTGGCGTTCGAAGGGACGCCCCCCCTCCTCACCCCAGCCCTCTCCTCCCCAGCGGGGAGGAGAGGGAGAAACGGGCGCCCGCGTCGCCCGCGCCGCGCGGCAACCCAACGGGGAGTCTGCCATGATAGGGGCCGGGCCGGAGGCCCGGAGCGCGCGACTGCGCGCCGCGCCGAAGGCGCGTAGCCAAGCTCGCGGAGCGAGCGCCCGGCGCTTGAGGGAAATGTAAAAAGTCAGGACTGGCGTCTCAGCGCGCCCTCGGCGGTGATGTCGCTCTTGAACGGCCAGTAGAGCTCGGCGTTCCGCGTGATTCCGCTGCGGCGGAAGATGATGATCAGCATCATCACGACGCCCACCACCACCCAGGTGCTGCTGACCGGCAGCACGAAGCCGTCCTTGCCGAACATCCCGCTCTCCAGGTTCTTGAGCAGGTCGATCACCACGGTCATCACCACGACGCCGACCACGGCGCCCGAGAGGCTCTGCATGCCGCCGATCACAAGCATGGCGAGGGTGATGAGCGTGATGTTGAGGAAGAAGGTGTCGACCGTCAGCATCCCTAAGAAGTGGCCGAAGAGGCCGCCGGCCATGCCGCAGAAGAACGCGCTGATCACGAAGGCGAGCAGGCGCTGGCCGATGACATTCACTCCGGCCGCCTTCGCCGCGACTTCGTCGTCCCGCGAGGCGCGGAGCGCGAGGCCGAATTTGGAGCGCGAATAGAAGAATGCCGCGAGAATTGTGACCACCGCATAGCAGTAAGCGACCCAGGGCGTGGTCGTCTGCGGCAAGCCGATCACCGAGCTCGCGCCCGAGGTCCATGTGCTCCAGCGCAGATAGACCGAATAGACGATCATCAGGAAGGCGAAGGTGCCGATCGATGCGGCGATCCCCGATAATCGCATCAGCGCGATGCCCGCAACGAAGGCCACGAAGGCGCTCAAGAGCCCCGCGAGAAAGATCGCCAGCACGAAGTGGTGGCTGTTGTCCAACAGATAACCCGGCAGCCCCGGCATGAACATCTCGCGGGTGTAGGGACAGCAGGTCTGCCAGCCGGTGGCGTAGGCGCCGATCATCATGAAGCCGATATGGCCGAACGACATGATCCCGGAGTTGCCGATGAACATGTAAAGCGCGACCACGATCACCACGCGGATCAGGCCCTCGGTCAGCGTCCGGGCCAGAATCCTGTCGTCGAGCGCGACCACGATCGCGGTGATAACGAGCAGCCCGATGCACAGATTGACCACCGGCCAGAAGTGCCGGATGCGTTGCATGAGGGGCGTGGTGGCGTCGATCATCACACCCGTTCCGCACCTGGCGGTGCTAACATACTGACATAGCGTTGCTTTTTTCCTCCTGATTCGGGCGAAAAACGCCGAATCGCTTCGCGTTTTCTCCCCGGCTGCAACTGAAACCGGGAGGAAGTTCCATGGCAACCGCTCGCCTCACCCAACGCCGCGTCGACGCGCTCAAGCCACGCAGGTCGGCTTACGACGTTCGGGACCGCGATCTCAAGGGGTTCGGCGTGAGGGTCCTGCCCTCGGGCGGCAGGCGCTACTTCATCCATAGCCAACATGATGGTCGGCGGGTCTGGAAGCTCGTCGGCCAAGCCGAGGCCCTCAACGTGCATGAGGCCCGCAACCGGGCCATGGCCATGCTGGCTTCGATCCGGAACGGCGACGACGAGGAGGCCGCAGCGCCCTCGTCCGTCCGTTTCGAGACCGTCGCCGACGAGGTCTTCCGGCGATACGCCCGAAACTGGAAACCCTCGACGCTCAAGGTCAACCGGAACTACTACAGCAACCATATTCTGCCCTGGTTCGAAGGACGCCCGATCGCCGACATCAGCGCCCATGACGTCCGGCGCTGGTTTGCGTCGCTGCACAGTACCCCGGTGTCGGCGGACCGGTCAGCCCCTATTCTGTCAGTCATCATGCGTCAGGCGGAGGTCTACGGCTACCGGGCGGAAGGGACCAATCCGTGCGCGGGCATCAAGCGATATCGCCGCCAGGGACGGCAGCGTTTCATGTCGACCGCCGAGATTGGCCGACTCGGCGAGGTGCTGGCGCGCCATGAAGTCGACCAGCCGAAGGCTACGGCGATCATACGACTGCTTCTCCTCACCGGCTGCCGCAAGGGCGAGATCGTCACCCTGAAGTGGCGATTCTATCGCGAGGGTAAACTCTTCCTGCCCGATAGCAAGACCGGGCCACGCACGGTCTGGCTCTCGTCCGCAGCGCGCACGATCCTCGACAGTCTGCCCCGTAAGACGATCTGGATACTCCCTTCAACCCGGACGGAAAGCTCCATGACCACGATGACGGTCGACCAACTCTGGTATCGCGTAAGGGCGGAAGCGGGCCTGCACGAAGTCCGAATTCATGATCTTCGACATACGTACGCCAGCATCGCCATGGCGCAGGGCGAGACAGTGCTGACCATCGGCAGGCTCCTCGGGCACCGCGACCCGGAAACGACTCTGAAATACACGCATCTGTCCGATGCCATGGTGCGCGAGGCGGTCGATACCGTCGGCACCGTCCTGGGGGGCTGAGGGATGGCCGCGAAGAGGCAGCGACTGACCGATGCCAACGTCGCGAGGCTGGCGCCGGCGACTGGCGAATACACGGTCTGGGACACGCGCCATTCGGGTCTCGGCGTGCGCGTGCGTCCTTCGGGCCACCGGAGCTTCGTTTATTGTCGGAAGGGCGAAGTCGGCACGCGGCGGATCACGCTTGGGTCTGCAGCGTTGACGAGCGTCGAGGACGCGCGCCGCAGGTGCGTCGACATCGACGCTGGAGCCCGATCCAACCTTGAGGAGCGTGGCGCGACCCTGACGTTCGGGGAATTCGTCTCAGGTCCGGGGCGTGTCTGTCTCGACCGATGCAAACCGTCGACGCAGAAGGCCGAACGCTGGGCCTTGAGGGCTCGCTTGCTGCCCGCCTTCGGCTCTCTGCCGCTGGATCGCATCACCCGTGCCGGCGTGACCCGCTGGTTCGATGAGTACAGTAGGACCGCGCCGGGCGGGGCCAATCACGCGATGGATCTTCTTCGCCGGACACTGAACCACGCGGTCGCGTGCGGCCATCTCCAGGCGAATCCGACGCGGGGCGTGAAGCCGAACCCCCGTCGGAAGCTCACGCGCTTCCTGTCGCATGAGGAAGTCCGGCGCCTTCACCACGCGCTGAACCACAGCGCCGGCACGCAGCCGTCCCGCGCACAGCAGGCAGACGTCATCCGCCTTCTGTTACTGACCGGCTGCCGCAAGAGCGAGATCTTGACGCTGCGCTGGCAGGACGTGGACGAGGGTACGCTCAGTCTGGCCGATGCCAAGACTGGACCACGGCAGGTGTACCTCAATGCGCCGGCCCGCGCCATCCTGGAGCGGCAGCCTCGAACCGGAAACGCCTATGTCTTCCCCTCGCCCTCAAAACCCGGCCGGCCGTTGTCGGGCGATCTTAAACTCTGGCGTTCGGTTCGCAGGGAAGCCGGTATCGAGGACGTGCGCCTGCACGACCTCCGCCATACGTTCGCGAGCCACGCCGTTCTTCGTGGCATCCCGTTGCCCGTCGTCTCCCGCATGCTCGGCCACAAGCGGCCGAGCATGACCATGCGCTACGCCCATGTCGGTGACTGGGAGACCGAGGTAGCGGCAGAGCGTATCGGTGCAGCCATTAGGCATGCGCTGGATGGTCGCGCAGTCAAATCATGCGGCTGACTCGTCGCGCTCGTACCCGGGTCTCCCCCACAGCGAGGACCGATGAACTCTCGAACGCCGACTGTGACATCGAACAAGCAGCCGAGTGGAAGGGACAAGCCATCGCTGCGATTGCGATTGTCGCGGACGGCAATGGCGGGCCGTAACAGCCGGCGCCTCGGACTCGTTGCGCACTGCAATGTTGAAAGGGAGGACCGTGCGACGGCAACGGTCCAGAACGGGATGGCATATGTAAGCCCAGCTGCACGCGGTTCCCTCGGCGCGACCCCGACACCGACGCGAGTCCCCTGGAATTTGGCGGTGGAAGCTCCTATGTCGTTCGTGCATACCACTTTGGGATCGTGTATCCCGGCAAGCTCCTCGTCAACGATGTCGAAAGTGAGCCCGCCGCCGTAGTTATTGCGCCCATCCATTGCTTTGCCTTCCAGCGAGACCCCCGCAAATCGATATGCCAGACACGTTCGATCCTCGCGGCATCCCATCGCCTTCCGAAGCGCAGATAACGGCTTCGGTTTCGGCGGAGAACCAAATCTTCCAACCCCGCTGTCTCTCGATCGACCTCGAGGTGGGTAAGGAGGACGGCCGCATCCACGCCTTCGGCGCTGTGCGAGGCGATACCGGCGAGGGGCATTCGGGCGGCGGATCGGCAGCAGTACTCGCGAAGCTCGACGAACTTGCAGACGGCGCGTCGTTCGTTCTCGGTCACAACCTGATCGCCTTCGACCTGCCCCACCTCAAGGCGGCGAAGCCCGACCTGCACCTGCTCTCGCTGCCGGCCGTGGACACGCTGCGTCTCAGCCCCCTCGCGTTTCCCCGCAATCCCTATCACCACTTGGTCAAGCACTATCAGGACGGCGGACTCAAACGCGGGCGGCTCAACGCCCCCCAGCTCGACTCCCGTCTTGCGCTGGAGCTTTTCGGCGACGAGCGGAAAGCACTGCGTGGAGCGGAGTCCGACCTGCTTGCGGCGTGGCATTGGCTGACAACGCCAGATTTTGGACGTGCGGACCGCGCACTCGATGACCTCTTCGCCGAGATACGCGGTGCGCGTCGCCCCACGGACGCCGAGGCGCGTGCGGCAATGGGCCGGCGGCTTGACGGCTCGGCCTGCGCGACCCACGGACGGGAGGCCGTGGCGGCCGCGTCGAATGCGCGCTGGCCATTCGCCTACGCGCTGGCGTGGCTGTCGGTCGCCGGCGGCAACTCGGTGGTGCCGCCCTGGGTGCGCCACCAGTTCCCGAATACGGGGCGCCTCGTGCACTGGCTGAGGGACACGGCTTGCAACGAGGCTGCCTGCGACTGGTGCCGCGAGCGGCACGATGCCCGCAAGGAGCTGAAGCGCTGGTTCGGCTTCGACGATTTCCGGCCGGAACCGGCGGACGCTGACGGGCACCCGATGCAGCAGGCCATCGCCGAGGCGGCGATGGCGGGGAAGCATGTGCTGGGCATCCTGCCCACCGGCACGGGCAAGTCGCTCTGCTACCAGATCCCGGCGCTGTCCCGCTACGACAAGACCGGCGCGCTTACGGTGGTGATCTCGCCCCTGGTCGCGCTCATGGCGGACCAGGTCGCGGGACTGGAGGCGCGGGGGATCGGCTCGTGCGTGACCGTCAACGGTCTGCTGTCGATGCCCGAAAGAGCCGACGCGCTGGATCGGGTGCGCCTCGGGGACGCGAGCATCCTGCTCATCTCGCCGGAGCAGCTTCGCAGCAGGTCTCTGCGCCGGGTTCTCGATCAGCGCGAGATCGGAGGCTGGGTGCTCGACGAGGCCCACTGCCTGTCGCGCTGGGGCCACGACTTCCGGCCCGACTATCGCTATGTCGGCCGCTTCATCCGCGAGAAGGCCGGTGACGAGCCGGTGCCGCCGGTGCTCTGCCTGACGGCGACCGCCAAGCCGGACGTCACCGACGACATCGCGCGGCACTTCCGGGACAAGATCGGCATCGAGCTCACGGTCTTCGACGGCGGCGCGGAGCGCAGCAATCTGGCCTTCGAGGTGATCCCGACCTCAGGCGGGGAGAAGTTCGGCCACATCCACCACGTTCTCAAGTGGTATCTGCCACCGGACGCGGCCGGCGGCGCCATCGTCTACTGCGCGACGCGCCGGCAGAGCGAGGAGGTGGCCGAGTTCCTTCAGTTGAAGGGCATGGCGGCCGAGCACTATCACGCGGGCCTGCCGCCGGAGACCAAGAAGGACGTGCAGCGGCGCTTCATCGGCGGTCAGCTTCGCGCGATCGCCGCGACCAACGCCTTTGGCATGGGTATCGACAAACCGGATGTCCGGCTGGTGGTCCATGCCGATATCCCCGGTTCGCTGGAGAACTACCTCCAGGAAGCGGGCCGGGCCGGGCGGGACGGCGCATCGGCGCAATGCGTGTTGCTCTACGCGGCAGACGACGTGGAGCGCCAGTTCGGCATGTCGGCGCGCTCGCGGCTTACTCGTCAGGAAATCCACGGCATCCTCAGGGCGCTTCGCAACCTGGACCGCAAGAAGCGCTTCGGCGGCGAGGTGGTGGCGACGACCGGCGAAATCCTTGGCGAGGATGAGGACAAGGCGTTCGAACGCGATTCGGCCACCGACGACACGCGCGTGCGCACCGCCGTCGCTTGGCTCGAAGAGGCCGACCTGGTGAGCCGCGAGGAGAACGTCGTCCAGGTGTTCCCGTCGTCCCTCCAGGTGAACTCGGTCGAGGAAGCGCGGGCAAGGCTCGCACGGGCACCGATCGCGGACGCCTATCGCGATCAGTTGCTGCGTATCGCCGAGGCGCTGATTTGGGCCAGCGCGGACGAGGGCGTCAGCACGGACGATCTGATGGCGGTCTCGGGCCTGAGCCCGGAGGGAGTGCGTGGCGCCCTGTACGATCTCGAGCGGTTGGGCGTTGCCAGCAACGACACGGCGCTGACCGCATTCGTCCACGCCGGGGTGGAGCGCTCGTCTTCCAAGCGTCTGGAGCAAGCAGCGGAGTTGGAGACCGCCCTGATCGAACATATGCGCGAGCAGGCGTGGGATCAGGGCAAAGGAGACGCAGCGTCGCTGCACTTGCGTATCGCATCGCAGGTGCTGAGAGACCAGGGCCTGCCCGATCCGCTGCCGGAACGGCTGTGGCGCATCCTCTGCAGCATCGCCTACGACGGCCGCGGCGAGGACGGCGCCGCTGGCAGCCTGACCGTGCGGAAGCGCGACGCTGAGACGGCCTTGGTGACTCTCCAACGAGAATGGGGAAAGTTGGAGGAAACCGCGCAACTCCGGCGCGAGGCAGCCGGGCTGCTGCTGGAGCACCTAATCGCCTGCCTGCCGTCCGGCAGCCGGGGCACGGACCTGCTGGCCCAGACCACCCTCGGCAAGCTGTTGCAGGCGGTCGAGTCCGACATGGTCCTGAAGAGCAGGGTCAGGCACCCCGACAAGCTCGTGGACCGCGCCTTGCTGTGGCTGCACGAGCAGGAGGTCATCCGCCTCAACAAGGGTCTCGCCGTGTTCCGCCCTGCCATGACCGTCCGCCTTCAGCATCGGGAGCGGCGGGGCTTCACCAGGGCCGACTTCGAACCCCTGGCACTCCACTACCAGGGTCAGGTCCTCCAAATCCACGTGATGGTGGCGTTTGCCGAGCGCGGCCTCGCCGCCATAAGAGACGCCCTGCGCCTGGCGATGGACTACTTCAACCTGAGGGAGGAGGCGTTCCTCGACCGCTGGCTGCCGGGTCGAGACAAAGAGATCGGCCGCGAAACCACGCCCGCCTCATGGCGGGCGATCGTCGAGAGCCTCAACGACACCGTCCAGCAAGACATCGTCGCCGACACTCGTGAGCAAACCAACGTGCTGGTGCTCGCCGGGCCCGGCTCGGGCAAGACGAGGGTGCTGGTGCACCGCATCGCCTATCTCATCAGAGCACGCCGCGAGAACTCCAGAGGCATTCTGGCTCTCGCCTACAATCGCCACGCCGCCGTGGACATTCGCCGCCGCCTTCATGAACTGGTTGGTGATGATGCGAGAGGCGTCACCGTGCTCACCTGCCATGCGCTTGCCATGCGGCTCGCTGGTGCCAGCTTCACCGGCCGGGCGGAGCAGCCTGACGACGAGGTGTTCCGGGAGGTGCTGCGCAGCGCAGTGGAGCTGCTGCGCGGCGAGGATCTGCTGCCGGAGGAGGCGGACGAGCAGCGGGAACGACTTCTGGCCGGGTTCCGCTGGATCCTGGTGGACGAGTATCAGGACATCGGCCCCGACCAGTATGAGTTGATCTCGGCCCTGGCCGGGCGCACGCTCGAGGACGAGGCCGGCAAGCTCACGCTCTTCGCGGTCGGCGACGACGACCAGAACATCTACGCCTTCAACGGCGCCTCCGTCGAGTTCATCCGCCGCTTCGAGGAGGACTACGGACCGAAGCCCAGTTATCTCGTCGGTAACTACCGCTCCACCGGCCACATCATCGCTGCCGCCAACGCGGTGATCGAGCCGGCGCAGGAGCGGATGAAGGCCGGGCATCCCATCCACATCGACAAGGCGCGCGCGAGGGAACCGCTCGGCGGCGCTTGGGAGGCCCTCGATCCGGTCGCCCAAGGACGGGTGCAAGTTCTGCCTGCCGGCGGCGATCCGGTCTCGCAGGCGCAGACCGTCATGGCGGAGTTTCAGCGCCTCGCTGCGCTCACACCGGATTGGTACTGGTCGCGGTGCGCGGTGATCGCACGCGAGTGGAAGTATCTGGAGCCGGTGCGCGCTTTCTGCGAGTTGCACGACATCCCCGTGCAGATGGGCAACGAGGAAATACCCAGCTTTTGGCGCCTGCGGGAAACCCGCACCTTCATCGATTGGCTGCGTTCACGCGAGCCCCGCGTCGTCGACGGTGGGGCCCTCGCCAGTTGGGCGGAGGGATGCCCGCCCGGTCCTTGGCACGACCTGCTACGGCAGGCCGTCGAGGAGCACAGGTTGGAAACCGGCGGTGGTGACGCGCCAGTGGATCATGTCGTCGAATGGCTGGCGGAATGGGGCCGGGAGATTCGCCGGCGGCAGCGGGGGCTCTCGCTGCTGACCGGCCACCGCGCCAAGGGGCTGGAGTTCGACCATGTGGCCGTGCTCGATGGCGGCTGGGATCGCGTCGGGCGAGACGAAGACCCGGACGCACCCCGCCGGCTCTACTACGTGTCCATGACACGCGCCCGGCAGACCCTCGCGCTGGCGCGCTTCGACGACTCTCATCCGCTGCAGAATGAGTTGGTTGACCATCCCTCGGTGGTTTGGCGTACCCCGGCTGACCTGCCGGCTCCGGCCGCGGCGCTCCTATATCGCCATGTCCTGACCAGCCTTCAGGACGTGGACCTTGGCTTCGCGGGACGCCGAGCTGGCGACCATGCGATCCACCGCGCCATCGCCGCGCTATCTCCCGGTGATGCGCTGGAAACGCGCGTCACGGAACAGAGGCGCTGGGAGTTGATGGACACTGCGGGCTCGGTGGTGGGACGACTTGCCAAAAGCTTCGAGCCTCCGCTCGGGATGCGATGCCGCTCCGCCGAAGTGTTCGCCGTTGTCGGTTGGAGTTGCGAGGCGTCCGATCCCCAGTACCGCGACAGCATCAGGTCCGATGCCTGGGAGGTGGTGGTGCCGGAGCTCGTGTTCGAGCCGCACGAAGAAGTGGTCCACGAAAGAGACTCAGCCGGCCCGTCGCTCGGCAGTACCTGCTAGGACGGTATTTGCCTGCTGAAGAAACCGCCCAAGCGAAACTCGACTCTCATGACGCTGGCTTCGGACATGGCGGAGTTTGATGCCGCGCTCGAACATGTCGACTGGAGGTTGCTGGCTTTGCATTTCACGATTGGCCAGAGCTGTGTGCGAGAGGATAGCTACTGGCAGGGGCCGGCGACCGCTTTCGCGCAACCTTCCGCTCCGGGCCTCGATGCGCGCGGAAGCCGGGATCAAAGACGTGCGCCTGCATGATCTACGTCATTCGTTCGCCAGCCACGCCGTGCTTCGTGGCATCCCGTTGCCCGTCGTCTCCCGCATGCTCGGTCAATAGCGGCAGAGCATGACGATGCGTTACGCCCATGTGGGCGATTGCGAAATCGAGGCGGCCGCGGAACGCATCGGCGCAGTCATCGCGCGGGCGCTGGAAGTTGGTGTGACCAGTTCAAACGGCTAACCCACCGCGCTCGTATTCTGGTCAGCATGTCAATGAGGCCGCGGCGAAGAAGCCCCGCAATTTAAGTGACCAAGTTGTGCGGTGCGTCGAGCGTCCTCTGCAACGATCTGGTTTGCCCGGCGGTCTGGCTGTGCTTCGCCACCGACACCATCATTGGCGAGACCGTCACCATCGTGTTTCCCATTCGGCCTTCGTCGCCCTCGGCTTCGAGCACAGCGTCGCCAACTTGCACCCGCGCTCTTCGTCAACCTCCTCGCCGACAGGGGCATATCTGCCGGCGAGGACTGGCTCGCCCTGGTGTGGAAACTGGCCGTGGTGACTGCGGGGAATATCGTTGGCGGAACAGTATTGGTCACTCTGGTGTACTGGCTCGTGTATCTCCGCCACAGGAAATAGCGAGAGAGCGGGGACCGGCAGGATGGTACGGCAAATGCCCTCGATTTTTTGATCGCTTGCTTTCGACAACGACAGCGCGAGGCGACAGCGTTAGCTTGAGCGGTCCCGATCCGATTGCACGATCGGCCTGTACCTCAGCTGTTGGTGCGATGGATCCATTCGTCGAGATGCTTCTGTGGACCGTGCTCGCCGGTGCCTGCATACCGGCTGGTGCTGCCCTCGCACGGATCGAGCACATTCGCCCGCTGTGGCTGGAGCAGGAGCTTCGCCACTTCGTGATCGCCTTCGGCGGCGGGGTGCTGCTCGGCGCCGTCGCCCTGGTGCTGGTTCCGGAAGGGGCGGCGCACGTGCCGGAACCGTGGGCGGTCGCGGGTCTGATGCTGGCGGGCGGTGTCGCCTTCATGGCGTTAGATCGCGCCCAGGCAAAGTGGAAGCGTGCGACGCCCCAGTTCACCGCCATGGCGGCAGACTTCCTGCCCGAATCGCTTGCGCTGGGCGGCATGTTCGCCGTGGGCGCCGACGGCGCGGTGCTGCTGGCGATCCTCATCGGGCTGCAGAACCTGCCCGAAGGCTTCAACGCGTGGCGCGAACTCGCCGCCGGATCGTTCAACCGCCGGATCGCGCTCGGGCTGATAGTGCTCCTCGCCTGCTTCGGTCCCGTGTGCGGCCTGATCGGCTGGTACTGGCTCGCCGACCAGGCCTTTGCGCTCGGGGCGATCATGCTGTTCGCGGCCGGCGGCATCCTATACCTCACCTTCCAGGATATCGCGCCGCAGGCCCGGCTGGAGCGGCACTGGGCGCCGCCGCTCGGCGCCGTGCTGGGCTTCGCGCTGGCGCTGCTCGCCGAGATGACGTTCCACTGAGACGCAGGGACTTTCAGGCGCCGGCACCCTGCGGTCCCGGCGCCAGGTGCACGCTCACGTCGGCACCCAATCGTGGCCGAACGCCTCCTGCATCACACCCCCTCTTCTGGAGCATTTGCCGGTGTTGTAGAATCTCAATAATTCTCAACGTCTTGGATTCGTCCAAGCTACGGACAATGACGCGCGACGGCGGCTCCTCGTCCGAGACCTGTCGTCGGCACAGTGACGATGTTGCGCGTTCCGGTCGACTGCATTGGCCCGGAACTATGAACGGCCGAGACGCCGCGCGACCAACGCAGCCGAGATAATGGCGCCGACCGGGACGACGGCGAAGGTGGCGAACAACCAGATAGCGGCGCTGTGCGCGCCGGTGTCGCCTCCCGGCTCGGTGAGACCCGCCAGGTTCGCGGTCATGCCGGCCAATGCGGCGCCAAGCGCTGTGGCAAAGAGTTGAACTGTCGTTATTCCGGCCGACGCCTGCTCCGCCTCGTCCTGGGGTGCGACGACCAGGACGCGGGTGAGCAGGTGCGGCCACGCCGCGCCAATGCCGAACCCGGTGAGAGTGAGACCGATGCTGGTCGCGATCAGCCCCGCGAGGCCTGCGCCGTCCGTTCCCGGCATGACGATGGCGAGCATTATCAGCGCGGCCAGCACGATACAGGGCCCCCCGACAATGGCCCACCTGGCGGCTCCCTTGCCGGCTCCCGACCAGACGATCGCGGAAACAGCCCAACCGGCCGCCATCAACGCGGCCATGTAACCCGCAATCAGAGGCGTCACGCCGTGCAGGACCTGCAGGAAATAGGGCACGAAGATCTCGGGCTGCATGGCGACGACGAGGAGGCTCATCGTCAGGTATATTGGCCCCAGGGCCGCCGCCAGGCTGAAGGAGCCGGCCGGGAGTAGGCGCGTCCGGGCTCGTTGCTCGATTACTAACAGAATGGCCGAAACGATGACGGCCGCCGCAAGGCCGATCCCGTTGCGGACCGGATCGTCGCCGACGCTGCCGATCGAAATCGCGAGCACCGCGGCCGCCAAGAGAACGAGCTGCCGGAGCGGCAACGCCCCGCTGGCGCTGCTCTCGTGGTCTTCTTTGCGGGGCAAGGCGAAATTGGTCAGAAGCACGTAGGGGACCGCGAGAACAGGCAGGGCCCAGAACGCGCCACGCCAGATATCGAACTCGGCGAACATGCCGCCGAGCGCAGGACCGAGCAGCGTTGCCGCACCCCACATGCTCGAAATCAGCGCCATCGCCCGGGGCCAGAGGGGCTCGGCAAAGACGACCCTGATCATGGCGTAAGACAGCGCAAACAGAACGCCCCCGCCAAACCCCTGCACGGTGCGGCCGATCAACAGCACGGGCATGGAGGGTGCAATCGCGCAGATGACGGCGCCTGCCGCAAAGACGACGGTTGCGAAGCGATATCCGCCGCGAGGGCCGAGAGAGGCGAGAAGGCGCGGGCTGAGGGCCGAGCCCATGATCGACGCGAGGATGAACAGGCTGGTGTTCCATGCGTAGTAATCGAGGCCGCCGATGTCCGCGACGACGGACGGCAGGATGGTGATCGTCACGTAGACATTCACCGCATGGAGGGCGACGCCGCCAGCCAATGCGAACGAGCGAAGGGCATTTTGTCCCCGCAGCAGGCCGCCCCAACCGGCGGTGGCTTGATCAGCCAACGCTTTCGTCCTCCGCCCCGGCGCTCGCCGGCATCGGTGTCACGATGAGCCTACTCATCCACACACTGGTCTTCGATGGCGCTGAGTCGGAGGCAGACGAGAGGCTCTGCGACAAGGTCACCCTGCCGCCCCGGCGCGGGGTCCTAATGCGACATCACGACCAGCGCCGTCATCTCGATCTCCGACGAGCCCCGGTTAGCGCCCGATATGTAGCCGAAGAGACGACCGAAGCCTGTGCGCGTCGCCGCGCCGAACGGCTCCTTCACATACGTCTCTGCAACGGTATAGGCGCCGTATTCCCGAATCTGGACAGCGCCGTCTTCCAGCACGATGCGATGCGCGGGTTCCTTGGCCGCTTTGCCGCCGAGGATCGAACAAGCGCTCACCATGAAGGACAGGCACACCATCGCCAGCCCTAGCCACACCCGGGATCGTAACCGCATCCGTCAAGCTCCCTTGTCGCCGGCGCTTTCGCCGCCGTCGCAGTGGCGTTAGCCGGCTTCGCGATGGCCCCGCTGGAACCGTTGCTGACGTTCCCGTTCCGGCGATCTCCAGCGGAGCCGCCCCGCTACCCGTACAACTATGGACGCGCCCCTTGCGGAAGGACCGTTCGTTCCGCGCCGCCGAACCGGCGCAGGATCGCATAGCCGATGACACCCGACAGCAGCGAGCCCGACAGCACGCCGAGCCGCACTTCCGCCTGGTTTACCGGGTCGTCGAAGGCGAGTGTCCCGATGAAAAGGCTCATGGTGAATCCGATGCCTGCAAGAGCCGAAGCGCCGTAGACGTGCATCCAGGTCACTCCCTCGGGCAGCCGGCAGATCCGCAGCCGCACGCCGGCCCAGGTTAGGCCGAAGATGCCGAGTTGCTTGCCGACCAGCAGCCCGGCAGCGATGCCGAGCGGGATCGGCGACAGGAAATCGCCGAGCGAGACGCCACCCAGATGCACGCCGGCATTGGCGAAGGCGAATACCGGCATGACGAACAGGGTGACGAAACCGTGCAGGCCGTGCTCCGCCCGCACCAGGGGCGGCGTTGTCGAGGCATCGCCCGTGCGTAGCGGTATGAAGAGCGCGACGACCACGCCGGCAAGGGTCGCGTGCACGCCCGATTGGAGCACCGCCAACCACATGACAAGGCCGGCGAGGATATAGGGCAGCAGACGCGTCACCCCGGCCAGGTTCAGCGCCAGCAGAACGGCCGCGGCAGCGCCCGCGATGCCGAGCGACGCCAGCGACAGATCGGCCGTAAAGAAGATCGCGATGATGAGAATCGCGCCCAGATCGTCGATCACCGCCAGCGCCAGGAGGAACACCTTCAGTCCCACTGGCACCCGGCTGCCGAGAAGGGCCAGTATTCCGACGGCGAAGGCGATATCGGTTGCGGCCGGAATCGCCCAGCCGCGCATTGCCACCGGATCGTCCGCGTTGAACGCGACGTAGATCAGCGCCGGTGCCGCCATGCCTCCAAGCGCGGCGAGCGCCGGCAACACGGCCTGGCGCCACGAGGACAGGTTGCCTTCCATGAGCTCGCGCTTGATCTCCAGCCCGACCAGCAGGAAAAACAGCGCCATCAGTCCGTCGTTGATCCAGAGCAGCAGCGGCTTCTCCAGAGCCAGAGCGCCGACCTGCACGACCACCGGAATTGTCAGCAGGGCGTCGTAAAGATGGGCCACTGGCGAGTTGTCGAGCACCAGCGCAGTCGCGGCGGCCAGCATCAACAGCACGCCGCCGGCGGCTTCGTGCTTCAGCAGCGCCGACAGGCGGCCGATTGGGGTGGACATGAATGTTCTTCCGATTACGCAATAGTGGCCGGGCGTGCCCTGGGACCGGGAGGCCGGTCGCCACGAGCTTCCAATATGGGGTGTCGTGGTGCGGATGAAAGACGTTCCGGTGTCGGTCTAACCATCGCAGCAACACTGTCCGGCCGCTTGCCCCGGATGACCTGCGGCATGAAGTCTTCGAGCCGGTCGACCAGGCGCTGCTCGCCGAAATGACGCTCCAGTGATTGCCGGCGGCATCGTACGAAATGTGTTCCGCATCGGCTCCGCTCACACGCATCGTGACGACCTCTTCCCGGGACCGTCTCACGAGTTCGAGGGCCGTCTTTCCCTTGCCTTCGGAGCCGAACTAACCGCCGATCACGATTGAAACGGGCATGTGTCAACTTCCCGTGTAGCGCCGGTGGCGCGGGATGCGCACACGCCGGACTCCCTCCGGCTATTCCGTCAGAAAAATGGGGCGCGAGCCCTTCGACCCGCGCCCCGCTCTATGCCGCAACGCCGGCTGACCGGTCAGGCGGCCTTGCGGTCGATCTGCTTCTGGCCGCCGCCCTGGATGGCGATCTTGCGCGGCTTCAGCGCCTCGGGCAGCTCGCGCACCAGGTCGATGTGCAGGAGACCCTTGTCGAGAGCGGCACCGGTCACCTGGATGTGATCGGCCAGGTTGAAGCGCCGCTCGAAGGCGCGCGTCGCGATCCCGCGATGGAGATAGCTCTCCTTGGCGCCGTTCTCCTTGGCGACCTTGCCTGCCACGGTGAGCACGTTCTCCTTCACCTCGATGGCGATCTCGTCCTCGCCGAAGCCGGCGACGGCGAGCGTCACCTGGTAGGCGTTCTCACCGGTCATCTGGATGTTGTAGGGCGGATAGGTGGGCGCGGCCTCGCTCGGCAGCTGCTCCATCATCCGGGCCATGCGGTCGAAGCCGACCGTGTTGCTGAAGAGCGGGGAAAAGTCGAATGCACGCATTGGTTTGACTCCTTCTCGTAAGCAAGTCTTCCGTGGTCCGCCTAGGTGGCCGGACCGGTTCCGTGCCCTTGCGGGGCCCACGTTGCGGCGCCCCTCGGGCAGCACCGATTTGGTGTTGCCCGATCGGGACTTCAAGGGGTGGGATTGAATTTTTCGGGAGGCCGTGTCCGCCGCCCGACGCACCCCCCACGGCCGTTCACAAATTGCGCTGGTCAAGTCTTGACATGCCGTCGGGCAGTTCCGATATGGCACTTGATTGGCACTCTCTCGGAGAGAGTGCCAATTCTGAAACCGACTTGGGATCAAGACACTAGACCGCGTCGCGCAGTCCATCCGTGTCATTTCCGGTTGCCGGCGCGATTGGGAGTGAAGCGCATGAGCTTGTTGCAGGAAGCGACTCTTGACCGTCTCTGGGCGCGCTACGAGAGAGAGTTCGGTGCGCCCCCGCCGATCCAGTCCGCAACCCTCGACGAGGCGATCGCGTATCTGCGGGATGCGCTCGAGGCCCGTCGCGCTCGCCGGCCCGAGCGCGCCGCGGCGGCGGCACAATTGCCGCTCGCCGCGTGACCGCCGAGCCGATTCCGGAGGAGTCTCTGCCATGATGATGACCGACCCCTTCCAGACTCTTCTCACCGTGCAACGGGCGCTCGACCGGGCGCGCACGAGCAACTGGCTGGGCGCGACCAGCAGCAGCGCGCGTGGCGCCTATCCGCCCGTCAACGTGTTCCGCCAGGGCAAGCACGACTACCTGGCCGTGGTCGAGCTGCCGGGCATCGACCGGTCCGAGCTCGACCTGGAGGTCAAGGAGAACGCGATCAGGCTGAAAGGGCGCAAGGCGATCGACTACGGATCGGGCGCCAGCCTGCATCGCCGGGAGCGCCTGCAGGGCGAGTTCGACCGCACCGTCACGATTCCGGTCGAAATCGACGCCGCCAAGGTGAAGGCCGAGTACCGCGACGGGATGCTCGCGGTCTTCCTGCCCCAGGCGGAGGCCGCAAAGCCGCGCACGGTCGCCATCAGCTGAGCGACCTGGAACGAGACAGACGGAGGAGCTGGGACGATGGCACCGGAGCTTGCAGTTCAGGAGAAGAAGGAGCTGGTGGATCGCGAGGAGCGGACCATCCCCGCCAAGTACTACGTGCCTGCGGCCGACATCTACGAGACCGAAGCGGCGCTCGTCGTGGTGCTGGAGATGCCGGGGGTGGAGAAGAAGAACGTGAGCGTGCATGTCGAGCGGAACATTCTCCAGGTCGAGGGCAAGATCGAGTTCTCGAACTACGAGAACGCCGAAGCCCTCTACACCGAATACAACGTCGGCCACTTCGCGCGCTCGTTCAGCCTCTCCAGCGTCGTGGACCACGAGACTATCGAGGCCAACCTGGACGACGGCATCCTGACCCTGACCCTGCACAAGAAGAAGGAAGTCAAGCCCAAGCGCATTCAGGTGAACTGACCGCCGCCTGCGCGGCGGTGGCGGGCAGCCGCGGCGTGGGGCCGGTCGGGCGTCAGAGCGTGCTGTAGAGGGCCATGCGTCGCACGGCGTAGTCGCCGCCGCTGTTGACAATGGCAACGCCGGCGAAGGGACCGCTTAGCGCGGTACTCGTAATCCTGATCACTTCGGTCCCGTTGACCGTAACGGTCATGGTACCGTCCGCCGCTCTCTCCAAAGCGAGCCTGTGGCTGTAGCCGTCTTCGAGCACCAGCTCGTCGACATGCTTGCCGAGCGTCTTGGTCCCGGTTCGGCCGAAGCGCGCCAGCTGGATCGGCTGGCCGCTGCCCGGCAGGTAGACCAGCCGATAGCCCGAAGCGTGGGTGATCCCCTGGAACACATCGATCTCCAGGCGGGCATCCTTGAGCGCGATCCGGGACGAGAGTTCGACTTCGAGCTTGAAGGCGTTTCCGATCGCGGCCTTGGTGAAGATGTGCGCGGGCTCGGGCGATGCCTCGGCGATGTCTAGATCCTCCCGCGCACCGAGAATGTCGTTGAGCGTGCCCTTGGCCCGCTCCGCCAGGTCCTCGATCGTCTCGATCGGCTTCTTGGCAGCGGCTTGCGGCATCCTGACGACACTCCGGAGCCCGAGTTCCGGGTCCACCGTGAACGCCCCGCTCGCCACGATCCAGCGCGGGTCGCTCGCGAAGTCGCCGTCGGAAAAATCGTCCCGGACGGTATTGGGCAGGTACGAGGACGACGCGGCCTCGTAGTCGTCGATCCTCTCCCTGAGGTCCTCGAGAAACCGGGGATCGGCGGCGTTCGCCGTCTCCGCCTCTCCGATCAGGACTTCCAGGTCGCGGACAAGCTCGTGAACCGTGCCGCCGCCTGCGCCTCCCTGCCCGGGAGTCCCGTCATCCGCGCCGGCGGACCCGGGGACGGCGCGACTCGCGTTGGAGGCGTCGTCGCCTACCATGTCGCAGCGATCGGATTCGCCGGGCCCGGACTGCGCTGGCGGACCGGAAGGAGCAGGGGGCGGTGCATGACCGTCGATCAGATGACGATGCTGGCGCTGCTCGCCGGCATCCTCGCCCTCTTCGTCTGGGGGCGCTGGCGCTACGACCTCGTCGCGTTCGGCGCGCTCCTGATCGCCGCGGTGCTCGGCCTGGTCGAGCCGGTCGCGGCCTTCCAGGGATTCGGTCATCCCGCCGTCATTACCGTCGCAGCGGTGCTGATCCTGAGCCGGGCGCTCTCCGGCTCGGCGCTGATTGCGCTTCTCTCGCAGCATCTCGACCGGCACGCAGGGCGCCGTGCGTCGGTCCAGATCGGCGCGCTGGGCGGTATCACCTCGATCCTCTCGGCCTTCATCAACAACGTCGGCGCACTCGCGCTGTTCATGCCGGTGGCGCTGCGGGCTGCGCGGCGGGCGGAGCACGCGCCCGGTCTCGTCCTCATGCCCCTGGCGTTCGCCGCTATCCTCGGCGGCCTGGTGACGCTGATCGGCACGCCCCCCAACATCATCGTCGCGACCTACCGCGCCCAGACGGCGGGCGAGGCCTTCGCCATGTTCGACTTCGCGCCGGTCGGCCTTCCGGTGGCACTGGTCGGCGTGCTCTTTGTCGCGTTCATCGGCTGGGGCCTGATCCCCCGTGCACGACGAGAGGGCGGATCCGCGCCCCGGATCATCGAAATCGACGACTACTTGACGGAGCTCAGGGTCCCGTCCGGCTCGTCGCTCCTCGGCAAGGGGCGGCGCCAGCTCCGGTCTGTCTTCGAGGCTCAGAGTACGCAACTGCTGGAGCTGATCCGGGATTCTCAGCGAGTGCAGCTAAAGAGCTGGCGCGGGCGCGTGAAGCGAGGCGATGTCCTGGTCGTGGGCGCCGCGCCCGAGGACCTCGCCGAGATGATCCAGACACTCGGGCTTGAGCTGGTGGGCGCAGCGCCCAAGGACGCGCCCACGTCCGCATCGGGTGAACTCGCCATCGTCGAGGCCGTGGTCTCGCCCGCCGGCACGATCGAGGGCCGGACCGCCGCTGGGCTCTCGCTGCGAAGCCGCTACGGCCTCGACCTCCTCGCGGTCTCGCGCCAGGGACGCCGCATCCGCGGGCGCCTCCACACGGTTCGATTCCGCGCAGGCGACGTGCTGCTGCTTCAGGGGCCGGAGAGTCAGTTGTCCGCACTGCTCGCGCGCCTGGGCTGCATGCCTTTGGTCGACCGGGGCATCAGGATCGGCGGTGTCCGGCAGGCCTGGCTGCCGGTCGGCATCTTCGCCGCCGCCATGGTGGCGACCTCGGCCGGGTTCGTGGCGCCCGCAATCGCCCTCGGCATCGCGGCGGCGGCGATGCTCTTCGTCAATGTCATCTCGCTGCGGGACGCCTACGACAGTATCAACTGGCCGGTCATCGTCCTGCTCGGTTCAATGATGCCCATCGGCGGCGCGCTGGAGACCACGGGGACCACGGGTCTCATCACCGATGCCATCCTGGGTCCGGGCGGAGCGCTCTCGCCCGTCCTGGTCCTTGTGCTAGTCATGGTGGTGACGATGACGCTCTCCGACATCGTCAACAATGCGGCCACCGCCGTCATCATGGCGCCGATCGGGGTCGGTCTGGCCGAGCGGCTGGGCACAAATGCGGACCCCTTCCTCATGGCGGTGGCGGTCGGCGCGTCGTGCGCCTTCCTCACGCCCATCGGCCATCAGAACAACACCCTGGTGATGGGCCCCGGCGGCTACCGCTTCGGCGACTACTGGCGCATGGGGCTGCCGCTGGAGGTGCTGATCGTCGCGATCTCGATCCCGCTGATCCTCGTGGTCTGACCGCTCTGAGGTGGCCGATCGAACGACCAGCAAACGGTCGCAAATTCCGGACTTCGGTCGCAGCTCGGAAGCCGGCCTTCCGAGAGGCAGCAATCTCGATCTCGATAGCAAGGAGCCTGACATGATGAGCGACTCCGATGGCTTGCGATTTGCGTATGTCCTCGACGGAAAGGGCGGCGGCCTCACTCTGGATTGGCAAGGGGTGCAGTCCTGGCGACCGGAACAGGGAGTGCTGTGGGTTCATCTCGACCGCACCGACGAGGACGCGCAGCGCTGGGTCCTCGAAGAAAACGGGATCGATCGTGCCTTCGCCGATACGCTGATCCGCACCGAGGGCAACCGGCCGCGTTCGCAGCGGGTGGGCGACGCCTTGCTGATCTCTCTCAGGAGCGTGAGCCGCAATCGGGACGAGCCCGCCGACGATATCCGATAGCGATGACTTGCTGCCGGCCGGGCCCGTTCCCGTGCGCCAAGCATGGTGCCGCCGTCATTCTGCGGGCATCGCTGCATTTCCAGGCGCTGCCCTTATGGCGTCCGTCACTACCCCAGCGACCCTGCCCTTCGCTTGTGCCACCTGACCATCAAGCCGCTCGGCGGCTTACCACGGTCCTACCAGCGTCGGTGAGCGATCCGCCGACGCCGTGCGCAATGGGCTTGCCGTCCGCCCGTAGCCACGAGCACCATTAGCGTCATGGATTTCGCGTTGATCGCCATAGCCTTCGGAGACGTCGTCTGGATCGCCATGGCGTTCATCCTGGGCCTATTGTCCAAGACCGTCGGGCTGCCGCCTCTGGTCGGCTTTCTTGCCGCTGGGTTCATTCTCAACCTGTACGGGATCGCCAGCGGGGACACGCTCCAGAAGCTCTCGGACCTCGGCATCACCCTGTTGCTGTTCATCGTCGGCCTCAAGCTCGATCTCCGAACCTTCGCACGGCCGCAGGTTTGGGCCGTTACTGGGCTTCACATGACCATTGTCGTGCTGGTCTTCGGGATTGCCATCTACGTGCTGGCCATTGTGGGGACACCTTTCCTCTCCGGTCTCGATCTTTACCGGTCTCTGGCGATTGCCTTTGCGTTGAGCTTCTCCAGCACAGTCTTCGTCGTGAAGGTGCTTGAGGAGAAAGGACAGAGCGCTTCGTTGTACGGTCAGATCGCGGTCGGGATTCTCATCGTGCAGGACTTGGCCGCCGTGGTCTTTCTCGCGGTGTCGACCGGCAAGTGGCCGACCTACTGGGCTCTTCTTGTGCTTGTAGTCATCCCCATGAGGCCTCTGCTGATCCGTGTCCTGCAGCGCGTCGGCCACGGTGAGTTGCTGGTCCTTTTCGGCTTCCTGCTTGCCCTGGGCGGGGCTCAAGTCTTTGAGCTGGTCGGGCTGAAGGGAGACCTGGGCGCACTCGTTCTGGGCGTCGTGATCGCCAGCCACCGCAAAGCCGACGAAATGGCCAAGACCATGCTCGGCTTCAAGGATCTCTTCCTCCTCGCCTTTTTCCTGTCCATTGGACTATCCGGGCAACTGACATTGGAGGCGGTATTGGTTGGCGTAGCCGTCACGCCGTTTGTGCTTCTCAAGTCCGCTCTCTTCTTCGTCCTGCTCTCGGCATTCAGGCTGCGGGCCCGAACCTCGTTGCTCGCGTCGCTGAGTCTCACCAACTTCAGCGAGTTCGGGCTCATCGTCGCGGCCGTCGGAGTCGCCAATAACTGGTTGGACAGTCGTTGGTTGATCGCCATCGCGATTGCGCTGTCCCTGTCCTGCATCGTCGCCGCAGGGCTCAACGTCGTTGCCGATCGGATCTACACCCGATACCGGACGGTGTGGAAACGCATTCAGCGATCCGAACTTGTCGCCGACGATCGGCCGCTCGATATCGGAGAGGCGGCAATCGCCGTCATCGGCATGGGCCGCATCGGAACGGGAGCCTACGACAGCATGCATGACCTGTTCGGCGGGTCCGTGGTCGGCGTGGACATCGATCCGGCAACGGTGCAACGCCAGCAAGCGACGGGTCGCAAGGTATTGCTTGGCGATCCCGGCGATCCAGACTTCTGGGATCGCGTTCAGGCCACGCACACTCTCGAACTGGTAATGCTGGCTTTGCCGAATCTGATCGCCAACCTCGCCGTGATCGACCAGCTCAAGGCCGCCTCATTTGGGGGTCGGGTTGCCGCCACTGCCAGATTCCAGGATGAGATCGAGCCTCTGGAACAAGCCGGTGCATCGACGGTCTTCAGCGTCTACGCTGAGGCCGGTTCAGGCTTCGCCGCACACGTGGCAGAACAAGCGCATCTCCGTGCCCCTAGGCAAACCAACGATCCGACCTGAACAAACAGAATCGAGCACCAAATCGCTGCACAGCGCATGGAGGCTCCCGCCTGACGCCCGGCGCACGTCAGATCATGCCGCTCAAGAGGGTCGCTATGCCGAGGAAGCTGAAGAAGCCGGTCACGTCGGTCACGGTGGTGAGAATGATCGAAGAGGATTGCGCCGGGTCCTGACGCAACGCTGTCAACAGCATCGGTATCGCCGCCCCGGCGATTCCAGCTATCACCATCGACACGATCATCGACGCGGCGACGATGATCGGCAGTCCGTAGGAGCCGCTCCAGACGTAGACGACGATGCCCGTGGTGAGCGCCACCGCGGTGCCGTTCCAGAAGCCGACGTTGGTCTCCTTGAAGACCACGCGGGGCCAGTGCATCGTCCTGATCTCGCGCAGCGCCAGGCCGCGCATGGTGACGGCGAGAGCCTGCGCCCCCGTGTTGCCCGACTGGCCGGCCACCACCGGCAGGAGCACCGCGAGCGCGGTGAACTGCGCGATGGTCGATTCGAAGAGACCGACGACGGCGGCAGCGGCAAATGCTGTGACCAGGTTCGCCTGAAGCCAGGGTAGGCGCTTGAAGATGGCGAAGGAGATCTTCGAGAGCGCGCGTTCTTCCCTGCTGGCGCCCACCATGGTCTGCATGCCGACGGTGGCGCGCTCTTTCTCGGCTTCGAGCATCGAGGTGTGGCGGATTACGCCCATCAGTTTCCCGTCGAGGTCGACGACGGCAAGCTCCCACAGATGGTGCGTCTCCATGCTTTCGGCGACCTCGTCCTGGGTGGCCATCGTGTCCACGACCCCCCGCACCCGCCGCGCCAGATCGCCCACCACCTCGCGCGGCTCCGCCAGGGCGAGGTCCTGCATGTCGACCCAGCCGACGAGGCGCTGCTCCGGATCCACCACGAAGAAGCCGATGTGGTGACTGCCGCGCTCCCGGCGAAGCTGTCCCAGCGCCCGCCCCACGGTGCTGGTCTCCCGCAACGTACGGACGCCAGCGTCCATCATCGCCCCGGCTCGATCCGGCGGATACTCAAGCAGGCCGCGTACGGCCCTCGCCTTGCGCCGCTCGAGGAGCGCCAGAATGGTCTCCCGCTCTTCCTCACGGGCTGCGGCCAGCAGCCGGGCCAGTTGCACGCTGTTCAAGTGATGAATGGTTTCATTCCGGACGTCCTCCGGCAGAGAGCTCAGCAGCTTGCTGCCGATGGGCGGCGACAAGCGCGCCCAGATGCCAAGCATCGTCTCCGCTGGTTGAGAGACGAAAGTCTCGACCAGCGCCTCCGGATCGAACTCTTCCAAGGCAGCCGTTGCTGCGCCCGGATGGCGGGCCAGGAAGGCCTGCTGCAGCTGCAGCAGCAGCTCGAATTCGTCTGCGCCCCGAGAGGCAGTGTTCTCGTCCATCACCTCGTCCCCATGGCAACCCGGTGCGTGTTCACGAAAGGTGCTCGGAAGACGGCAAGACGCCTGCCCTACGGCTTCTCGTCCTGCTTCGAGGTATCGAGGAGGAAGGCCGAGGCGGTCTGCCACCATAGATCGGCGAGATCGAGCGCGAGATCGGTCACGTCCACGCGCCCCACCGACGCCTCTTCTCCCAGCAGGGCGCGCTGCAGATTGTTTCGGCGCACGACGCCGAGAAAGATGCCCCGCCGGTTCACCACCGGCAGCATGTCGAACCGCTCCCAGTGAGGATTGAGCGCGGCCTCCTGCAGCCGCGTTCGCGCCAACAGGGCGACTGGCCTTGCGTTCATCAGCCGCGCAATCTGCAGCGCGGGGTCGCTGAGCGCACACTGGCGTGCGCCCACCACACCGACGAGTCGTTGTTCGTCGCCGAGCACGTAGAGATACCGTCTGACCGACTGTGGCGCCTTGCGGGCGAGCGCGATGGTTTCGCCGGCCGCCGCGTCCGCCCGCGCCGTCATCACCTGCGGGTCCAGGAGCGCGCCGAGACTGTCGCTCGGAAATTGCAGAACGATGCGCAGAGACGTCGAAATCGTCGCCGGCAGCGCCCGCAGGATCGCGTTCCGCGCTTTCGCGTCCAGACGCAGCATCAGCGGCGTCATGCTTTCCAGTTTGAGGGTCTTCAGCAGGCGTGCCGCCGCGCGGGGTGCGAGCCCGGCCAGGCAATTTGCGGCGGGGCCCGGCGCCATGGCGCCCAGCACCGCCGTCGCGACGGGCGGCGGCAGTGACGAAAGAACGTTCGCGGCAGCGTCCGGGGTCGCGCGCTCCAGCAACTCCGCAGCCTCGGCCGGGTAGTCGGCCGCGAACCGGAGGATGAGCTCACTGGTCATTGCTGCCACCAGCGTCGACAAGAACCGACGCGGTTTCGTTGAACAGTCGCGCGGGGACCTGCGTCCGGCCCTCCCTGGTGTCGAGGATCACTGCGTGACGCGTGATCTCCAGGATTTCGCCTTCGAAGGAGCCCACTGCCACGCGCTGACCGATGCGGTAGGTCTGGCGCACGTAATGAGCGGCGATCACGTTTCCTGCGACGCCGCCGGCGCCGATACCGAAGGCCACGGCAAGGCCGCCTAGCATCATCCCCGCAATGATGGTCACGATGTTGACCAGAAGCGTGAGATCGATGCCGAGCTGGCTGATCACGACGATCACCGCCAGCGTCATGATGAGCACTCTGACCGCGCGCCCGAGCAGGCGGCTGTTCCTCACCCCGGACGAGCGCGCGGCTGTCGTCACGGCATTCGCCGCCACGCCGCTCAAGAGGTAGACGACAAAGAGGACCACGGCGCAGATCAACAGGATCGGCAGATGAAAGAGAATCTCGTCGAAAGCGTCGGAAAGGCCCGGCAAGCCCAGCGTTTCCGACACGACGGCCAGGAAAAAGACGATCACCAGCCAGTAGACGACGAAGGCCAGGATGCGGGAGAGCGGCCAGCGCAGCTCCCCTTGTGCCGGCCCGAGGCGCTCGCGCGCCGCCTGGAACAGGCGGTCGAGCCGCGTGCCGAAACGAAGGATCAGGAAGCGCAGCCCGGTCGCGAGCAGCCAGCCGACGATGAGCAGGATCGCGGCGCTGATTAGATTGGGAACGAAGCCGGCGGCCCCCTCGATGACCTCTCGATAGTTGCTTTCGAGCGCCTCGATCCAGACGTCGTAGGTGTCCTTCCAGGTGGCGCCGCCTTCCTGCGGGTCCATGGCTCCTCCCAATCAGCTCGTTTCGGCGAGGGGGCTCCGATACGCCGGAGCCGTGCCGCAATCGGCAGCGCCGCGATGCTTCAACAAGGAAGGTTGGCAGACGTTGACATGGTGGTCCGGCCGACTCGTCAACGGTGCAGACCGAAACGCTAGAGAGAGGTGCTCCGCCATGGCAAGCCCAGGCTCCACCTCGTGATGCCGCAAACTCATTCCTCCCCGATCCGGGCTACCAGCCGTGTGAGGGCTGCACGCACCATCTCCCTCTTCTCCGCGTTGGAGAGGAACGGCGCCCTCGACATCTCGAGCTGCAGCCAGGGCATTTCGGCGGAATGGTGGCGCGTGATGTAACCGCCGCTGAAGGGTTCGTTGATGGTGACGTACGGGCCGATCTGCTCGACGAAGCAGTCCCTCAGCGCCTCGATCCAGGGAGTCGGGCAGGTTCCCTCGCCGTAGCCCAGGCAGATCCAGGGTCGCTCCTGGCCTGAGTCCGGCCCCACGGGTGGACCCTTGGCGGCCATGGTGTGGCAGTCGATGGCGAGGCGCGCGCGTCCTTCGTTCGCGAGTTCCGTCAGGCGCTGGTGGTAGGGCCGGTGGTAGCGGTCAAGCAACCACTCGATCGTGTCATCGGGGAGCGGCGCGCGATAGACGGGCACGTTCCAGCAGGTGTGGGTCTTTACCACGCCGTCGCGCCGCCGGTCGTCCTCGGCCCGGTTCAGGTCCATGATCGCGCGGGCGACGTCCGTTGTCTGGAATGCCGCCACAGCCGCTTCCAGGTCGTAGATCTCCTCCGCGCCTTCGTCGCCGTCCTCCGCAATCTCCTGCGCCGTGAGCACACAGCAGGCTTCCACCTCCGGGGGAACGGCCAGCCCAGCGTGGGGGACGGAAAGCAGCAGCGGCAGGCTCATCAGGCTGGCCCGGCGGCGGAGCCGTCCCTCCTCGGGTCCGCGACGCCGATCAACTCGCCGGACCTGTGGTCGCGCAGCACCATCTGCACGCACCCCATGTAGAAGCTGTACGCCTCGCGCGGGACGACCTCGAAGCCGTGCCTGCGCAGCCTGGCGGGGACGTCGTCTCGAATGCGGGAGGCCTCCAGCGAGACTTTCCCGTCCAGCGAGCAGTGGAGACGCGGCGCTTCCACCGCGGCGAAGGGCGAGGAGTGGTGCAGGCGGAGCAGGACCTGGAGGATGGAGGGCGCGATCCGCTCGCTGCCGGGCGAGCCGATCGCGAGCCAGGGCCGGCGGCCCCTGAAGATCACCGTCGGCGCGACGCTGGCCCAGGGCACCGCGTTGGGCCTCATGTAGTAGGGGTGCGAGGCATCGCCGTATTCGAATGCATTCATGTAGTTGTTGTAGAGAAAGCCGAGATCGGGAGAGGCGCAGCAGGAGCCGTAGACGTTCTCGATCGACTGCGTCAGCGCGACGACGTTGCCGGCCCCGTCCATGACCGTCAGGTGCGTGGTCTCGCCCCGGCTCTGAATTCGCCGCGTCAACTGCCGCGCGACCCGCTTGGCGTACTCGGCCTGGAGCATCTCCCGGTCCGACACCTGGGAATAGAAGTTGGGGTCGTACGGGCGGTCCTGCCGGTCGAGGGAAGCACGCCGGATCGTCTCCGCCAGGAACACGGCGCCGAGCGGCGTGTCGGGATCGGCCGCGCGCTCGGGCAGGTTCTGGTAGACGTTCAGCATCTGCACGAGCATGCGCCCGGCGCCGGGCGGGGGCATGGTGAAGACGCGGCTCGCCTCGAACCGGGCCGTGAGCGGGCGGCGCTCGATCGGATAGGGAATCTGGGCGAGATCGTCCTTCTGGATCAGGCCGTCGTTGGCCTCCATGTCCCGGTGTATGAGCTCGGCCGTCTCGCCCAGGTAGAACTCCTCCACACCCTGCCGGGCGATGCGTTCCAGCGTTCGCGCCAGCGTGGGCTGGCGGAGTGTCCGCCCCGTCCGCAAGGCCCTGCCGTTCTCCAGAAAGAAGGGCGCAGCCGTGCCTTCGATGAGGCGCTGCCGCTCCCGTTGCGTCAGCGCGTGCTGCAGGGCGCTGACCGCGTAGCCCTCCTGCGCCAGCTCGATGGCGGGCTCGAAGACCTTCGACCAGCCGAGGCGACCATAGGTGTCCGACGCGTAGTGGTAGGTCGCGAGCGAGCTCGGCACCGTCGATGCGCGATAGCCGCGGCGAACCTCGCGTCGGCGATCCGAGAACACCTCCGAGACCGCGCGGTTGGGGGCGCGGGACGACCCGTCGAGGGCAAAGGTGCGCTTTGGCTCCGCCAGGTGGACGAGCATCATGGTCTGCCCGCCGATCCCCGACGCGGCCGGCTCGCAGACACCGAGCGCCAGCGCCGCGGCAACGGCGGCATCCACAGCGTTGCCTCCCTCTTCCAGCATACGGACGCCGGCGCGGGTGGCGCAGTGATGCTGGGTCGCGACCATGCCTTTGCGGGAGACCGCAATCCGCTGCGGTTCCGGCATTTCAGCGTCGCGCGATGGCCGACTGACGCGCCTGCCACCGGCGACCTTGTCGGCTTCGCCGGCAGTGCCCGAGGCGCCACTCATCGCGATCGCTCCTACTGGGGCTTGGCCAGGAAGGCGGCCAGCAAGAGCGCCCGTTGCACCAGGCTTACCCGCTGGACTGCCTCCTTGGCGGTGCCGCGATCGCGGCAAACCGGGCCGAAGCCGCAGACGCAGCCCGTCTTCGCCGGAACGAGGCCTGCGACCGACGGCCACGCCGAGGAGTGATGACCAACGGGGAGCTGGAGCTCCCGCGACACGTCTTCGATCGCCTTCACGAGCCGCAACCCCTGCGCCCGTTCCTTCATCGGCGGGCGATCCGAGGTCTGGGTCAGCTTCCACCGCCGCCCCCTGTTGCCCAGGATTTCCTTCATCTGCCGCTCGACCCGCTCCGCATCCTCCACGTTGAAGTAGCTGACCATGATCGTGGCGGAGACCCGATGCGGCGCCATCATCGGGTGTCTCTCGGGCTCGATGTCCAGCACTTCCACGGCAAGCCGCGCCTTCGACGACGTCATCTGAGTCATCTCGTCGAGCTTGCCCCAAGTCCAGCGCAGCACGGGCACCCGTCTGGTGCGCTGGCCGGGACGCACCGGCTCTCCTTCCACGGAAAGACGATAGCGCCGCGCCCCGCGCCGGTTCGTCACGAGGTCGCCGGCCGCATCCACCGGGCCGAGAACGATGACGCGTTTCGCCCTGGCCGCCGCCTCCCGGATGAGCTGCGTGCTGTGCAACGCGCTCCGGCCCTCGTCGGTGTAGAGCAACACGGCCAGGGGTGTCCGGCTGAGCTTGCGGATGCGCCGCATGGCGCGCAGCGCATACTCCATGATCACGAGCGGCGCGCGGGACGAGCCGATCCCTTCGCCGTAAACCCACTCGGGGTCCCGCCGGTAGGGTTGCACGGCGACCGCGGTGTCGATCGGCGTGTCCAGGTGCGCGATCAGCAACGTGCCGCCCTCGCGCCAACCGGAGGTAGCCCAGGTCCAGACCTCGGGGCCGTCCGTCAGATCCTTGACCGGCTTCAGGCCTAGGCCTTCGAGCATGCGTGTCGTCCTGGCGACCGCGTGTTCGATGCCCACCGGATCGTTGGTGGTGCTCGAAAGCTGCACCCAGTCCCGAAGACGCCGTTCGAGCCCCTCCCGGTTTTGCGTGACGTACTGCAGTATCTGGCCGTTGGTGTCCTTCGCGCCCCCTTCCAGGGGCGAGACGCTGGGCGTACCGAAGTAGCGGGCGGTCGCGATATCAACCAGCCGGTTCACGAAGCCGGTGAAATCGAGACCCGCATGGTCCGCCCCCACCAGGTAGGAGCCGTGTTCGCCGAGGCTCGGCAGCGAGTTGGCCTCGAGGACGAAGAGCTGCCCGGCGTCGTCGAGCCTCATGTCGATCCTGGCGCAGTCGTTCAGGCCCAGCACCTTGAACGTCTGGATGGCGACCTCCCTGGCCTTCTCTGCCAGCTCGTCGCCGATGGGAGCCGGGCAGACCGGCCGGATCTCCCGGCCGCTGCGGCCCGTCTTGTCCTCGTAGGTGTAAATCTGCGCGCCATCGCCGAAGTCGAGCATGACCGGCTGAAACGCCTCCACCGGATCGTTGCCCAGGATGCCGACGTTGATCTCCCTGCCCGTGATGTACTGCTCGGCGAGGACGGGCTGGCGGAACTCGTTGAAGATGACGGATGCCGCCTCGCGCAGGCCCTCCTCGTCGTCGACCACCTTGAGGCCGAAGGAGACCGCCTCGTTCTTCGGCTTCACGATCATCGGGTAGGTGAGGTCCGGCGGAAGCTCCGCGCTCGGCGTGTCGAGCACGGCGAAGTCGGGCGTGGGAACGCCGCGCTGGCGCAGCAGCATCTTGGTGACCACCTTGTCGAGGGCCAGCGAATGGCCGAGCGGCCCGGAGCCGACGTAAGGGATGCCGACCATCTCCAGAATGCTCGGCACGTGGGTGTAGCGGGCCTGCCCCTGCAGCCCGTAGGAGACGTTGAACACCATGCCCGGTCGCTCGCCCTGGACGACCTGCGGCATGAAGTCTTCGAGCCGGTCGACCAGGTCCTTGTCCGCTTCCAGCGAGATGACCTGGTGGCCGCCCTTCTTCAGGGCGTCGGCCAGGCGCTTGATCGTCCTCAGGCCGATCTTCTCCCTGTTCGGCATGCCGAACAGGTTGATCACGTTCTTGCTGTCCCTGTTGTAGACGACCGCGATCTTCATGCTTCCCTTTCCGTTTGAGCGACTCCGGCCGGATATCGAGTTGTGCCGATTTGGTCCCGAACCGCGTCATGGTCAAGACGAATTGAACGCCGCATGGCGCGCCCCCGCGGCGCCGACCGCCGCCCCGCTGCGATGCGTTCGCTTCGCCGGGCATGGATCGCGGTGCCGCGTTTGAGCCGCTGTCCGGCGCGCTTACTCGGCGTCGATCGGCAAGCTAACGCCTTGGCGTCGTTCAATTCCAAGGCGCTGGTGCGAGTCCGGAACAGGGGGCGTCGCGGCAAACTGAACGCGGTGCCGCATGCACGAATCAATTCGATTGAAACGGCAATTTGGACTGGCTTTGGATTCCCATGTCATTCGACTTTTGGAATAGAACAATGCAGCGTCAGATTCCCGCGCTGCTCACATTTGGGAATTGACGGTTGCGCCCGGTGAAGATCACTGTGACATGCGACCGACTCCCTTGCGGATGCAGAGAAATGACCGACTTGTCCCAGCAGAATCGATTGGACGCCGATGCTGGAACGTCCGACAACGCCGATGCTCCTGATGAGGAGGATGGCGACGATTCGGCCGAAGTCTCTTCGGAAACTGAGACGGTCCCATTCGCGTCCACTTCGCCAAGCGCCGACGCCGAATCGAGCCGGGCAGGCGATCCGACCGACGACGCGGTGAGCTCCGTGCCGTCACTGGCGCGCAAGCGGTCGATGCTGAGTCTCCGCTCGGCAATTGCGTGGGCAAGACCGCTCGTGCCCACCGTGGCGTCGACGCTGGGACTCGACGGTCTCGGCTCTCCGAAATCCGCCGATGCGGACACTGGAGAGACCGCTTCCAGGGACCTCCCGCGTCTCGGACCTCCTGATACCAAACGCGCTCCAAATTGACTCATTATCTCAATATGTTGTGGTGATGGACGGGACAACCTCCATAGACTGTGGTGATCGAGTCTCACCGTCGGAGGATGATGATGAGTGCGGCAACGCCGATAATCTGGCCGGA